>JBKJIA010000290.1:0-7298 GCA_046598735.1 Polyangiales bacterium
TGTCTGGCCCGCCTCGCGAGTGACGCGCAGAGCGAGATCGCTTTGCTCGATTGCGGTCGCTAGCATGCTTAGCTCGCCCTCCCCCTTACCATTCACCGCAAACTTCGCAAGACCGTCGCGGAGGTAGACTCCCCGCACGTGCGCCACGCCTGCAAGCCTGCTCAGTTGCTCTAACAAGTGATTGCGATGGGCTAAGTCGGAAACTCCCGAGATCATCAAGTCTACGTTGAATCCCGCAGTGCCGCTCCACCCGCTCAGCCACCCTCGACTCTGTGTGCCTAGTACGCTGGGAACCTTACTTTTGAGAAGCGCCTGCACCGCCATAGTCGCATTCAAACCGTGGGTGGATAAGGTTTCTGAACCTGCGAACACCACGTCTCCGGTATCGACTCGAACGACTTTGGTGCTGAGCGTGCAGAAGTAACTCTGGAAGTTCGACCCAAGCAGCTTTTGAGCACTCGAGTCGCATGCGAGCCTTACTGATACCAGCGCATCTGCATTCAGCATCGACAAGGCAGCCGGTAAGGTGCCCGCTTGCACCATGTCCGCAAACACAGCTTTTTGACTTGCTAGCGCGGCATCGATCTCAACAAGCCGCAACCCCGCGCCACCGAGTGCGCCGAACGCGGCGGCTTCGAGGGGTGCTTCGTTGCCGAGCTTTCCATCCAGCTCTTGCTTGACCAGCACCACCGCTCGCAAAGGTTGTGCGTGGGCAGACGTTGACATTGCGAGCGCTGATAGACAGACCAAAGCCGCCAGCACCTCACTTCCAAAGCGCCATTTCATGGGTCCTCCGTAATCGTCGCGGTACCGCTGCCGTTACCCACTTCGCCGCGTGTCAGCAGGTACATGCTCAACGCGCCGCTGCCGGCGACGACCACGCCAGCGGAAGTCCAGAACCACCAACTCTTGTACCAGCGCGTGGGCTTGGCGTGGAGTCTTACTGTCTGCACATTAGCCATGCCCGGCGCCACATAGATATCCGTCTGGAAGGGATCGAAATCATCCACATCCGCGTTGACCTGCAGCGAGTATCGCCCCGGACTAAGATCTAATACATCGAGGCGACTCTTTTCTATCTTCAATACACGGTCACCCAGCCGCGCCGCCGCTTCGGACACGTTGAAAGACAGCTTGAGCGCGCCGCGCTGTGACATGTAGTCCACTCCGAGCAGCTGATACGCCGCGAGCTTGACGGCGTTCTTGAGCTCACCTTGACCCCCTACGAATGATTCCAGGACGCGATTTTCTACCTGGGCCCGCTGGGTGTCTATCAGCTGCATCGAGATGACATACGAATCGCCTATCTTACCCACGCTGCCCGCGACCAGCTTAGATAAGCCGAGGGCTGCTCCTATCTCCACGATACAGGCTAGGTTGTCGGTGCATCCAAGCTCTGCTTCGAGTTGTCCTTTGTCGAGCATGGCGCGAATGTCATCGCGGCTGATGACGCTCACGCCTTCGATCTGATTGAGCTCCGCAGTTAAGATCTGCGCCATCGCATCGACGGTGCTCTCAGCGATTCCGCGGGCAGCGAGCGGCATCACCGCAAGCGGCAAGGTCTCTCCTTTGAGCAGCTGAAACCGTGCTTGTGGCACTGCCTGACCGAGCACCTGATCGACCGCGAAAACGAGCTGTTGCTTCAAGCGTTCGTGGTCTTGGCCTTGCACAGTAACCCGTCGCTCTACGCTGCCATTTCTGGCGTCGACGACCGCGATGGTCAAAAACAGCTCTTTGCCGAGCCGCCCCAACTTGCCTGCGAGCACCGTGCCTACCGCCAGCTTGCTGCGCACTTCTGCAAGGCATTCTTGGCTCATTTCACAGCCGAGCTGAGTCGAGAGCTGAGCGAACTGCAGTGTCTGCTCAAGCTCAGCCGGTGTGACTACATGGATTCCTTGTCTGTGCCCAAGCTCTAGTACCAACGCTTCTTCAAGCATCCGCGCTTCATCCGGCTTGCTGCCAGCCGAACCGAAACGTTGCACGAGATAACTGCGCGGGGCGGTGGCTACGTCTGCGGGCGGTGCCGCACGCGCTGCGCTAGCGACGAGCAGCGGCAAGCTGACGAGCCAAGCGAACCTTGATGGACTCATGGCCTGGCTCCGGGCCCAGCAGGCGGCAGCAGGGGTAGTAAAACTTGCTCAACCTGAGAGCGAATCGCGGCTTCGAGCGCGTGCAGCCCCTGCACGTCGTCACCACCCTGAAAACGCGCGACAATCTTGCCGGCGTGATCGATTAAGATGTTGCACGGCAATCGCGCCACATCCCCCAGATACAGCAGCTGGTTGCGGTGGGTATACCGGTCAAAGAGCAGCGGATAGCGCACGCCATGGGCTAATATAAGCTTATGGGTGAGCGACAGAGCGCTTTGGACGTCTTCGTTTTTCGACCTGACGTTTACGCCCAACATCTGGAGCCCCTGCGCGCCGTACTCGTCCTGCATGCGCTGAAGCTCGGGTAACTCGGCTACACAGGCTTCGCACCAAGTTGCATAGAAGCTCAGCACCAAGGCACGTTTGGGTCGTGCCGCAGCAGGTCCTACGTAGTCACTAAGCCAGTGTAAGGTGCCCAGATCCCCGCTCTCGGGGTCGACTCGCCGCAGGCCGAAGTTCTGCATTGTCGCGCCCACGCCGAGTATCTGCGCGACCTGGGCCAGGGCGGCCTTGCCGCACAGGGCGACGACCAACAGCAATGCGGCGAGCGCGAAGGGGGCGTTTCGCATTTAGAACTCGTCTTCGCGCAAGGAGCTCGATACGCCGGGCTCTCGCTGAGTGGGAGGTTTGGTTGGGCTCGCATCACGCGGTGCTGCGCTGCCAGTCGGCTTGGCAACGTGTGCTGATTTGAGCGGACGGGCCACGCTCGTTGGAGCGGTGGTGGGGCCGTTGCGCAACCAGCGCACGCCTGCGACCGACAGTAAGGTTAGGATCAACAGAAGCGCGGACCACCGCGAGCGGTGCAACGTCGGCCTTGGTGCGGCACCGGCAGGGGGCAGCGGCAGGACTGCGGGCTGCGCTTGTTCTCCTGGCCTTGACACGACGGCTGGGGCGGAGGGTAAAGGCGCGCTCTGACTCGTCGCTACCGCCATCATACCCGTGGTGGCTAGGTGGCTTCGATCAGTCAACCACGTTGACCAATCGGGAAGGCCCGTAGGGTCGGGGTCGACCGGCAGTTGTAGGCCGTCCTGCTGCGCCGACGCGAGGAGCGCGCGCGCAAACTCCCGCATATCGTGATAGCGACTGCGCGGATCCCGTTGCAGAGCGCGATCGATGGCCCGGCCCAATGCGCTAGGGACTTGTGTTGTGACGCTTGCGATGCGCGGCGCACGCTCATGGACGATACTTACCAACGTGCCCACGGCGGTGGCCTGCTCAAAAGGAAGGCGACCCGTCAGGCAACGAAACCAGACTACGCCCATGCCCCACACGTCGCTCGTCGCAAGAAGGCCAGGCTCCCCTCGCGCTTGCTCAGGGGACATGTAAGAGGGAGTACCTACGACCGCGCCTGTCGCCGTGGTAGACGGGTGCGACTGCCGCCTGACGATTCCGAAATCGAGCAACTTGGGCACCGTCGTTCCTTTGGGACCACGCGCGATGAAGATGTTCGCGGGCTTGAGATCGCGATGCAACATACCCCGGTCATGGGCGACAGCGACCGCGCCCATGATGGGTAGGAGCCATTGCAAGCACTGCTCGGCGGGTAAGCAACGTTCCACATCGAGCACGGCGGCCAGCGCTTCTCCTTCGAGGAGCTCCAGCACCAGGCAAGCCATACCGTGTTCGTCCTCGTCCATGTCGAGAACATCGACCACGTTAGGGTGCTTGAGCTCGGCTGCGGCGCGGGCCTCGACCTCGAAACGCTCGCTGTCTCCGCGCTCGTGTAGAAGTTTGACAGCTACCTTACGGCCCGTCCGCAAGTGTGTGGCACGGTACACCACGCCCATCCCTCCCGATGACAGCACGTCATCGAGCCGGTAACGACGCAGCACAAGGCTGCCGGCGAGGGTTTCGGGGGTCCGCATAACACTCAGAACGTCAGAAGGGGTAATCTGCTCAAGACGCTAGCACCGACCATCGCGAAAAACACGCGGCTCTGGTCCGTGTGACCCTACCCAACGGTGAATGCGCTTGCTCGATGTGCTTCGTGAGGCGTGTCCAGCCGCGAACGCAGGCGCGCAGAGCCGTGCGAAAACCCGTGCGCATTCCTCCCACCTGTGTGCTAGGTTTGCTCACCCAGAGAGTTGTTGTCACCGCGGTCGTTCCCCCCTTTGGCGGCCGCTTTGTTCACGCGCATCGAGTGCACGTTAGGCGGCTGCTTGCGCGGAGTAAGGTTTTCGCGCGGCATCTCATCGGCGGAGTCGTTCCCATGTCCACGGGCCTGAGCCGAAAATGGCTGCTAACCACGCTCCTGAGTATGATGATGGCCGGGTGCGGGCTGTCACAGCCGTCGGCAGGAACCTTTTCCGTCACGTTTCGCTTTCCTTCTCCACCGCAAGACTCGTTGTGGGCTTACGCGGTCGTGCAAGAGGCAGGCGCCCATCGTGTTCAGGTCGCCGAAGCAGCCATCACGCCGGTTGCGCGGGACGTCCCGCTCGTGTTTCCGAGCGTGCCCCACGGCGGGCCCTACCGCGTGCTAGTCGAGATCCGCGCCGCCGAAGGTCGTGACGCACGGCCCCTCTATGTCGGTGAATCGCAGCCCTTCAGCTTGCGCAAAGGGAAGAACACGGAGGTCGCGGTGTCGCTCGCGCTCACGCCGACGCCCTCTGCTGCGGGTATCGACGCCAACGCGACGAATGCGCTCAGCATCGTAAACGCGAGCGAAGCGGGGTGGGTGCGCGAGCGCTCGGTGACCCTAGCTTTCCGCCCGAAGGGTGCAAGCCATGTCGTGCTCGCCAACGATCTCACCTTCACCAAGGCGCGCAAAAGGATCGCGCTCGCCAGCTTGGAGCAAGAAGCCAAGAGCTATCGCCTCGACTGGGATTTGGATGAGGACTTGTGCGCATCGCCCCCTTGCCCCGATGGCTCGCGTTTCGTGTACGCACAGTTCGAAAACGAGCGCGGGTACGCGTCGGAAGTCGTCTCCGTCGCGGTGGAAGTAGACCGCATCGCGCCCAAGGTTGCTGCCGCTTCGATCGCACCTTCCAAAGCGGCTGCCGGCAGCACCGTGACGCTGGTCATCAATCTGTCCGAGCCTCTCGCGGAGGGCAACCTACCCAAGCTAAAAGTGCTTCCGACACATGCGGGCTTCGGCGTCTTTACCCGCATCTCAGAAGCCGTGTATGTGGCGTCGTATACCCTGCCAAGCTCTCAGCGCGCGCGGGAGGAGCTGATGTTCGCGGTGCAGCTAACAGACCGCGCGGGAAACGACGCGGAGGAGCGGCTCGACGTTTCTCTTCTCATTGATGGCGCTGCACCCGGACTCGTTTGGGGAGCGGAGGTTACGCCGCCCGTCGTGAAAGACGGGGAGGTGTATGGCATCCGGTTCGAGCTCGACGAAGTCCCCGTCGAGCTTCCTGTCGTGCGAGTCGGAAACGCGCCCATCGACTGCTCGTTCGACGGGCCGACTTATCGGATCGTGCGCTGTTCCCACCGTGCCCAAAGCGCGGAGGGGAGCGGGCAGCGAGGGATCTCGATCGAAGCACGCGACATCGCCGGCAACGTAAGCACCTTGGATGCGGGAAGCGTGTTCTACGACACCAAGCCCCGTTGCGGCGACGGCGTGACTACCTCCGGACAGCTCGAGCTCTGCGATGACGGTGCGAGCAACTCCAATGCGCCGGACGCCGCGTGCCGCACTGACTGTCGCCCGCAGCGCTGTGGAGATGGCATCGTGGATCCACGGCGCGGCGAAGTCTGCGACGATCACAACAACGCCGATCACGATGGCTGCGCAAACGATTGCAGATCCAACGAGCGCTGCGGCAATGGGATACGTGACGCCAGCGTCAGCGAGGAGTGCGACGATGGAAACCGTCTGAGCCATGACGGCTGCGCAAGCGACTGCCGCGCGGAACGCCTCACGGGTAACAAGCCCGATCCGCTTGGTGCTAGCAAGGGGTTCGTGACCGTCTACGATCACACACGCGATCGCATCGTGACGCTTTACGACAGGGCGTTGTACGAGCTGGGAGACCAAGGCTTTCGCCGACTTTCCTCGCGGTACCCCGGCGACCTATCGAACTACCAGCTCGGATTCGACGCTGCGCGCAATCGCGTCGTGCTCTGGACGGAGAGCGACGAGATAAATTCGATGTGGGAGTGGGATGGAGGGCAGTGGCTCGAAATCCAGGGTATCGGGCGTCGCTCGCCTCCACCACGCTTCGACCAAAGCGTGACCTACGACAGCGCTCGCGGACGACTGCTCGCATTCGGGGGTAGAGACGCCGGACTGGAAAGAGAACGAAACGACCTGTGGGCGTGGGATGGTAAGATTTGGGAGGAGCTCAAGTCGGTGGATGGCGCCTCCCCGTCGCCCCGTTATTCTGCTGCGCTCGCGTACGACCCAGTGCGGGACAGGGTAGTGCTTCACGGGGGGAAGTTCTGGCCTGCTGGGGCGAAGCGCGCTGAAACTCTCTACGACACGTGGGAATGGGACGGCCAGCGCTGGCACGATCTCACCGACTTGAGCCTCGAGAGCGTGCCGGAAGGAACCGCGATCACTTACGACGCCGCGGCAAAGCGCGTGGTGATGATCGACTACCCCATGCAAGTTTGGGATTGGGACGGCGTCGCTTGGACGAAACGCTGGGAAGGCGAAGAGGAAGGCGACTTCGGCGTCCTCGACGGTCGATCGGACGACAATCACGAGCAGGACTTGCCGAACGACTGGGCGTGGTCCTCTTCGCTCGGGATCGAGTACGACCGGCGCGCCGGACGAATCGTTCTGTTCGCGCCGGAGCCTGAGGTCATCGACCATACCATGACCTGGGCCTTGTCAGGCACGACTTGGACTCCCCTCTACCATCTCGATACGGGCCCGGGCGCGCTGGGGCCGTCGGTCGCCTACGACTCGCGACGCGGGCGAGGCCTGATGTTCGGAGGGTACATTCCCGCGCAGCACGCCCTCGACAAGCGAGAGACCTACTTCGACACGAGCTGGGTTTGGGCGGACTTGGCGTGGCGAAAGCTGGAGGTGGATAGCGTTTCTCCGCCTCCTCGGGCTCACGCCGCTTCCTCCTATGATCCCATCCGCGGAGTCGCCATGGTGTTCGGCGGACTCGTTGGAGTCGCGCAGCCTTGCGAGGGCGACTGCGCTGCGACCACTCCGTTGCAGGACATGTGGGAGCTCGAGGGCCGGACGTGGCG
>JBKJIA010000313.1:0-4523 GCA_046598735.1 Polyangiales bacterium
CGCCCGGATTCTAGTTTTGATTCCGCAAGATCCGTTACGATGCGAGAGCCCACGGGCCTGGCGCCTTCGTCAGGTGGGGCGGAGGAGAGCGGATGGCCGACACGCGCAAGGACAAGCGCGCTCCGGTGTCGTTGAAGGTTCGGTTCAAGAGCGCGACCGTCGACGAGTTCATCGAACAATACTGCCGCGATGTATCGCGTGGCGGCATCTTCATTAACTCTAAGCAGCCGATGCCCGTGGGTACGCTGCTCAAGTTCCAGCTTCAGCTCAAAGACGAGTCCTCGCTGATCAAGGGCGTGGGCCGCGTGGTATGGACGCGCAGCGAAGACGATGCGAGCGGTGAAGCGCCCGCGGGCATGGGCATCAAGTTCATCAAGATGGACGGCGAGAGCCGGGTGGTCGTGGACCGGATCGTGGGCGGTCATGACGGCAAGCTAGGCACGTTCGAGCAGGGCGAAGTGTCGGACGGCGCGGGTCTCTCCGATGCGCCGCCTTCCAAGGGTTCAGAAGGCGCAGCGGGGGGGTTCTTTCCCAATCTACCGCCGGCAGTGCTGCCACCTCCTGAAGATCGTACGGCGGTGCGACACGCTGCCCAGTTTCTCGCGTCGGCATTGTCCGAGTCGGGCACGGATGCGGCCGCTTCGCGCGAAGCGCAGCAAAAGGCCGATGAAGCGCAGCGACGGACCACTCAAATCCAGGCCCAGCGCATCGCTGAGGCTGAGCAGAAGAAGAAAGCGCAATCTGGCGAAGCGCTGCCTTCGATGATCATCGATCCGAGTTTGAGTATTCCGCCGCCTCCGCCACCAGCTGCCCATGTTGACGAGGATCGGCCGACGCATACCGATCCCAGGCGGGCGCCCACGTCAGATGGACCCACGGGCCACAAAGAGAAGCCCAAGGCCAAAGCGGCCTCGAAGTCTGTGCCTCGGCCGGCGGTTTCAGAGCCGCCTCTTGAGGATACGGGCATCACGGACCGCCAAAAGGTCGATCTTGCTAGCTTCGCGGCAGCGGCGGATAGGCGACAAGCAGGTGCCAAGAAGAGCAACGCGCTGCCTTACTTTGTGATCGCGGCGGTCGTGGCTGTGGCGGCCTACCTTGCGCTTCAGAGCGACAAGGAGCAGGTCGTCGAAGAGCCGGTAGTCACGGAGCCGGCGGCTCCACAAACGCCCGAGCCTGTAGAGCCTGCACCCGTGCCTGAGCCCGCACCCGTGGCAGAACCCGAGCCCGATCCCGCCCCCGCTCCAGAGCCCGTCGTGTTGGTCGCGGTGAAAGTTGCGACGACGCCCAATGGCGCCGAAATCTTTGTCGGCAACGAAAGTCGCGGCAAAGCACCGCTGACGCTGGAGTTGCCCGAGGGGGCGCCGGTGACGATCCGCGCGCGCAGCGTCGGTCGCGCCGAAGCGACCCTCGAGCTCACGCCGGAAAGTGGGCAAAAGCCGTTGAAACTGGCGCTCGGCGCGCTGCCCTACGTGTTGCACGTGGACACTTCACCCCCGGGCGCGAGCGTGTCCGTAGGCGTCAAGCGCGGGGTTACTCCGGTCGATTTCGAATTGCCGGGAGCACCGAAGGGGCCGCTCAAGATAACCGCCCGCTTGGCGGGGCATGAAAGCGGTACTGCGATCGTGGCTGCGAGCAGTTTCGAAGAGCGCGAAGGCGCGTTGCGCTCGTCAGTTGCACTCACCTTGAACGAAAATAAAGTCGCTGCGCCTACACCGCAGGTCGCGTCGAAGCCGAAGCCGAAGCCGCGTCCGATCGCAAAGCCAGAGCAGCCAACCGCTGCGCCGGCCGAGGTTGCGCCCAAGCCCGCCGAAGTGACGCCTGTCCCGAAGCCTGAAGCCAAGCCCGTCGAACCAGCGCCGAAGCCGGTCGAAGCTGCACCCGCGCCGAAGCCTGTCGAAGCTGCGCCCAAGCCCGCAGTCAAACCCAAGGTTAAACCGGAAGTCCCCGCAAAACCCAAGCCTGAGCCGGGCTCGGAACCGATTCCTGACAACCCGTTCGGTTGATGCGGACTCGCACGCGGCTGCTGCGCTAAGGGGGCGTCCGAATTGTGCAGCACGCGGCCCAGTGCAGATGGGTGTGTGCGCGTTAGAAGCGCCGTCGCGTGGGCATGCGCGGGCCTAGATACGTGACGGGCTTTGGCTTTGGTTTGCCGGTCACGAGCAAAAACAAGATCCCCGCGACGAAGCCACCGATATGCGCGAAGAAGGCAACGCCCGCGCTTGCTTGATGACCCAAGCTGCCGATACCTGAGTACAGCTGAAGCGCGAACCACACGAAGATGAAGAACAGCGCGGGCAGCTCGAACATGAACAAGAATGCGAACGTGACGATGCGCGCGTGCGGATACAGTAAGACGTACGCACCCAGCACGCCTGCGATGGCGCCCGATGCGCCCAGCATGGGGATGGTGCTGTTCGTGTCGGTGAGCGCGTGCGCGAGCACCGCCACGATGCCGGCGAACAAGTAGAAGATCACGTACCGCGTGTGGCCGAGCGCGTCTTCGACGTTGTCGCCGAAGATATGTAGGAACCACAAGTTGGATACGAGATGTCCGATGCCGCCGTGCATGAACATGCTGCTCACCGGCGTCGATAGACTAGGCCCGTAGCCCGAGAACAGATGCACGGGCACGACCGCGTGCTTCTGCACGAACTCCAGCGTCTGATCGGGCGCGAGAAACAGGAACTGATAGACGTAGACCGCGATGTTCAGCGCGATAAACGCGTACGTAATGTAAGGGGCACGCAGCGTGGGGTTGTTATCGCGGAGGGGAAACACGTTTTGTTCGGCCTACCATGGATGTCGTAAATCGGCAGCGCAGCGTTTCATGGGCGTGCCCCTGCTAGGCCGCGTTTCATCGGCCGGAATCAGCTGCTACAGGGTTTGGCATCATGCGCGCTGTCGACCTGCTTGGACCGAGGGGCCCACTTTCGCGAGCCCTGGAAGGCTATGAGCAGCGCACCTCACAACTGGAGATGGCGGAGCTGGTAGAGCGCGCGCTCTCGATGGAGGGGATTGCGATCGTCGAAGCAGGCACGGGTACAGGCAAGACGCTTGCCTATCTGGTGCCCGCGATTTTGTCCGGCAAGAAGGTCGTGATCTCGACGGGCACCAAGACGTTGCAGGATCAGATCATGCAGCGTGACTTACCATTGCTTGAAGAGCATCTGGGTTTGCCCGTGTCGGCCGCATGCATGAAGGGTCTAGGTAACTACCTGTGCTTGCGACGTTACGACGAGTTCGTGCACAGCCCGGATGCAGACAGGGCCTCAAACTCGCGCTATTTGCCGCTATTGCGCGAGTTTCGCGCGACTACGCAGCGTGGTGAGCGCAGCGAGTTGAAAGGGGTGCCAGAAGAGGCGCCGATTTGGAGCGAAGTTCACAGCGGCACGGACACGCGCATCGGACCGCGTTGTCAGCACTACGAAGCGTGTTTTGTCACGCGCATGCGCCGCGATGCGGAAGCCGCGCAGATCGTGGTGGTCAATCATCATTTGTTTTTTGCAGACCTTGCGTTGCGGAGCCCACACGCGGGCGCGTTGCCCGACTTTGATGCCGTGATTTTCGACGAAGCCCATCAAATCGAGGACGTAGTGACCGAGTTTTTTGGCGTGCGCGTCAGCACCACACGATTGGCCGTGCTGGCGCGCGATGCCGAGCGCGCCTTTCGTTCAGTCGGCAGATTTCCAGTCGCAGAGCCGTTGATCACGGGCGTGATCGCCAGTGCCAGCGCTTTCTTCGCTAGCTTGCCGCGTGGTCGCGAAAGCGACGTCGGCCGGCAACCTTTACCGCGCGAAGTGCTGAGCGGTCGCGTGCGTGAGCCGATGTTGCAGCTCGATGCCGCACTCGAAGCGCTCGCCTGCCAAGCCAAGCTCGATGCCCACGAAAGCGAAGCGGTGGTGCACGTAGGAAAACGCGTGCAGCGCATGCGCGATGACGTGGCGTTGATCGTGGACGGACACAGCTCCGCGCACGTGTTGTGGAGCGAAACGCGCGGTAAAAGCAGCTCGCTCGGCGCAAGCCCGGTCGATGTTGGCGACATTCTGCGCGAGCGTCTGTTCGATCGCGGTGGCAGCGTGGTGCTCACGAGCGCGACGTTGACGGCAGGCGGAAGTTTCTCGTTCATCAAGGAGCGCCTCGGCATCGATTTTGAGCTCGATGAGCTGAGCTTGGCTTCGCCCTTTGATTTTGCCGCGCAAGCAGCCCTGTATTTGCCGCGTAATCTGCCCGATCCACGCGAAACAGACTTCGTCGCGGCCGCAGCACGCGAGATCTTGGAATTGATCGCGATCACGGGCGGCGGTGCCTTCGTGCTGTGCACATCGCTGCGCATGATGCAGTTGCTGCACGCGGCGTGCGCACCAAGCCTGAATCCCAAACCGCTCGTGCAAGGCATGGCGCCGAAAACGGAGTTGCTCGAAACGTTCAAGGCGCGCCATGACGGCGTATTGTTTGCGAGCGCAAGCTTTTGGGAAGGCGTCGATGATCACGAGCCTGAGCGCATCGCCAGGCACATCGACGCC
>JBKJIA010000323.1:0-18724 GCA_046598735.1 Polyangiales bacterium
CTCGAATAGAAAGACGCGTGCGAGCACGGTCACGCTCGACGCACCACGCGCACGCAGCACACGCTCAATCTCGTTATCGACCGCATCAGCTGCTCGTGCGACCTGCAGCGTGCCCAAGGTCATGCACAAGAGAAGACCTGCGCTGACGCCCAGCTTGGTAACTCGAGCGCTAAGGCTTACCCGCAGCCGCTTTGGCCTTGATGCGATCTTGGACAGCTTTGATCGCGTCGGTCGCGGCGGTGCGTACAGCAGCGGGCACATCTTCTCCAGTCTGACGGCGTAAACGCGGAATGACCAGAGCATCTCCAACTTGACCGAGCGCGCCGATTACACGCACCTGCTGGTCGGTGTCGTTTTCGGCCGCATTGAGCAACTGGACAAGCGCATTGACCTTATCGGGCCCTTTGATACTGGCTAGCGAGTTGACAACCTCTTCTTTTTCCTCGTTATCGCGCGAGGATGAGCTGAGGTAACCAAGCAGTGGTTTGGTGGCTTCGGGATCCCCGATGCGACCCAGGCCGCGCACTGCGGCGAGGCGCACTGCGCGCTCCTTGTCCGTAAGCATCGTCACGAGCTGGGGCGCAGCATGCCTGTCGCCTATCACGCCCAATGCGAGCGCAGACCATTCGCGTACGGCTGGCTCCGAATCTGAGCAACGTTCGAGGAGCGCGGACACCGCGGCCGCGTCGGGCAAGCGCCACAGAGCGGCAGCCGCAACCACGCGCACATCGGCACTGCGATCACGCAATGCGCGCACCAAATCCGGCACGGCCTCACGTACACCTAAACGCCCCAGCGCACGCCCTGCTGCGGCCCGCACGCTCGACTCGGTATCGGTCAGCATGATGGGCCGCAGGATGTCCGAGATTTCTTTGCGCATGCGATAGCCGCGACGACCCATCTCGTCAGCGGACTGAGCACGCACAGCGGCATCAGGCGACTTGAGTCGGTCGATGGCCTTTTTGAAGGCTTCCTCACCGCGCTTGCCCGACTCTACGCCCGCGGCGGCACCAGCCTGCGCGTTACTCAGAGTTGGAAGTGTTGTCAGCAAGACGCACGCACACAACACCACACGAATCATCGCAGACATCAGCCACCTCGCGGGCCTCGCGCGTTGCGCCTCGCCCTTACCAGTTTCCAAGAACCCATCACACAGACGCTCGTTTGCGCTGATCATTCAGCGCCGTCCGGCCGCTTGCGAGCCTGGCGGAGGCGGAACGGAAGCTGCGACCATAACCTCCCGTAAGCCTGGAATGGAGCTCAACACACGAACGACGGGCTCTGCGGCCCGCGCTAACGCTTCGATCGTGCGCGAAAGCTCAGCCTCCACAGTCTCCGCTTGTTCGCGCATCAGGCCTAGCTCGCTTTCGCCTTCCGCATTGACGATGCCCAGCCGTCCCTTGAGCTGCGCGATCTGAAAACGCAAATCTTCACGCTCGCGTTCAGCGGTGGCAAGACGCCCGCGCTGTACCGATGCCTGCGCCTCACCATCGAGCCAAAGGCTAGCGCCGCCGCCGAGCTGACGAAAGAGGTCCGACAAATGGCGGGACAAACGCGCGTCCGGTGCGCGACCTGACGGTAGCTCACGCCAGATAGCCAGCAGGGGTTGCGCGAGCTCGTCGAGACGCTCTTCCGCTTCCTGCAGCTGCGTCCGACAATCCGCGATACGACGCGCCACGCGCGATTCGTCCTGGCCTAACTGATCGACAGCGTGGCCCACCCGCAAGCGAGCACCGCGCATGCTGTCTTCTTGCTCTTTGGCACGCAGCACGTTTTCGCTGAGCTGCTTACGCAACGCGCGCGCATTTTCGACGAGCTGCACCATCTCCGTCACGGCCGCGCGCACATCGAGCGGTGGGTTGCCCGCGGGATAAGCCTTAGGCAGCAGCGATTGATACACGCCCAGCCGCTGCGCCCACGTCTCCTCCGCCGCATCGAGCCACGGCTGCGTGGCGTTCGATTCCGGCGTCGCGACATGCATCATCCCAGAACGACGCGGTGCCTTGGGCGGCCGATTGCTCGCTTGAAGCAAGTCGAGCGTCGCGCGCAGCTCTTCGGCCAAATGGTAACCATCCGTAAAGCGGCCACTTGGATGCTTGGCGAGCAAGCGCAGCACCATCGCATCGATCTTTTCGTGCGCAGGTAACGATGCGCGAATGTGCGAAGGCGCAACCGGATCCGTCTGCAAATGCTTGAGCACCACCTCAGGACTCGGCCCCTCGAACGGCAGTTGACCGGTCAGCATCTCGTAGAGCACGCAGCCTAGCGAATACTGGTCTGCCGCTCCGGTTAGCTGCTCGCCGCGAGCTTGCTCCGGCGACAGATACTCAGGTGTACCAAACACCTTGCCCGATGCGGTCAAGCGATGTTCGCCCATGACCTTGGCCAAGCCAAAGTCAAGCAGCTTGACGAAGTCCCCGCCCCGTCGCTGGAGCACGAATACGTTGTCAGGCTTGATGTCGCGATGGATGACGTCGAGCTCGTGGGCGCGAGCCAACGCCGTTGCAAGCTGGAAAGCGATTTCGAGCGCCCGCTTGGGCTCGATCGGACCTTTTTCGATCAACTGACTGAGTGGTTCGCCGTCCAAATACTCCATCACCAAAAACACAAGATTGTCGGACGTTTCGCCGAAATCCGTGATGTCGATGATGTGTTCGTGATCGATGCGATTGGCAGCGCGCGCTTCGCGTAAAAAGCGCTCGCGTGCGGCGGGATCGCGGGCATAGCGCGGGGCGAGAAACTTGAGCGCAACGTCACGGCCGACGAGCTGGTGACGGCCGCGATAGACCGTGCCCATGCCGCCCGTGCCAATCAGCTCGCACACGAGGTAACGTCCCCCAATGGTCCGCCCCACAAGCGGATCGGGGGCGTCCTCGAGTTGCGTCCCGTCCATGGGACATACTCGAGCGTCCAACGTGTAACGTGACTGACAGAGCGGACAGCGCCGCACAGACCCCCCAGCGAGCGTTTAGCTCCCAACGATAGCGCCCATACGGGCTAAGCCGCAATGTGCTCTAGCGTTGAAGACGCATATGCGCGCCTATTCTTGACATTTCCGATGCTTTCAGTAAACATTAGAATGAGGTCTGGGCATGAAGCTATCGAACAAAGGGCGCTATGGAGTGCGTGCTCTATTCGATCTCGCCTTCCACGGAGATGGGGTGAGCGCCCAGATTAAGGACATTGCTGAGAGGCAGGGCATCCCCACCCGCTTTCTCGAACAAATCTTTCAAGACCTGAGGCGCGCCTCGTTGGTGTCGTCCAAGCGTGGGCCGCGTGGCGGTTATCAGCTGACACGCGCGGCGCGTGAGATATCGGTGGGCGATGTGATTCGGGCGCTCGAAGGGCCCATTACCGTTTACGACACCGCAGAAGAGGTGAACGAGGGCGGCGATGGCGCGAGCATCGCGGTGACCGAGCTCGCCTTTCGTGATCTTTCCCAGCGTATCTCGGCTTGCTTCGATGCGATGACGCTCGAGGAGCTGTGTGATCGAGCCCAAAAACAAGGCGTCAGGCGCAGCAGCGCTGGCGGCTACGTGTACGTGATCTAGAGTCGACGCCCATGACCGCACCCGTTTACGAGAACGTGCTTTCGTTGATTGGCAACACCCCCTTGGTGCGGCTGCGGCATGTCGTGCCTGAGGGGGCGGCAACGGTGTGGGCTAAATGCGAGCATTTGAACCCGGGTGGTTCGGTCAAAGACCGCATTGCGCTGTCGATGGTGGAGCGCGCCGAACAGGAAGGCCGCATCAAACCAGGCGATACGATTGTGGAGCCAACGAGCGGCAATACGGGCATCGGTCTTGCGCTGGTGTGCGCGCGCAAAGCCTTCAAGCTGGTGTTGACCATGCCTGAGAGCATGTCGCTAGAAAGGCGGGCATTGCTCGAAGCTTACGGTGTAGAAATCGTACTGACGCCTGCAGAGCGCGCGATGGAAGGTGCGATCGAAGCCGCACTCGAGATCGTAAGAGATCGTAAGGCGTTCATGCCTGGGCAATTCGACAATCCTGCCAACCCGATGACGCACCGCGAGCACACGGCGCAGGAGATCATGAGTGCATTGGGTAATGATGTGCCGGCAGCGTTCATCGCGGCGGTCGGCACGGGTGGCACAGTGAGCGGCGTCGGCGAAGTCTTGCGTCAGGTCCATCCCACCCTGCGCGTGATTGCGGTGGAGCCTGAGTCGAGCCCCGTACTGTCAGGCGGCGAACCTGGGCCCACCAAGATTCAAGGCATCGGGGCCGGCTTCATCCCCGGCAACTACAATGGTAAGGTTGTCAACGAAGTGCGGCAGGTCTCGGACCGCGCGGCTTACGACATGAAGAGTCGGCTGGCCAAAGAAGAAGGTCTGCTCGTCGGCATCAGCGCAGGCGCCAATGTGCGTGCAGCTGTGGATGTCGCGATCGAGCTGGGCGCAGGCCACCACGTGGTGACCGTGCTCTGCGATACGGGCGAGCGCTATTTCAGCTTGGACGAGTACTTCAAGTAGTCCCATGCCAGCCCACTATGCAACCACTGGTGTTCAGGCACGTACCGACCTTTCGGATGCGCGCGTGCTGGTTGTCGGTTTGGGCGGGCTTGGTTGCCCGGCGTTGCGGGTGCTCGTGCAAAGCGGGGTCACGCGCCTGACGCTCGTGGACGATGACCGAGTCGACGCGTCGAATCTGCAACGTCAAACGCTGTACACGTCCGCGGACGAAGGCGCTCTCAAGGTCGATGCGGCGGCCCTGGCGCTGGCGAAGCTAGTGCCCGAGCGAGCCTTGACGATCGACAAGGTAGTTGACCGGTTCTATCCGGACACCGCGCTTGAGCTGCTTGCAGGACATGACCTGGTGCTCGAAGGGGCAGACAACTTTGCCACGAAATTTCTCGTGGCCGATGCCGCCAAGCTTGCGCGCGTACCGTGTGTACAGGCGGGCGCCGTTCGCTTTGCCGGTTGGGCTCTTGGGTCGCTGCCCGATCAGGGCGCGTGCGTGCGCTGTATCTTCGAAGACATTCCGCGCGGTGCGCCGGAGACGTGCGCGGTGGCTGGCGTGTTAGGTCCCGTCGTGGGCGCGATGGCCGCGATTCAAGCGGCCCTTACGATCCAGATTTTGCGCGGTTTGAGCCACGCTGCGAGTGTGCTGTACAGCTACGATGCGCTAGCCGGCAAACTGCGTAAGCACGCAATTCCGAGGCGTGCAGACTGCGCTTTGTGCAGCGGACAGATTCGAGATTTATCCATCGATCGCTACAGCAGCGAGTGCGCTGCTTGAGAGCTGTTTGAGAAAGGACGACACCATGGCCATCACCGTTCGCATTCCTACACCGCTTCGCTCGCTCACCGGAGGCGCCGATGAGGTGCCGATCGAAGGCGCCACGGTTGGCGAGCTTATCGACAACCTCGAGAAGAAACACCCCGGCATCAAGGATCGTCTGTGCGACGAAAAGGGTGTGCGGCGCTTCGTGAACATCTACGCCAACGAAGAGGACATTCGCTTTCTCGACAATCTGAAAACGGCCCTGAAAGAGGGCGATTCGGTCAGCATCGTGCCCGCGATTGCTGGCGGTCGCTGAGCTTCCCATGGCGCTCAGCTCTCGCGATCGCGTGCTCTATGCGCGGCATCTATTGCTGGCCGAAATCGGCAGCGCTGGACAGGAGCAGCTGTGCGCCACGTTGGTCGATGTGCCTGCGGATGTTGATCGAGAAACTGCGACCGTGGCGCTGGACTACCTGAGGCGCGCCGGCGTGAAGGTAAGGTCGGATCAGACTGCATTGAATGCTGGCAGTAGCGTTGCTGATCGCGATGCTTCGCTGCCGAGCGTGAGCGTGAGCGTGAGCGTGAGCGTGAGCGAGTGCGTGAGCGTGAGCGTGAGCGTGCGGGTGGTCGCGCTTGCATTGCCGGACGCAGCGGCCGTGCAGATTCTGGCAGGTGCACCTGAGCTTCGGCACGCCGCCGCAGCTTTGCTCGGCGCATTTGCAGCGACGGAAGTCATCAAGCAGGCGACCGGTCGCGGCATCCCGGCCACCTTTCCTGCGCAGCTTAGATTCGTATCGGAGGACACGTGAATCGCTCAAGACGGATTGACTCGATTGTGGAGGCCGTCGGCAATACGCCGCTAGTGCGCCTTCGCAACATCGAGCGGGATACCCCCGGCGTGAAGATCTACCTCAAGCTCGAGTACACCAATCCCGGCGGCTCCGTAAAAGACCGCCCTGCCCTGCAGATGATGACGGACGCGATTGCCGACGGGCGTTTGACGAAAGACAAGACGCTTGTCGATGCCACCAGTGGTAACACGGGCGTGGCGTACTCGTTGTTCGGCGCATGCATGGGATACAAAATCGCCTTGGTCATGCCGTCGAACGTATCGCAAGCGCGTAAGCACATTACTAAGGCTTACGGTACGGAGCTCATCTACAGCGATCCCATGGAAGGATCGGACGGGGCTATTCGCCACGTGCGCAAGCTGGTGGAAGAGGATCCGGAAAAGTACTTTTACTCGGACCAGTACTCGAACCCGAGCAATCCGCGCGCACATTATCTCGGCACCGGACGCGAGATCCTCGAGCAAGTGGGGGACGAGATTACCCATTTCGTCGCAGGGCTTGGCACGACTGGCACGATGATGGGCACCACGCGCAGGCTGCGTGAGCATCCCCGTAAGATCACGTGCGTAGCGGCGGAACCCGCAGAAGCGCTGCACGGGCTCGAAGGCCTGAAACACATGGCGAGCTCGATCATACCGCCCATTTACGACGCGAATCTGCCGGACGAAATCTTACCGGTGCCCACCGAAGGCGGCTGGGATATGGCCGACCGGCTCGCGCAGGCGGAAGGTATGCACGTCGGGCATTCGACGGGTGCAAACGTGTGGGCGGCTACGCAGCTTGCAAAGCGCATCAAAGAAGGTTGCATAGTCACAATCGCTTGTGACCGCGGCGATCGTTACTTCGCGCCGATGCGTTGGGAGAAGCACTATGAGTGGTGAACGCCCATGGGTCACAGGCGACCTTACTATCTCCAGCGAGGTCATCGCCGACATCGAAGCGCATGCCCTCGCCTGCTACCCCAGTGAGTGTTGCGGCTTTGCGAGTGGACCTGCGAGCGATGCGCACAAGGTGGATGCGTCACAGCGCGAGGAAAACGAAGCGGACAAGTATCACAAGCTGGATCCGGAGACGTTTCCGCGCACCTCGACCACGTACTTCAAGATCAACGAACTGCGCGCGGCCAAGGCGTTCGATGCGGGCGACAAGAACGGTAAGCCCATCAAGGTGATTTATCATTCGCACTGTGATGCGGGCGCTTACTTTTCGAAGGAAGATGCGGATACGTTTGCATCGAATCGCCAGTTGATGTGGCCCTGTGCGTTCATCGTGGTGAGCGTGCAAAAGGGTAAGCTCGCCGAGCGCAAGCTGTGGGTCCATACGCCGGACACCAATGACTTTCACGAGTCCACGTTGACGGTCTTGTGAGTGAACCGATGAGCGATATCGAAGAGCTCAGTTGTGATCTCCTGATCATCGGCGGTGGTGCTGCAGGCTGCATGGCTGCGCTCGAAGCACGCGAAAAGGCGCCCGATCTCGATGTATTGATGGTCGAAAAAGGGCACATATATCGCAGCGGCTGTCTTGCTGCCGGTATTAGTGCGCTCAATGCTTACCTTACGCAGGGTGAGACTGCGGAGTCGTTCTTACGGTATACGCTGCGCGACACCCACGGCATCGTGCGCGATGATCTCGTGCTCAGCATGGCCCATGAGCTCAACGAACAGGTGGAGCGCGTCGAGAAGCTGGGTCTACCGATCCCGCGCGACGAAAATGGACAACCGCTCAAGCGCGGCCGCGCGTCGATCAAGATCTTAGGGGAGCGCATCAAGCCGATCTTAGGTAAGGCGGCGGAAGCATCGGGCGCGCGCATCGTCAATCGCGTGAATATTACCGGGCTTGCTACGCATCGCGGGCGCGTGGTGGGTGCGTTTGGCTTCAACGTGCGCACCGGCCGATTCGTGTCGATTCGCGCCAAAGCGACGTTGGTATGTACGGGCGGCACGGCGGGCTTGTATCGGCCGAACAATCCCGGCATGGCCTCCCATCGCATGTGGTATTCGCCGTTCAATACCGGCGCTGGTCTGTCGATGGGTATTCGCGCGGGCGCGGAGATGACGAGCTTCGAGTTTCGTTTCATTCCGCTGCGCATCAAAGATGCGGTCGCGCCGACCGGTGAAATCGCGCAATGGCTCGGGGCCAAGCAGATCAACGCCAAGGGCGAGGCGTACTTAGACAAGTACTACGCGCATTTGGGCGGCAGTCGCATGACCACGCAGGACCGGCTGTATGCGACGTTGCAAGAGAAGCTTGCGGGTCGCGGGCCCTGCTACCTCGACATCAGCAACGTCGATGCGCGCAGGCTTGAGGGCACGACACGCGCGTATTTGTCGATGGCGCCGCCCGCGGCAATGTTGCTGCAAGACGAGGCTTACTATGGTCGCGGCGGCGGCAAGATGGCGCCGGTCGAAATCAGCGGCGGCGAGCCGCACGTTGTCGGCGGTCACGGTCTGTCGGGCTTTTGGATTGACGTAGAGCGTAAGACGACGTTGCCGGGCTTGTGGGCAGCAGGCGACGTCGCCGGCGGGTCGCCCAAGAAGTACGCGCCGGGTGCCTGGGCCGAGGCCGTGCTCGCTGTACGCAGCATGATCAGCGAAGCGCGAACGCGACGACATATCGATCTCGATGAAGAGCAAGTGCTCGCCGAACGCGATCGCGTGTTCGCTCCTTTTGAAGACAAGCCAGGCACACCACCGCGCGAGCTGGAAGAGCGTCTGCAAAAAGTCATGGATGAGTATGCGGGCGGCATTAGTCAGCAATACGGTTACTCGGAAGGCGAGCTGAAGATCGCAGAGCTGCATTTGAAGCGCTTGGAGCAAGAGTTTGGTGCGATCACCGCGTCGAGCTTGCATGAGCTTTTGCATGCGCATGAGCTGATGGATCGCGTGACCGTCGCGCAGACGCTGGTCGCGCACATGCTCCACCGCAAAGAGACGCGTTGGCACTGTTACCAAGAGCGTTTGGATTACCCCGCGCGCGACGATGAGCGCTGGACGGTGTTCGTGAACTCGGTGCGCAAGGGCGAAGAGATCACGATGCTGGAACGGCCGGTGCTGCGCGCAGACATCGAAGTCGTGTTGCCATCGCTCGCGGACGGCGCGGTCATTCGCCACAACACAGGAGAGTAGCCATGGGTGTATTTGTCGACGAAAACGTGTGCAACGGCTGCGGCATCGCCGAAGAGCCCATGTGCGTTCGTGACTGTCCCGGCGATCTCATGATCCTCAAGGAGAACCGTAAGGCCGTGATTCGCGACAACCGCGACTGCTGGGATTGCGCTGCCTGCGTGAAAGTATGCCCCACCCAGGCGATCGCGATGCAGCTTCCGAGCTCGGTTATCGTGCGCGGCGTGCGCCTCAAGGGTCGCGCGATCAAGCACAAGACCACCTGGAAGATGAAGCTGCGCGACGGGACGGAACGAAGCTACGAGACGCCTGCCACCGGCAGAGCCCCGTTCAATCCATCTTTGTGAGAAGCAGCGCTACGCTACGACAGCGTCGCTCAGCCGGCTCTGGATCGCTTGCTCCGGCGCTGGCTCCGAAGAGGCCCTGCCAGACCGCGACGCTCAGCCTTCTTTGGCAGCGGTGGCAGCAGCGGCAGCCGCAGCGGCAAGACCCAAGGTAGAGCCCGCGGCAGCCTTGCCAGCGCTCTCCTTGATGCGGCTACGGGTGCTCTCGCGCAGGCGGGCCTTCTTGCCCTCAAGGCCGCGCATGTAATACAAGCGCGACTGGCGAACGCGGCCACGGAAGCCGACTTCAATCTTCTCGATGCGCGGCGAATGTACGGGGAAAATGCGCTCTACGCCGACGCCGTAGGACGTCTTGCGTACGCAGAACGTGGCGCCCACGCCACCGCGGCTCTTGCGGATGACGGTACCCTGGAAGATCTGGATACGGTCCTTCTCGCCTTCGCTGATGCGGTAATGGACCTTGATGGTGTCTCCAACGCGAAAGTCAGGGAGCTCACGGCTCTGAGCCTGCTCGATGGCGCGGATCTGCGGAATGGTGCTAGCCATGACTTCAAATCTCCGAAGCGGGGCCGGTATTTGGCATGCGAGGGCGCATAGGTCAATACGCGGCGAAAACTGGGTCCTTACGCACCTGCGTCGCCGAAGAGGCGGTCCAGGATGATGGCGCAGGCTGCGCGCACGGACAGGTGATTGTAGGTGCCAGGACGGATGGGGGGCAAGGCCAAGTCGGCCTGTTCCAGCACAGACGTCTCAAGACCGTGACCTGTGCCTAGCAGAATGAGCCAAGGTTGGTCGCCCTGCCGCATGGCCTTGCGCACCTCAGGCGTGGGCGTAGCGCTTGCGCCGCTGGGCAGACGTGCGGCGGTGACCACCACGCGCGGCTCCTTACCGTGCGCGGCTGCGATCGCTTGCTTGGCATCGTCGATCGATGGAATCGTCTGACACAGGGACAACGCTTCGCCGCGCTCAGGCACGCGCTTTCTGCCGCTGCCTCGCACCCAATGCTCGAGGATGGCGCCCACGAGCTCACGCTGCGCTCCGATCGGCGTTATGACGAAGTAACCAGCAAGACCGTATGTTCGGCTCGCGCGCGAAATATCGTGAACGTCCAAGTTCGTGACGGCCGTGGTGACGATCTTACCATCGCGATCGCGCACGGGATAATGGACGAGACCGATGTAGATAGGTGCGCGTGCCTGCCCGGCTTCGGCATCGACCTCGCGCAGCATGCCGCGGGCATTCTCATCGAGCGTAAGCTGTGAAAACAGATCGGGGCGACGCGTGCGCGTGCGCACCAGCGAGAGCTTACGACGCCAACGCTCCACGGCCGCGTGATCGCCAGACAGTAAGATCTCAGGCACGGCTTTGCCGCGAAACTCGGGCGGGCGCGTGTATTGCGGATACTCGAGCGTCCCTTGCGCATGGCTTTCATCGCGCACGGAGTCTTCGTTGCCAAGTACGCCGGGCAGAAGGCGCGCGGTTGCCTCGATCACCGCCATGGCGGCGACTTCGCCGCCGGTCATGACGAAATCGCCGAGCGAAATCTCCTCGTCCATCTCTTCGCGCACACGCTCATCTACGCCCTCGTAGCGGCCGCATACGAGTGCGAGGCCGGGCAAGGCCGAGAGACGACGGGCAGCGGCTTGATCGAACGGCTTACCTTGTGGCGTAAGCAGAATGCGATGCAGGCGGCCTGCGGTTTCACGCGATTCGATGGCATCGATAATCGGCGCCGGCATCATCACCATGCCGCTGCCACCACCGTAAGGTGCGTCGTCGACGCTCTTGTGCTTGTTCTTGGCAAAGTCGCGCGGGTTGGTGCACGTGATTTGCACGACACCCGTTTCGTGCGCCTTTGCGACGAGGCCCTTGGCCAAGAACGAGGCGAAGAGCTCCGGAAAGAGCGTGACCACCTCGAAACGCATTAGCGCTTGGCTTTCTCGGTGCGCAACAGGTCGAGCTCGTCCAAGTGTGCGACGCGAATCACGCGCGTCTCGAAGTCTACGCTCGAAAAATAACGCTCGAGATGCGGCACTTCCCAGGTAGCTTCGGGCGAAACGACCTTCAGGCACACCACGCTTGGATATTCGATCACTTCTTCGACGACGCCGATCGAAGTGCCTGCTTCGTCCTGAACACTCAGGCCGACCAGGTCCATGATGTAGTGCTCGCCTTCGTCGGGTTCGGGCAGGTCACCACGCGTGACGCAGATCGTGGAGCCGCGCAGGGCCTCAGCGGCCGTGCGACCCACGACGCCTTCTAGGGTGCAGAGAATCTGGCCCGAGTGCTCTTTGGCGCCCAGAACCTGCATGAGCTTCTGCGTACCGTCGGGCGAACGCAGGATCACCTGCTTGATCTCGTAGAGCAGCGCGCTGTCCGGATTGAACGGTTTCAACAGCAGCATGCCGCCGAGGCCATGGGCCCTGATGATGGCGGCAAGCTCGACGAGCTCGTCTGCCGCGCGAGGCGTAGGCATAAGTGCACTCCGGGGCGCTGAAACGAAAAGACGCGCTCGAATGAGGCGCGCGCTGATTACTCGAGGATTTCGAGTACGGCGCGACGTTGACGACGGGCCGATGCCGCCGCCAGAAGCGTACGGATAGCGCGAGCCGTACGACCTTCGCGACCGATCACTTTGCCAAGATCACTCTTGGCGACCGTCAGCTCAACCACGATTGTGTTGTCGCCATCGATCGCTTCGACTTCGACGGCGTCCGGGTCATCGACCAAGGAGCGGGCGATGTACTCGATGAGCTCTTCGATCTGCTCCATATCAGGCGCTGGCGACCTTCTTCTTGGCGCGCAGGATAGTGCCGACACGGTCCGAGACCTGGGCGCCAACGCTGAGCCAGTAATCTACGCGCGCCTGCTCCACGAAGGCGTCGACGTCGGGCTTGGAGGGATCGTAGGTGCCCACCTGCTCAATGAAACGGCCATCGCGGGCCTCGGCGTTGTCGGTCGCGACGACGTGGTAAAACGGGCGCTGCTTGGTGCCACGGCGGGCCAGACGAAGGATGACCATGCTGCTCTCTCGGAAAAAGGGGCCGCTGAAATAGAGGCCTGACGGGTACGAAGCTCGAACGAAGTGCGGGACGCAGGGCTCGAACGAGGTGCGGGAAGCTAGCCGCTGGCCCGGGTCGCGTCAAGGGATGGCGGGGGCTTGGTCAAGCCTTCTAGGCATCGAACGAGGACATACAAAGTCCAGACGCGCGACCAATGCACATTGCCGGCGAGGAAAGATTTCCAAGCGTGCTCAACGGCCGTGGGCTGAAGGCCAAACGTGGAGACGGATGTCGATAACAGCACCGACTCCACACGCGTGCGCCACGTGCTTCTCAGCCACTGCTCGAACGGGAACGTGAAGCCCATTTTGGTGCGCTGAGTGCACTCCGAGGGCAGCGGCTGCGGAAGAGAATCGCAAAGTAAGCGCTTGTGACCAGCGAGCAAGAGATCCGGTGCGATCCGAGCCACCACATCCGTCAGGCGGTGGTCGATGAAAGGCACGCGGATTTCCAGCGCATGGGCCATGCCAAATACGTCGGAATCACGGAGCAACTGGTCGTGCGTGTAATGCTCGAGCTCAAGCTGCATCGCAGAGTGAAACGCGCCAGCACCGGGCGCGGGTTCGTGACACGTGATCACTTCTGTGGTGCCGCCCATAAGGTGACTAACGGTAGTCGGCGAAAACATGCGCCGCGTCAGTGCGTACAGGCGGGCATGGGCGGATCCCTCTCCCCCTAGAAGCTCGAGTTTGGCAAAACGGCCAGGGGCATGCCGGGCGAGCGCGGCAAAGGCTCGCAACAGTGAAGGTGGGACCTGTTCAAGCGTGCCCGACACACGATGGGCGCGGCGGAACGAGGGATAACCGCCGAATAAGTCGTCGCCGCCCAAGCCAGATAGCGCAACCGTCAGCCCCGATTGCTTGGCGAGCTTACTCACAAGGTAAGTATTCAGCCCATCGCAAGTGGGCTGATCCATGGCTGCAAAAAAGTCATCTAGGCTATCTTCGACCATACGGTCGTTCACGGCCACGTTGGTATGGTCGGTTTCGAAAATGGCGGCGACCCGCGCCGCGTGGCCTGACTCGTCGAAGGACGTGCCTGGGAAACCGAGAGAGAAGGTGCGCAGTTTCGCTTGGCCCGCGTGCCTCATGAGCATCACGATCGCAGACGAGTCGATGCCCCCGCTGAGGAACGCAGCGACAGGAACATCTGATACGCATCGCAGGGCCACGGCTTCCGCGAGCTCGGGCCGTAAGATCTCGATGGCTTGATCACGTGAGGTGATGTCTGGCGCGGAAAGCGGGAAGGTCCAGTACTCGTGTTGGACGAGACGCCCATCGCGAAACGTCGCCCAAGTGCCGGGCGGCAGACTTCGTACGTTTTCGATGATCGTATCCGGTCCCGGTACGCTGCCCCAGCTAAGGTAGTTCGCGATCGCGGAGCGAGAAATTGTCGACGGCCCGTTCGGCAATGCTCGTAGCGCTCTGATCTCGGATGCAAACGCGAGCGCGTCACCCTCTTGAACATAATACAGGGGTTTGATGCCTTGCTGGTCCCGCGCAAGAAATAGGCTCCGAGCCTGACGATCCCAGATCGCAAGTGCGAACATGCCCCGAAACTTGCTCAGACAGGCGGGGCCCTCTCGCACGAATATCTCAAGGACGACCTCGGTGTCGGAGGTCGAACGAAGCACCACGCCATTGGTTTTTAGATCTCGAGCGAGCGCGCGAAAATTATAGAGCTCGCCGTTGAAGATGATCACATACCGCTCATCGGCACTGACCATCGGCTGATGGCCGGCCTGGGAGAGGTCCAGGATCGCTAGACGACGGTGCCCAAGCGAAATACCTGGCTCAACCATGACCCCTTCGTCGTCGGGACCGCGCGAAATCATGGTTCTCAAGGCGGAGGTGAACGCTTGGCGCCCGGGTTGTTTGCTGCCTGCGATCCCCAATATTCCGCACATGTGAGGCAAGGGCCTAGCACGCCGTCGCGACAAGGGCTTGTGCCCTCTGAAGGCCACAGCACAAACCACGGCGCGATGCGCTCGCGGTAGGCGGAGTGCGGAACAGAAACGTAGTCTACGAGCGCGTGGAGCGGCCAGCCCCGGTTATTTCTTGGCCGATCTTGAGCCAGGCCGCGAGCGCGGGGCTCGGTTGGGCTTCTGCGCGGTAAAGCAGGTGAACGCTGCGACGTGCGACCTCTTTTCCAAGGCGTTTTTCGATGAGCTCCGCATCGGCCCTGGCCACGCAACCTTCGGGCAGAATCGTCACGCCCACACCGGCTCGCACCAAGGCGCACAGGCCGCTTATCGAAGCCAGACGGCAGCGTACGCGCGGTGCAAAGCCGGCGCGTGCGCAGACATCTTCGATCGCGACCGCCGCAAACGTGCCTGCCGGCACGAGCACGAACGGTTCCTGGGCTAGCGCTGACAGCGACAAAGCACGTCGACCGGCAAGCGTATGGTCGCGGCGCATCACGACTACGAGCTCTTGCTCGGCGCAGCGCATGCGCTTGAGCCCGACTTCACTGCTGGCGGCGACGACGAGAGCCGCGTCGAGCTTGCCCTCCCGCACCAGATCCGCGGCGGACTCGGACGTCACCAAGGGAAGGTCCAGCACGATGGCCGCGTGCTGCTCGCAAAAAAGCGAAACCCAACGCGACAGTAAGGTCCCTGCGAGAGATTGAATGGTGCCCACGCGCAACGCGCCGGCATGCAGGCCCCGTAGCAACGCGGCGTCCTGCGCGAGCGCGTCGAGCTCGGCAACTGCCCGGCCCCCCCGCTCGAGCGCACGCCTGCCTAGCTCCGTGGGGAGCACTCCTGAACGACGATTGGGCAACCTGCGCCAGATGGCACCGCCGAGCTGCTCCTCGAGCCGTGCAATGGCATGAGTCAGCGTAGGCTGCGAGACATGCAACGCTTCGGAAGCACGCGTCAGCGAAGCATGCTCAATCACGGCAGCAAAATAGCGAAGGTCGCGCAAATCTACGGTCATGCATTTATAATTGCAGTGAATGAATCTGAGCAAAAGGATTCATTGGATCGATGTCGACGGAACCGGTAGCTTGAGCGCATGTGCCGCGCCGCATGAGACATCGCGGCGCGCGGGATGAGGAGGCTAGACGATGGGAAAGAGCTTGTTTCAAAAGGTTTGGGAAGCGCACACGGTGCGCACCCTGCCGGACGGACGCTCGCAGCTCTTCATCGGGTTGCACTTGATCCACGAAGTCACCACGCCCCAGGCCTTTGGCATGATGCGCGACTTGGGCTTGAAGGTGACGTACCCGGAGCGCACGTTCGCCACCGTCGATCACATCATCCCGACCGACACGCGCCTGCGCCCGTTTCGCGACACGTTGGCAGAGCAGATGACGGTGGCGCTAGCAGACAGCTGCAAGCAATTCGGGATTGAGTACTTCGATGAAAACAGCGGCAAGCAAGGCATCGTGCATGTGGTGGGTCCTGAGCAGGGCTTGACGCAGCCGGGCATGACGATCTGCTGCGGAGATTCGCATACGTCGACGCACGGCGCGCTCGGCGCGGTCGCGTTCGGGATCGGCACAAGCCAAGTGCGCGATGTGTTGTCGACGCAAACCTTGGCGATGGCTCCGCTCAAGGTAAGACGCATTCAAATCGACGGAGACTTGGGACCAGGCGTGTACGCCAAGGACGTGATCCTGCATATCATCCGTAAGCTCGGCGTAAACGGCGGCACGGGTTACGCGTATGAATACGCGGGCAGCACGGTCGCGAAGATGTCGATGGAAGAGCGCATGACGCTCTGCAACATGTCGATCGAAGGCGGCGCGCGTGTGGGTTACGTCAACCCGGACGAGACCACGTTCGCATACGTGAAGGGGCGTCCGTATGCGCCCAAGGCACAGGATTGGGAGCGCGCACTCGCGTATTGGAAATCAATCGTATCGGATGCGGACGCGGTCTATGACGATGTCGTGAGCTTTGCTGCCGGCGACATCGCACCTAGCCTGACGTGGGGCGTCAATCCCGGGCAAGTGATCACGATCGATGAACGTTTGCCTTCGCCTGCAGCGCTGCCGGAAGCGGAAGGTGCTGCGGTGAAAGATGCGCTCAACTACATGCAATTGCGCGCAGGCGACCCGATTGCGGGCACCAAGGTCAACGTCACGTTCATCGGCAGCTGCACGAACAGTCGCATCTCGGATTTGCGCGAGGTCGCGAAATACGTGCAGGGGAAACGCGTAGCAAGCCACGTCAAAGCGTTGGTGGTGCCGGGCTCGCAGCTGGTGCAGAAACAGGCCGAAGCGGAGGGCCTGCACGACATCTTCAAAGCGGCAGGTTTCGAGTGGCGCGAGGCGGGGTGCTCGATGTGCTTGGGCATGAATCCGGACAAGCTCGTGGGCGACCAGCTCTGTGCGTCGTCGTCGAATCGCAATTTCAAGGGCAGAATGGGTAGTCCTACGGGGCGGACTATCTTGATGAGCCCGGTGATGGTGGCTGCCGCTGCGATTACCGGTGAGCTGAGCGACGCACGCAAGGTGTTTCAGATGGGGGGGAACTGACCATGGCACTCGAGCAGATCAAACAAGTGAGTGGCGGCGGCGTATTCGTCGCAGGCGATGACATCGATACCGACCAGATCATTCCCGCGCGCTTTTTGTTGTGCGTGACATTCGATGCCTTGGGCGGACAGCTTTTTTACGATGCGCGCTTTGAGCAAGACGGCTCGCCCAAGCAGCACGCATTGAATGACGCGCGCTTCAAGGGCGCCAAGATCTTGATGAGCGGCAAGAACTTCGGCTGTGGTAGCTCGCGTGAGCATGCACCGCAGTCCATTCAAAAAGCTGGCTTTCGCGCGGTGGTGGCGGAGAGTTTTGCGGAGATTTTTTTCGGCAACAGCACGACCTTGGGCATTCCCTGCGTGAGTCTGAAGCAGGCTGAGATCGCGGAGATCACAGCCGCTGTCGAAAAAAATCCCAAGACCGAGATCACGGTCGACGTGGAGAAACTGGAAGTGCGCGTGGCAGGTAAGAGTTACGCCTGCGAGATCAAGCCGAGTGCAAAAGACGCGCTCGTACGTGGTGAATGGGATCCGATTGCGCAGTTGCTCGAGGGCTTGCCGCACGTCGACGCCATCAAGCAGAGCTTGCCGTATACGAGCTGGTGACCATCACAAGCCGCGCTCGGCGCCACAACCGCGCTTCCCTCTACATTCGACACGCTGCATGCCGCACCTCATCTCGCGTAAAAAGCTGGTTTATTCCGTTCGCGAAGCCTTCGCGGAGTACCTCGCCCAGTACGACCGCAGCGTCAGGCTACCCGTCCGTTACGACGACCTGATGCGCTATGAGCAGGCGCTCCCGCTCTACGACAAGGCCGGCCGCGACACGCTGTGGGTCAGCGTTTTGTATTCGGCGCACGATCAGCTCGAGGTACGCGAGGGGCTGATGCAAATCTATGCGCAGATGAAAGCCGGTGGCGAGATGGAAGCCATGGACCATCTGATCGTCGACCGCGTGGATTTGTGCACGTACGGCAATACTCAGCCCTTTCGCATCCGCATCGTCAATACGCTGAACGACAACTTCGATTACTTCTACATCAAGCGCGCCGACGCATCGCGCTTGTACGGACTCGAGCTCGAGCACATGTTGTCACCCAACGTGCTGAGCTTTCTCTACGACCAGGACACGCTGGTCGAGGAACACATTTCCGGCATTCCCGGCAACATGTTCATCCGCAGCTACCTGAGTGATCGCCATCTCGATGAGGTGCGCTTGGCCAAGGAGTTCGTAAAGTTCAACGAGCGCTGCTTTGTGCGTCTACTTGGCGACATGCATTCGGCGAACTTCGTCATCGACATCACGCCCGATTTCGAAGAGACATCCTATCGCATTCGCGCCATCGACTTCGATCAACAGAGCTACGAGAGCAAACGTCAGGTCTACCTGCCGCAGTACTTCAAGCAGAACAATCCGATCATCTTCTTGGGCGTGAAATGCATGTCGCGCGAAACGGTGCGCCAGTATCAGATCGAAGAACGCTCATTGATCCGCAGGCGCGTAAAGTCTTCCGGTGGGCGGCTCGAAGATCTGCTCAGCATCATGGCGGCCGATGAAATTTCCCCGCGTGAGCATGTGGTGCAGTTGGGTGCGGAGGTCTCCGAACATTACGGTTACGCG
>JBKJIA010000036.1:0-25260 GCA_046598735.1 Polyangiales bacterium
GTACCGGAAGCACGCATCGAATCGGTGCGCGGTGTGGCGCTCGGCACGGGCTCGCGCGCTTCCGCTGTGTCGACACAAGCGCAAGCGGAGAACCCCGCGAACTTGGTGGGCGGCGGCGTTTACCATCTCGAAGCCTTCATGGCATACCAGCCCACGTTCAAACGTCTTTCATACGGCGGCGCCGTGGTGGACTCGATGACGAGCCAACTTGCGGCAGGCATCAGCGCACGCGGCATCATGGGCGACAACGATGCAGGTGATAACGCCGGCTGGGAGGGACGCATTGGCCTCGGCTTTCCATTCGGGGAAACGTTCTCGATCGGAATCGCGGGACGTTATGCCGACTTCAAAGTAAGTGATGATCGCGCGGTGCCAGAGAAGAAGCTGCCTGCGGGCTCTACCGCAGTGCCCGATCGAACGTTCGAGCTGAAAGCCTTTACGCTCGACGCCGCCCTTACCTTGCGGCCGGTCGAAGTGTTCTCGATTTCTGCGCTCGGATACAACCTGATCGACACCGAATCACCCCTAGCGCCTCTCATGGTAGGTGGCGGCGCGGCCGTGATCCTCGGCACGGGTCTGTCGTTGGGTGCGGATCTGATGTTCGACATGAACACCCATAAGTCCTTCAATGGACCTAAGCTTCAAACCGGCGGCGGCCTTGAGTTTCTCGCATCTGGTGTGATTCCATTGCGCGCAGGTTACTTATTCGACCAGGGTCGTAAGCAGCACGCAGTGACTGGTGGCTTGGGGTTCGTGGATGCCAACTTCGGCTTGCAAATCAGCGTCCGACAAGTGGTCTCAGGCGGCAAAGAGAGCACGGTCATGGGTGCGCTGCAGTACTTCGTGCAGTAACTGGCCGCGCGTAACCCACCCTAAGATCGCAGTGGCCGGAACTTTCCTAAGTAGCCGCTGTCAGCGCTTATGTGTCGAGACTAGTGTTCAACAGGGTGATGTTGCAGCCGGCGCTGACGGGGCGCACCGACACGGCGTCCGCAGCGTCAGCGGCGTGCGAGGTCGTCGCACAAGTCGCGCGCAGTGTGGGGCTACCGCTCGCTTCCGTTCGTGCCAAGTCCACCTACAAAACTCGCGTCTCGACTGCGAGGGCCATGATTGATGCCGAAGAGCGGGAGCTCATCGAACGTCTCAAACGACGCGACGAAGCAGCCTTCAATCAGTTCGTGATCCTCTACCAAGAGCGCGTTTTTCGCTTGGTGTTGCGCATGATAGGTGACCGCGCCGAAGCAGAAGATTTGGCGCAAGAGGTCTTCATCAGCATCTTCAAAGCCATCGAAGGCTTTCGCGGTGATTCGCAACTGTCGACCTGGGTGTACCGCGTCGCATCCAATCACTGTCGCAATCGCATCAAGTACTTGGTGCGCAGGCGGCGCAAGTTCACCCATGACTTTGACGAAGAAGCAGGCGAAGAAGGCGCAGTCGGCAGCCATGCGCCAGAGCGGCCCGTCGCACCTGACCGTTTGCTCGAGGCTCAGCAGACTGAGTTCTTGCTGCAACAAGGTCTACTGACGCTGGATGAAGAGCAGCGCGAGCTAATCGTGCTGCGCGAAGTCGAGCACCTGAGCTACGAAGAGATCATGGCCATCACGGGCCTGCCTGAGGGCACAGTCAAGAGTCGGCTTCACCGAGCGCGTGCGGCGTTGCGCGAGTACGTCGAAAAGCGCGAGGCCCGTCGCAAACGATGACGCACTCATGACGCACACCAGCATGCAAACGATGACGTCGGCTCAGGCGCGCGAGCACATGAATGCCGCGCTGGATGGCGAGCTTGCCGCGGACGCACAGACCGCTTTCGAACGCGCCCTCGCCGCGGACGCAGACTTGCGCGAAGAGTACGAAGACTTGTCGCGCTTGCTCGCAGATACTCGCTCGCTTGGCGCAAAGCCTGCGCTGGCGAGCGTTGATTTGCTCGCGGGCGTTCAGCAACGTTTACGCGAGCGCAGCGGCGGTAAGTTCTATCGCGACAGATTCGCCGAAGCGCGCGGTCAAAAACGCGGACCGACGTACCAGACATGGATGTTGGCACTGGCGTTGATCGTCGTGATTGCGGTGGGCGCGTGGCTTGCATTCGATGCCGGCATCTTCGCGCCCGTGCGCGTCAATCCCTGAAGCGCCCGTGCACGCGTCAGATGCGAGCTTGCGAGACACCGTAAGATGGTAAGGTCGTCGCGCGCGCCTGCTCAGAGCGTTTCGGTGACGCGTTCGGCGCTGCGGCGATGACGTGCGATCACGGCTTCGATCTCTTCGCGAGTGAGCAAATGATCGCCTTGCTTGGCCATCTTGAGGATGGTTTCGCACAGCGCCTTGTCGGGCTCATAACCGTGTTCGGTGAGCCAATACGTCACGTTGCTCAAGCCGGACATGGGTCCGACTTCGATCTGCTGGCGGCGACCGAACATGCCTGCGGGCACGCCCGAGTACACGCGATCTGCCAACCAATCGTCGCCCTTTTGCTTGGCCTTGATGATCGCGGCCGCGTGCACGCCCGTGCCGGTTTTGAACGCGTCTTCGCCGACCAACGGATAGTTGATCGGAATCGGAAAATGCGTGGCGCGCGAGACGACCTGACAGGTCAAAAGCAACTTCGACAGATCGCGGTCGCCGAGGTGACCCATCAACTTCAGGTTCATCAAGATCAGCTCGAGCGGCGCATTGCCTACGCGCTCGCCGATGCCGAGGATCGTACCGTGCACGCGATCCGCTCCGTGCTCAAAGGCCCACATCGCGTTTTCCATGCCCAGACCGCGATCGTTGTGTCCGTGCCAATCGATGCCCACGTCGGCGCCGGCGCTCTGAATCACGTGGCGCGTGAAGCGGATCAGATTGCGCACCCCGTCCGGCGTGGCGTGACCGACCGTGTCGCACAAGCATAACCGCGTGGCGCCGTGGGCAATCGCCGCGCTGAACAGCTCGGCCAATACTTTGGGCTTGCTGCGCGAGGTGTCTTCCGTGACGTAGGTGCAGGGCAAGCCGTTCGAGACAGCGACATCGATGGCGTCCGTGGAGCGCTTGCGAATCATCTCGACAGACCAGTCTTCGGCGAGCTGACGAATCGGCGATGATCCGATAAACGTGAGCACTTCGACCGGGATGCCGGCGCGCTGCGAGATCTCGACCATCGGATAGATGTCGGCTGCGACCGTGCGGCCCGCGCAGCCGATGCGAATCTTAAGCTTGTTGTCGGCGACTTCCTTGGCCAGCGTCAGCACGTCGTCGAACTGGCGCTGGCCTGCGCCGGGCAAGCCAATGTCCGCAAACTCCACGCCCAGCTCGTCGAGCAGATGCAGGATTTCGATCTTGTCGCCAATGCGTGGGTCCACCACGGACGGGTTCTGGATGCCGTCGCGCAGCGTCTCGTCCAACATCATCAAGCCACGGGCGCCGAGGGGAGCCTGATGCTCCGCGCGGTTCCAGTCGTAGATCAAAGGATCCGCGTCAGGATTGGGATCGGCGTGCGATGACATGGTGTCCTTCATTATAGAAGGAAGCCTGGCGTCGATGGCGCGGGAGGTCCGTAAGAAAACGCAAGCCGGTGCAGCAAGTGCGCCCTTGCTCACGCTTTTTCGGCTTTGCCCTCAAATTCGTTCGATGACGACGGCGATGCCTTGGCCCCCACCGATGCAGGCTGCGCCTACTCCGATCGACTTGCCCGTGCGCCGCAGTTGGTAAATCAAGTTGGCGCTGATGCGCGAGCCCGAAGCTCCCAGCGGATGACCGAGCGCAATCGCGCCGCCATTCACGTTGGTTCGGTCCGCGGGCAGCTCGAGCTCCTTCTGGACGGCCAGAAATTGCGCCGCAAACGCTTCGTTGACGTCGAAGAAGTCGACGTCGGTTTGGCTCAGCCCCGCCCGTTCCAGAGCCGAACGGATCGCGGGAGCAGGTCCGATACCCATGATCTCCGGTGGCACCGCCGATACGGCCCAGTGCCGAAGTTTGGCCAGCGGTGTAAGGCCTTGGGCTGCAGCCCACTCCCCGTCGGCCAGAATAAGTGCGCCGGCGCCGTCGCAGATACCAGACGCGTTGGCCGCCGTGACCAGCCCGTCAGGCTTGAACACCGGCTTCAGTTTCGCCATCGACGCCGGGTCGGATTCGGGACGCGGGTGCTCGTCCTTGTCGAAAACTACAACGCCTTTGCGGCCCTGCATCTCGACCGGCGTCAGCTCGTCGGCAAACACTCCGGCGGCCTGCGCCGCGGCCCAGCGCTGCTGAGATTGAACCGCAAAGGCGTCGCTGGCCTCGCGCGAGATACCATACTTGTCGCCGAGATTTTCTGCGGTGATACCCATGGGTGCTGGAATGTAGGCGTCCGTTAGGCCAGCCTGCAACGAGTCCTCAAGAGGGGGTGGGGCGCCGTAGCGGACCCCTTCACGCAATCCACGTATCACGTGCGGTGCCTGCGTCATATTTTCGGTGCCCACGGCCAGCACGGCCTTGGCCTCGCCCAAGAGAATCTGCTCCGCGGCGCACACCAAGGTCTGAAAGCCCGACCCGCACAGGCGGTTGATGGTCAGGGCCGGCGTTGCGATCGGCAGGCCGGTCTTCAGGCCGATGTGACGGGCCAAGTAGGCGGCATCACTGCTGGTTTGCACTACGTTACCAGCAAAAACCTGGTCGATATGCTCGGCCGCCACCTGGCTTTGGCGCAGGGCAGCTTTGGAGGCGATCACACCCAAATCGGTGGCTGTGATGGCCTTGAGGGCACCGCTTAGGGCCCCGAACGGCGTGCGTTTGGCAGCCAGAATCCAAATCTCGCTCGAAAGCTTCTTCATGCTCACCCCGGCGTTGAGTGGAACTTCCTAGTGTTTCCGTTACGTAGGTCAACCCTAGCTTAAGCGTGGCCGAGGGAACTTTGCTAAGCTTAGGAGCGTTTACTGAGGTGCGGATCATGACTGCCACCCATCCCTGGTTAGCGGACTTTGTGGACCAGCTCGAGCAGCGGGAGGCCGCGGTCTTGATTGTCGGGCCAGGCTGCGCGGTCACCTACGCGACCGGCGCAGCGGAGCGTCTGCTAGGCGCCTCCTCGGGCAGCGTGACCGGTGTCACTATGGATCAGCTGCTGCCGGTCGAGCGCCGCGGCGAGCTCAAGAACTTCGAGGACGTGTTGGCCGGCGGCAGCGGACGGCGCCTGCGCAGTGCTGTGCGCCTGTCCGACGGCCGCCGCATCGACGTGACCCTCACGCTCTCCCCACTTGTGGATACTGCCGGCAAGGTCGTGGCGGTGAGCGCCCGCTACGAGCCGGCGCGCTCCAGCGCCCAATGGGTGCGCGCGAGCTTGGCGCCGCCTCGGCCCTCGAATCCCGTCGCCGGGGCCAGCGCGCCCCTCGAGAGCTTTCGCTCACCGGCCTACGCGAGCGCGGGCTCGAGCCAGCCGCGCGCCAACGGCTCCAGGCATTCCTCCAACTTGGGGTCCAATCATGGCTCCCTCCCCGCCGGCCCGAGCGGTTCCCTCCCAGCCTACGTCGCGCCCGGCTTTGGGCCGCCTCCTGCTAACGGCGCGCCCGGCTTTGGGCCGCCTCCTGCTAACGGCGCGCCCGGCTTTGGGCCGCCTCCTGCTAGCGAACAGCGGCTTGCGGCTGCAAATCGGCCTAGCTCCGGGATTTACGCGCGCCTGGGCCAGCTCGAGAGTCATTTGCGTTGGCTTGAGGACCGGCTGTCGAGCCCCCCTTCGCTGGCCCCGCTCGACGATCCGCGGGAGCGCGCTCGCGCCTTGGTAGTCGTGGGTCAGGCGCGGGATTTGACCGCGCAATGCCGTCAGTCCCTGGACGACGACGACGCGCAGCCGATACCGGCGCCCCCCAAGCTTCCGCGTATGTAGCGCGAGCGTGCGGGCGAGCGGCGAGCATGGAAGACGCTCAGCTGCGCTTGCGAAAGCTGCGCGCGAGCAGGTCGAGCAGCGCCAACATCCACAGGCCAAGGCCCAGGCTGCGCGCGTAGAGCACGCGGCGGGCGTCTTCGCGCGGGTCGAACACTTGCGCCCCCAGGATGCCTTCGCTGGCCGCGTAGGTCAGCGCCAAGCTGCTGACGACGGCGCCCAGCAGCAGCAAGGCGAGCGTGAAGTGGCCACGCCGCTCGCCATGCGTGAACGGCCAGATCAGCGCGGCGACGAACAGGCCTGCGCCTTGCGCAAAGCTCTGATCGCGCAGCTGCACGATCGGCCCCGCCAAAATACCGAAATGCAGCGGTGAATCGGGTGCCTGCAGCGCGAGCGCCTCCCACACCGTGGCGATGGCCGCCAGCAACCAAAGCCCAAGCGCGACGCGCACGAGAATTCGCGTTTCAAGGCGCGCGCCGACATCGCTCATCTGGCGCGGGTTATACACGCTCTGCACCGTGGACGCAGCGAGGGCCGTACGGTATCTCCTGTCGCATGCTCGACCTACGTTACGTGCTCGAAAACCTGGACGAAGTGCGCGCTCAGCTGGCGCGCCGTGGCCCTTCGGCAGCAGAAGCTTTGGCGCCCATCGAGCAACTCGGTCAAGAGCGCAAGCGTGCGATCCGCGAAGCCGAGACGCTGCAGCAAGAGCGCAATGCCGCAAGCGATGCCATGGCCAAGATCGCCGACAAGAAGAGCCCGGAATTCGCGCAAAAGCGTGAATCGCTACGCGCACTCGGCGACCGCATCAAACAGCTCGAAGCGCGCCAAAAAGAGGTGCAAGCCGAGGTCGAGGCGGTGCTGCTGTCGGTGCCGAACGTGCCATTCGAAGACGTGCCAGACGGCCAAGACGCCGAGCACAATCGCGAAGCGCGCGTGTGGGGCGAGCGGCCGACGTTCGCGTTCGCGCCGCAAGATCACGTGGATCTGGGCAATCGGCTGGGCATTCTCGACAACGAAGCCGGCGTGAAGATCACGGGCGCGCGCTTTGCGGTATTGCGCGGCATGGGTGCGCGGCTCGAACGCGCCTTGATGGCGTTCATGCTCGATTTGCATAGCGATCAGCACGGCTATACGGAGATCTGGCCGCCCGCGATCGTCAAGGCAGACTCGTTGCGCGGCACAGGTCAGCTGCCGAAGTTCGAAAAGGACGTCTTCAAGCTCGCAGCCCACGCCTTCGACGAAGGCGACAATCGCGGTGCCGACCTGTATTTGTCGCCCACCGCCGAGGTGCAGCTCACGAACTTGCATGCGGACGAGATCCTCGATCCCGGCAAGCTGCCGATTCGGTACACCGCGTATACGCCGTGTTTTCGCTCGGAAGCAGGCAGCTATGGGAAGGACACGCGCGGGCTGATTCGTCTGCATCAGTTCGACAAGGTCGAGCTCGTGCAGTTCGTCGCGGCTGAACACGGTAAGGATGCGCTCGAGCAGCTGACAGGTCACGCCGAAGAAGTGTTGCGCAAACTCGGTCTGCATTATCGCGTGATGGAGCTGTGCGCGGGCGACATGGGCTTTGGCGCGCGTCGCACCTACGATCTCGAGGTGTGGTTGCCTGGCCAAAATGCGTTTCGCGAGATCTCGAGCTGTTCGTGGTTTGGCGATTTTCAAGCCCGCCGCGCAAAAATTCGCCACAAGCGCAGCGCCACGGACAAGCCGGAGCTTGTGCACACGCTCAACGGTTCGGGCCTGGCGATCGGGCGTACGCTGGTGGCTGTGCTCGAGCAATATCAACAAGCCGATGGCAGCGTGGAAGTGCCGCCTGCGCTCGTCCCGTACATGGCTGGCGTGGAAGTCATTCGTAAACCGGCTTGACGAACTAGTCTATGAACTTGACGGTTCAGCAACAGCGTCCGCTCGCGCCGCTCACGACGCTCAAACTCGGTGGCGAAGCTGAGTATTTCGTCGAGGCCGGCGATCGCCCAACGCTGTTGGCTGCCGTGGCCTGGGCGCGCGCGCATGGGCACGCGCTGTCGGTGCTGGGCGGTGGCTCAAATCTGGTGGTGGCCGACCGCGGTGTTTCCGGGCTCGTGCTGCAGATGGCCACGCGCGGCATCGAGATCGTAAGGTCTGGCGAGCACGTGCTGGTGACGGCGCAAGCCGGTGAGCCTTTTCAAGCGCTAGTCGATGCGGCACTGGCGGAGAACCTTGCCGGCCTCGAGTGTTTGAATGGCATTCCCGGTCTGGTGGGTGCGACGCCGATTCAGAACGTGGGCGCCTACGGCCAAGAGGTGGCCGATACGATCGTCGAAGTCGAGGTGCTCGACCTTACGGTGTCGTCTGCAGCAACTCCCGCGCCTGCGCCCCAAGCCCCAAGCACGCGTTGGCTGGCGGCGGCGGAATGCGGATTTGACTATCGGAACAGCGATTTCAAGCGCCTGCCGGGGCGCTACGTCGTGCTTGCGGTGCGCTATCGGCTGACGCCGCGTGGGGCCCCGCGCTTGGTTTATCCTGAGCTTGTGCGCGCACTACAAGCCAAGCAGGCGCAGCCCTCGCTGCGCGAAGTCGCAGACGTGATTTGGGCGTTGCGGGCAAGCAAATCGATGGTGCTCGACGCCTCCGATCCCAACGGCCGCAGCGCGGGCTCGTTCTTCACCAACCCGATCGTCGCGAGCGCCGAAGCCGAACGCGTGCGCAACCATGCGCTGGCCCAAGGCATGGTCAATAGCCTTGACGATGTGCCTTGCTACGATGCCGGCGGCGACCAAAAGAAGCTGGCCGCTGCTTGGCTCGTCGAGCGTGCGGGCATCAGCAAGGGCATGCGGCGTGGTGCGGTCGGCGTGTCGTCGCGCCATGCGCTCGCGCTCGTCCATCATGGCGGTGGCTCGACCGCGGACTTACTCGCGCTCGCTGCCGAGATTCAACAGCGTGTGCAGACCGTGTTTGGCGTCCGCCTCGAGTTCGAGCCCGTGCGCTGGGGCTGACTACGGGCACGACAATGGTAAGGGTGGCGCCAGGATCATGCATGGCATGCCCTTCAGCGTCAGGGTCCACGGATCGCAGCTGCCTTCGGTTTGCTTCACCTCAATGGTGAGCACGCGCGGCGGTTTGATCGACGGGTTCGGTCCCTCACCATTCCAAATGGCGGTCGTTGTTCCCGCGGTTCCCGGTTCCGACCCGTTGTCGAGGCATGGGTCACCCGCGCTAGCCAGCGCGCCGCGGACGTAGACCGTGAACTTTCCTGCGCCCATGGCGGTAACCATCGCACCCACGCCGATGGCGCCGCTTCTGGAACTCGGCCCAGCAAAGCCGCCAAAGTTGGTGTCCTCTGCAGTCAGGCGAATGAAGGCCGAGCCCTTGCCGCTATGGGTCGCGCTGGCGGCGGGGTTCGAAGCATCGAACGCGCCGAGATCCGTTTCGGGCGCAGTGCACATGGCTGCGGGGCACATTGTCGCCGACCCGGAGTCATTGGGCTGCGTGCCCGTCGTGCCGCCGTCGGCCCTGCCGCCCGTAGTGCCCGGGCCGCTGTCTCCCATGGGCGTGCCGGTGCTGTTGGCATCGTCATCGCCTCCGGAGTTGTTGGTGTTGCCGCGGACACCGTTGTCGTCGGTGCCGAGTGGCACGTTGGAGCGGGCACAGCCGATCAGCACGAGCAGACTCAGACAGCAGGTCAAGACACGCATGATGATTCCAAACATGGTTAAGCAAGAAGAGCGCAGGCCACCGTAAACCCGCGCCGGCAGCCGACGCAATCAGCGAAAGCAATTCGTAAGGGTCCGCTCCAGCTTTTGGCTGCGTGCGTGTGAGACCCTTCACGCTTGGCGGGACATGGGCTGCGCTTTGCCGCCCGCTCTAGCTAGCTAGCCCTCCGCGGAGCCGCCGTACATGGATTCGGCGATTTTGTAAGCGCTGACTTCCAGGCGCTGCAAGGCCTCGCGAATCTGGATCATGTCGCCCGTGCCATCGACCAACAGACGCAAGGCATTCACGTCAATCTGCACTTGCGTGAGCACGTCGGCCGGCACCAAATCCGCGCACTCTGTGACCGCGCGTTGGCTCGTGTACAACAGCGCCTCGGCGGTGTTGCGCAGCTCCGCCAAGTCCTTGCGCTTCTTGTCGCTGTCTTTGAACGTGTCCGCATCGGTGACAAGCTTATCGACTTGATCCTTGCTCAACCCGCTCGACGCCACCACGCGCACGGTCTGCTGTTTGCCCGTGCCTTTATCGTAGGCGCTGACGTTCATGATGCCGTCGGCATCGATTTCGAACGTGACTTCGATTTCCGGGACTCCGCGCGGTGCAGGCGGAATCGGTGACAGCTCGAACTTGGCAAGCGTCTTGTTGTCGGCTGCCATTTCGCGTTCGCCCTGCAACACGTGGATGGGCACGAACGGCTGGTTGTCGATGCTGGTCGTGAAGACTTCGCCCTTTTTCGTGGGGATCGTCGTGTTGCGCGGAATGATCGGGTAGAAGACGCCGCCGCCCGTTTCGACGCCGAGCGAAAGCGGCGTCACGTCGAGCAAGAGCACTTCTTCCATCTCGCCGGACAGCGCGGCCGCTTGAATCGCCGCGCCACACGCGACGACTTCGTCCGGATTGACGCCCTTGTTCGGCTCTCTGCCGAAGAACTCGCTGACCTTCTGGCGCACGAGTGGCATGCGCGTCATGCCGCCCACGAGCACCACGGCGTCGATGTCGGCGATTTTGAGACCTGAGTCTTTGATCGCTTTGGCGCACGGCTCCAGCGTCCGCTCGATCAAGTCCACCACCAAGATCTCGAGGTCGCTGCGCTTGAGCGTCATGACCAAGTGCTTGGGCCCCGTGGAATCTGCGGCTATGAACGGCAGATTGATTTCGGTGCTGAGCGAGCTCGACAGCTCGTGCTTGGCCTTTTCCGACTGCTCTTTCAAGCGCTGCAAGGCCATGCGGTCGTGGCGCAGATCGATGCCCGTGTCTTTCAGGAACTTGTCACACAGGTAATCGATCAATCGATGATCGAAGTCTTCGCCACCGAGATACGTGTCGCCGTTCGTGGCGCGCACTTTGAACACGCCGCTGTTGATCTCGAGCACCGAGATATCGAACGTGCCGCCGCCCAAATCGTACACAGCGATGCGCTGACCTTCGGTCTTGTCCAAACCGTAAGCCAAGGCGGCCGCCGTCGGCTCGTTGATGATGCGCTTGACCTCGAGCCCAGCGATGCGACCGGCATCTTTGGTGGCTTGGCGTTGCGCATCGTCAAAATACGCGGGCACCGTGATCACGGCTTCGGTGACCTCGGTGCCGAGGTAACTTTCGGCAATGCCCTTGATCGTGGCGAGCACCATCGCGGAAATCTCAGGCGGCGAGTACGCCTTGCCGCCCGCCGTGACCCACGCATCGCGATTCTCGGAGCTCGTGATGCGATAGGGCACGAGCTGCGCTTGGCGCTCTGCTTCAGGCGAGTCAAAGCGCCGGCCCATCAAGCGTTTGACGGCGAACACGGTGTTTTCCGGATTCGTAACCGATTGACGCTTGGCGACCTGACCCACCAGTCGCTCGCCGCTGTTGGTGAACGCCACGACGGATGCCGTGGTGCGGCTCCCTTCCGCATTGGGAATGACGATGGTTTCGCCGTTTTCCACAATCGCGACGCACGAGTTCGTGGTCCCGAGATCGATACCGATGACTTTCGCCACGTGTTCAGCCTACCGAATTTGCCACCCAGCGGGTGAGCATTTCTCTCCGGTTATTAGTGGTTTGAAGGTGTCAGGCCCTGCGTTCAGGCATGTCCATCGGACGATTCGGGAGGCTTGGACGTGCCGTCGCTGCCTCCAGACGTGCCGCCGCCGCTGGAGGGCGCGCCCGCGGGAGGCCGTGCGACGCTGACCATGGCGGCGCGAAGCAGCTTCGGCCCCAAGCGATAGCCGGGCATCATCTCAGCCACGATGGTGCCCATGGGCGCGTCGCTCGTTTCCACCTGCTGCACTGCCTCGTGCAGGCTTGGATCAAACAAATGACCCACGCTTGCTACGCGCTCTACACCGAGACGGTTGAGGGCGTCCTCGAAGAATTTGAGCACCATGCGCACGCCATCGACGATCGATTCCACGTCTTTGGCGGCCGAAGCCGCTTGGACCGCCCGTTCGAGGTTGTCGGAAACGGGTAACACTTCGAGCAGCGCTTGCTCGAGCCCCTTGCGCTGCGCCTCTTCCACGTCACGCCTGGCACGCTTGCGGTAGTTGTCGAAATCCGCCGCGGCGCGCAGCCATTGATCCCGAAAACGCGCCACGTCGGCCTTGGCTTTTTCGAGCTCGGTCGTGGTATCGCCGGCTTCGCCGGCTGCATCCGGTCCGTTGCCATCGGCTGCTGGAGGGATGCCAGCTGCCTTTGCAGCCTGATTTTTTTCGGCTTCCGCCGAGTTCGTATCGCTATCGCTCACGTAAACCCCTCGCGTCGTTGCCAAAGACTAGCGCAAAAACTTAGCCATTCGGTTTGGCGGGACAAGGATGCCCGCGTTTGACCCTCCGCGGCAACTCACTCGCACGGGCGCCGTGCTTGCGCGGGCACGCTAGCGCGCGCCAACACGGACACGATGGGGGATCTACTCCCTCGAGGAGCTGCGCGCTTCGCGTGCCTTGGCGGCGCTATCGGGATCGAGCACGTCGCTCAACACGCTTGCTGCAAATCCCACGAGCGGCACCACCTTTTGGTAGTCGGTGCGCGTCGGCGCGATCACGCCCAAGGTACCGGAAGCGGCGCCGGGCTGACCGTAGGTGGCCGCAATCAGCGACAGCTCTTGGGTCTCGCCCAGCTGGGTTTCGGCGCCGATCAACACTTGCACGCCACCTGAAGACAGCGTGCGGTCGAGCAATTCCAGCAAGTGCTCTTTTTCGCCCAGCGCGCTGAGCACACCCCGCAACTTGTCCACGTCCGAAAACTCAGGCTGGCCGAGCAGGAGTTGTTGGCCTTCGATGCGCACGCTGCGCTCGGCCGAGCCGGCCGATACGGTGGCTTCCATCATGTGATGGGCGCGCGTCAGCCATTCGCTGCGCTCGCGTTCGGCCGCGTTTGCGACCACGTGACGCAGCTCCGCGAGGGTGCGCTCGCCCATCAGCGTTTCGAGATAGTTGTGCACGCGCTCGAGCTCCGAAGCGCCCGGCTCGCGTTCCACGCTGATCACGCGGTTCTCCACCGCGCCCGTGCGCGTGACGAGCACCGCCAGCAGCTGACCAGGACGCAGCGGCAACCAGCGCAGCTGTGCCACGTGTTGATCGGCTGGACGCGAGGTGTGCAGGACCACGGCTGCGCCCGTGCGCGCGGAAAGCACACGCCCAGCTTCGCGTGCGATGTCGTCCACGCCGAGCGTCAGCTGCGAAAGCCGCCCAAAAATAGCGTTCTTGTCGTCGGGATCCACTTCGCGCACGCGTACGAGCGCATCGACAAAGGCGCGAAAGCCCTGGTCGGTAGGGATACGCCCGGCGCTGGTGTGCGGCTGCATCATGTAGCCAGCCTCTTCCAAGTCCGCGAGCTCATTGCGGATCGTGGCGGGCGATACGTCTAGGCCGTAGCGGCGCGCGAGTTTGCGTGAGCCGACGGGCTCACCGGTCGCGATGTATTCGGTGACCGCCGCGTAAAGGATTCGTCGACCTCGAAAGCCCAGCTCCGCCATGCGTAACACGTGAGTATCTTTAGCTAGGACCGTTTCTTTGGCCCTGTCAAGGGATGTTCCCAAGCTGGAGCTGCGACAAGACCTCGTTTTGAGCGCAATTTCAAGGGCAGGGCTGGGCGCCTTACTTTGCGAGCACGCGCGCGAGGCCTTACTTTGCGAGCACGCGCGCGAGCTCGATCGTGCTGAGCTCGACCGGGCGTGTTCGGCCGGCGACTTCCGAGAGCTTGGTGTGCGCGATTTGGCCAGCCACCAAACCCACCAATACGCCGTGGACGTCGCTGGCCAAGGCTTCGACCGCGCCTGCACCAAGGCGGGTTGCGAGAATGCGATCGGACGCGGTCGGCTGGGCGCCGCGCACCACGTGTCCAAGCGTGGTGGCACGCAGCTCGAAACCGATAATTTGTTTGTTCTCGCGAAAGTGCGTCATCAGTGCTTCGGTGCCGTTCTTGGCGCCTTCCGCACACACCACGATCGCATGGGTTTTGCCGCGTTGATAGGCGGCGCGCAGGCGTTCGGCCACTTCGGCCGCGCTGACTTCGCTTTCGGGGATCGAGATCACCTCGGCGCCGCCGGCCAGGCCCGCCATCAGCGCCAAATAACCGCAATCGCGACCCATGGTCTCCACGAGAAACGCGCGATTGTGCGAGGAGCCAGTCGTACGCAAGCGATCGATCGCCTCGAGCGTGACATTGACGGCCGTGTCCACACCGATGGTGATGTCGGAGCCGACCAAATCGTTGTCGATCGTCGACGCGACGCCGACCACCTGAAAATCGAGGGCAGACAGCGCCGCGGCGCCGCTTTGCGAGCCATTGCCGCCGATGACCACCAGCGCTTCGATGCCGCGCCGCGACAGATTGCGCAAGGCTTTGAGCCGGCCGTCTTCCTCGCGAAATTCCTTGGAACGGGCGCTGCCGAGCATGGTGCCCCCGCGCTGAATGATGCCGCCCACATCGCGCGCGTGCAGCGGTTCGATCGTGTCGTCGACTAGGCCCTGGAACCCGTAGCGCACGCCAAAGACTTCGATGTTGCGGTCGATGGCGCTGCGGGTGACGGCGCGAATGGCGGCGTTCATGCCAGGGGCGTCTCCTCCGCTGGTCAGTACTGCGATGCGTTGCATGGCCGCAGCGTAGATGAATGACCGCCCTACTGCATGCACCAAACCTTCCATGCCGTGTCAGTTTGCGCGGCTTTTGCGAAGGACTCCCCGTTGTCCACTCGACCTCGCTCCGTGCGCGCCACAACGCGCCGCAACCATGCCATGCAGACCAAGCAGGGGGTGGCGCTGGGCCTTACTTGCGCTTTGCTTCTATGCGGCGCGTTCGCTCCTATGCGCGTATCGGCCACCGATCCAGCGCCGCGAAGTCCCGCGCGCGTCGTGCCCGTGGTGGACGCCGCATGGCTTGTGCGCAGCTTGCCACGCGCGCCGAACAGCTGGCTCGACTGCTGCTCAGCGCCATGTCTGCGGCACACGATCAAGGAGAGCTTGCGAATGCGCGCTGTTTCGATGGTGCGCTGAAGGAGCTGCACAGCTTGCAACGTCAGGTCGCGTTTCATGGCGAGCGTGTGCTGGACCCAGCGCTTGCCGCCCCGGACCGTGAACGGCATACGCGTGCGCTCGTGCTGAACAACGCACGCCTCGATTACGTGGCGCAGAGCACCTCCCGTTGCGGCGACGCAGACGCGTCCGTAAAGCACGGTCAAACGCGCGTGGAGACCTACTTCGAAGACGGCGCGATACGTTGACCTGCACGCAAACGAAAACGAACGCTCGAGCAGACCGTCAGGTCCCACTCGAGCGTTAAATAAACCGGGCCGCACGATCCTGTCCGGCGCCATGTACGTACGGTTCCCCCCCCAGAGTTCCGTCGACAGCGCGATGACAGGACCAGCGGCCCTTGAAGATGAGTAAACTCCAACAGAGCTCATTTCATAAGTGCAAATCTCCTTGCACTTATGGTTTTTTCCGACAGCACACGGGGGGGAGGAGAGCAGGTTGCACCGCGGACCACGCGACCAGTCAGACGTTTTTGCCAGCGTACCTGGTGGAGACGTCGTCGAGTTCCGTTTGCGCGACCATCGCCGCAGGCTTTCGCAGCTCATGCGTTCGCCGGCGCTGACCAATGGCGACATCGCCAGTGCCCTTTCAGATCTGACAGAGCTGGCTGCAGAGCTGCTGTGTGTCGAACGTGCGAGCGTGTGGCAGCTGAGTCTGGAGGGTCAATGTCTGGAGTGTGTGGACCTGTACACCCAGGCCAGTCGAGAGCACACGCGCGGACAGTCGCTCGATGCCTTGAAGGCACCTGAGTATTTCGATGCGCTGTTCGATGATCGCGCGCTCGCGATTCACGATGCTCAGAACGACCCGCGCACGCGCGAGCTCGAGGCAGACTATCTGAAGCCGCTTGGCATCCATTCCATGCTCGATGCGCCCGTGTTCTTGCGCGGGCGATTGGTGGGCGTGGTGTGCTTTGAGCACGTGGCGGAGCTGCGGCACTGGCATTTTTGGGAAGAGCTCGTCGCCGCGTCCATGGGCGATTTCGTGGCACTCGTGCTGCAAGCGCGCGAACAATTGCGTGTCGAAGCGCAAGTGCGCGAAATGCGTTCGCGCGTGGATGACATGGTCGAGCAGCGCACCCATAGCGTGGTGCTCGAGAATGCGGACTTACAACGGGAGGTCGATTCGCTGCAGCTTGCGGCCGAAGCCATTCGCAAATCGGAAGACGACCTGCGCCGTTTGTTCGCGGCCTCGCCCGTGCCGATGTTGCTCGTGCGACGCGTGGATCGCTGCGTGATCATGGCGAACGACAAGAGTGCGGTGGCCTTACGGTGTCAGACCTCGGATTTGCGCGGTCGAGCGTTGCCGGATTTGTTTGCTCATCGCTCCGATCACGCAGACGTGCGCAGCACCCTCGATCGCACGGCCAGCGTGGATTCGCTCGAGGTCGAGCTGCGCGCGCTGACGGGCGAATCGTTTTGGGCGCTGTTGTCCGGCCGCGTGGTGTTTTACGCGGGCGAAGACACGATCATGTTGGGCTTCCATGATCTGACTGCGCAAAAAGCCGTGGAGCATCAGTTACGCTTTCTGGCGCAGCGCGATCCGCTGACGCAGGCGTTCAATCGTCATCATTTTTGGCATCTGGCCAGCACCGAAATGCAGCGTGTGCGTCGTTACGGGCGCGCGGTGACCATCGCCATGATCGATGCCGATCACTTCAAGGGCGTCAACGACACGCACGGTCACGACGTGGGCGACACAGTGCTGCGCATGATCGTGGATACCTGCATGTCATCGCTGCGGACCATCGATGTGCTGGCACGCTATGGCGGCGAAGAGTTCATCGTGCTGTTGCCAGAAACGTCGGCAGAAAACAGCTACATCGTGATGGAGCGCATCCGCGATCGCATCGCGAACTCGCCCGTGATGCTCGACGACGGTCAGGTCGTGCACACCACGGTAAGCATCGGCATTGCTGGCATTCGCGAAGCCACGGAAGGCCTCGAATCACTGCTCAAGCGGGCGGACGACGCCATGTATGCGGCCAAGCACAAGGGCAGAAACCGCGTCGAGATCGGCTGAGGCGCCCCCTTGCGAGCCCGCGCGCAAACCTTACGCTTACAGACACGAATCGGGTAGACACGCTCGGCCGCTGACCTTGTTGACATCGAGCAGCGGTGAGGTGCCACCCTCAGGTTTGGTGGCGCGTAGGGTGGTGCACGTGGTGCCAACCGGGCACAGCTCATCTTTGCCGCTGCAGTCGAGCACGCAGCGTCGCAGCGGTTTGCCCCGCACGACTTGCGCGCAAAACGCCTCGTTTTTGGCGAAGTCAGCGAAGTGGCCCGCGCACTGTTCCTGCAAGCTGCAGGCGGCGCCTTGCTTGAGCTCGTGGGAGAAGTCTTCGCCTTCGCGCGGGCCGCAATCGGCGCAATCGCTGCCCCAGCTGCAGCTCCCAAAGGCGGCGCTGAATAGATCGCCGTCATCGCACACGCCGTCATAGGCCGTGCTGGCGCAGTTGTTTTTGCATTCGATGGCGCTGCAATCCGGGGTCTCTCCGTTTTTGCAGAAGTCGTCGCTGCTGTTGCAGCCCTGGGCGCGCTTGTCCGTGCACTGGCCCTGGATGCAGCTGAGCGGATCATCCGTGCGGTCGCAATCTGCGTGGCACGCGGCGAGGACGTCGGGCTGGTCGCAGGCATCCTTGGCGCAGCCAGTCTTACAGAACCAACCGCGGGCTCGACAATCCAACTGACACTTGGCGCGGCAGGTTTCCTCGAAGGAAAGCGCGAAGGTCTCGCCGGTCGCTGCGTTCTTGATCTCGCCTCCGCAGCGAATCGGCTCAGGGGCGGCTTCGGAGCCAGGCAGGGGCTTGGTCTGCTCGCAAAAGTCTAGGCAGACTTCTTGGTCGGTCGTGCAGGTCGTGCCTTTGGCGCAAGGGCCGCACGGATTTGGCTGCGGACGATTGTCTTGGGCATCACTTGCGTTTGGCGAAATGCAGCGGTTGCCGCGTGCGATCAAATCGAAACGGCACACGCCCGCATCGTTGGGCGCCCCTTCTACGCAACCCGCCGCCCCAGGTTTACAGTGCTCGACCTCAGCGCAAGCTGACAACCCGAGCACGACCGCCAGCAGACACGAGATGCTCAGGCCGCCGCGATGGCGCATCACCGAAAAACTCAGATGCACTGATCCAGGTTCGTCGGGAAGCAAACCTTCCCTCTGCGTCCGTTGCGATCCATGAGCGCGGTACCGGCGCTACTGCTCAGCTCCTGGCACTTGAAGCCGGTGGGGCACCGCTCATCGTCGCCGCTGCAGTCGACGAGGCAGCGCGCTACGTCTCCTGCGACGTCGAGGCACCAAGACTTGTTGAGGTCGTAATCGCTGCTGCGACCGGCACAGCGCGCCGAATTCGGGCAAGGCTCGCCAAGCTTGATGTCGCCTACGTCGACCGGACGGGCAGCACCCGTGCGCGGTCCGCAGTCGGCGCAGTCCGTTCCGAACGGGCACAGGTCCGTTTCCGAGAACGTGTAGGCGCCGTCATCGCAGAAGCCGTCGAACGTGTTCGCGTCTGCGCTCTGTTGATCGGCGCACTTGTTGGTGCAGGTGATAGCGTCGCACTTGGGCGCCATGCCGCCGCTGTTCGGGCACAGCATCGCATCGGCCTGACAGCCCAGGGCGCGGATGTTGACGCACTTGGTCTTCTGGCAGGTCACGTCGCTGCCGCAGCCCGTCACCGGCAGTGCGCACTCGGCCTGCACGTTCGGCTTGTCGCAGTCGGCAGCGCAATCGCGCTTGGAGCCGGGGCAAAACCAGTTCTCCCAACGGCAGCTCACCAAGCACGTGTTCTTACAGGTCTGGGCGAAGTCGAGCACGACGGGCTTATCCATCGCATCCTTCTCGCCGCCGCAGGTGATCTGCTGGTAATCGGGACCGCTGCCGGGCACTTCCTCAGGCGCCTCGCAGAAATCGATGCATTCCTTACGCTCAGGCACGCACAACGCAGGCGCATCACAAGGCGCGCACGCGCTCGCCTCGCCCGCGTCGTCCTTACTGTTGTTGCCACCGCCGTCTTCTTTGCCGCCGTCGTTGTCGAGGCCGTCGGGCTCCTTGCACTTGCCGTCGCGCGGCACGAGCCCGAGCTTGCACTCGCCGCCGTCGTTCGGATCTCCATCGACGCAGCCGACGGCTCCACGCTTGCAGCTTTCGACTTCGCTACATGCAGAGAGCGAGAGCGCACCACTGATTACGAGACCGGTTCCGAGTACGGTCCACAAAACATGCTTAAGCATCTGATTCGATCTCCCCACGCTCAGAACCGCACGCGACATGATGCGCTCGCCCAGCCCACGCCACACGTGGTGCTCGCTTGTTGTTGATCGTCCTTGCTCAAGGCGCCCAGCATGATCAGGGCCCCGCCACCCGCGATCAAGGCGATACCGGTCACAATGCCCACGAGGCTTTGCGTCTTGGCGGAATCGGATTGGCCCGGATCCGGACAATATTCTTTTTTGCAGTCGACCACGTCGCCGCCCCGCACGATGCCGTAGACAAGCGCAGCGACACCGACCGCTGCCGTGCCGCCGCCGAGCGCGTAAAACAGCAGCTTCTTGTTGCCCTTGGCCGAGTCCGTGCTGACGCTCGTATCCACGGTGTTGGTGGGGCCGCTGGCGATTGGGTTGCCGCCGCCTTCGTCGGGCACGTTGACTTCGATCACTTGTCCGGCGGGCACCACGATGTTGGTGCGGAATTCTTGGCGCGCCGGCCAACGCACGATCAATACGTGACTGCCAGGCGCGAGCGCGATTTTGTCGGGCCGGGGTGTGCGTCCCCAATCCTTATCGTCGACTAGAATTCGGCCACCGTCGCCTCCCCCCTTCACCATTACACCCGTCAGCCCCATACGCTGCTGCAAGGCAGCTAAGCGCGCGTTCGCGTCGGAGTACATGGGATCGTCAGGGTCCCCGGAATCGAGAAAGCTGCGTAGCGAAGTCATCGCGTTCTCGAGGTCGCCGAGCCGCTCGTAGGCTTGCGAGAGGTTGAACTGGATACGCGGACGGGGGTCGGCCTTGTAGGCGTTTGTCCACTCGCGGATCGCCAAGTCGTAGTTGCCTGCGCTGTAGGCGGCCTCGCCGCGGCGAAACGCTTCGCGCGCTCCGGCCGTGGTGGGCTCCGCTGTGTTTGCGCTATTTTGCGCGAACGACGCCGAGCTGACGCTGAGAACGATCGCAAAACACAGGCTGGCTAGGAAGCGCATCATGTCTCCAGAAATGTCACCGCAACGGGTGCGACGGAGAGGATACCGCGCGCGCAGGGCAACAGGAAACTTCCATGTTGTGGTGCCGTGGGCAGAGCGGCTCCCCTGCCCTCCACTACGCAACGTCGACCATGATATATTCCAGGAAGCGAGCGAGGTTGGGCCGAAGTGTTGTCTGAGCAAGTGAAAGAAGCGCCAAGTATTGCCGTAGCGACGAGGTCGCGTGTGCGTGGTTTGAGCCCCCAGAGCAGAGTGTGGAAACAGGCCCGTACGACGCACTGAGCGCAGCGCTCGCGGCGCACATGTCTGCGGCGAAGGCGAAGAGCACGCTCGACGAAGCGCTGCAAAGCGCCGGCCTATCGCGATTTCCAGCGCAGCCGGCGGAGGCGGAAGTCTTCGTACGCGGTGCGCTTGCGGCGCTCCTTACGGTGCGCGTGGGCCCGGCCCTGGTCGGGCATTGGCTGCCTGGGCTGGTGCTCAGTCTTTCGCTTGGCGCGCGGCCAGCCAGCCCCGCTGCAGACAAATCGAAAGGCGAACCTGCCATCGACCCTTGGTTGGGGCGCACATTGGCGACCCGTTATCGCTTGCTGCAGCGCGTGGCGGACGGCGGGCGCGGGGCGCTGTATCGCGCAGAACGCGCGGGCGATAGCGTGCGCCTGGCCGTGAAGCTGGTGGAGCCGGCCGTCTATCAATCGCAACAACGGTTTGAGGAGCGCTTCGTTCAAGAGTGCGAGCTTGCGCGCAGCCTGTCGCATCCACACACGCTTGCGATCTACGAGCATGGTGCGGCCGATGAGCACTTCCGTTTCGTGGCCATGGAATGGCTGAGTGGCATCGACTTGGCGCGCATGATCGCCACGCGCGGGCCCTTGAACGTACGCCAAGCGATGTTCTTGGCTCATCAGGTCTGCGAATCGCTGGCGGATGCGCACGACAAGGGCATCGTACACGGCGACTTGTCACCCGATGGCATCTTCGTGGCGCGGCAAGGAGCGGCCCAGAGCATAGTCAAGGTGCTTGACTATGGCCGTTTGCGCATGGCCAGCTTCAACGACGAGGGACACAGTCAGGTCGGCCTGCCCCAGGGGTGGGCGCGTTACCTTTCGCCCGAGCAAATCACCGGTAATGAATACGACGGCCGCGCCGATGTGTACGCGCTCGGAGCCGTGTTGTACGAGGCGCTGAGTGGCGAGCGTCCGTTTGCGGACTCGACTGGAATTCAGATCTTACTATCGCAAGTGCATAGCCAGCCGCCACCACTGAGCACGCGTTCGGCTGCGCGTCAGGTGCCGAACGAAGTCGAGCAGCTGGTGATGCGCTGCTTGGAGAAGGAGCCCCGCGCACGCTTTCAGACCATGGCCGAGCTGGTGGAGATTACAGCGCGCCTTGCGCGTTAGCGCCCGGGGATGCGGATGCGCACGGTGTCGCGACGTCGGAGCAGTCCGTACTCGGCGCCGCGGCCGCGCTCTAGAGCGTCGAAATCGGGAGCGTTGCGGGTTGGTTCGGGGCCCTCGCTGCGCAAGGCCAGCCACGCTGATCCAAACGTGACGACGGCTTGGCCTTGAACACAACGCCATTCGTTGAGAGTGCTGCCGTTAATGCGCGTGCAACCCAAACGCAGCGCGTCTTCGAGCCACAGATGCACGCCATCCCAAACCAACGCGAAATGGACGGGCGCCACGCCGCGCGCATCGATCACCAAGCCTGCGCGCGGATCACTCCCCACGGACAGAGCGATGGGCTCGAACGCGACGAAGGGCACCTGACTTGGACCGTCGCCGCGTAGCAAGCGCATGTCGGCCCACGGTCGCGGGGCGGCGTGGGACTCGATCATCCGTGGACATTCTCCAAGTGGTGCGGATCGTCATACGCGGGCGATCTGTGCCGCGTTCCCGGTCTTGTACGGGTTGCGATGCGTTCGAACGTGATCCGCCCCACTGGTACTGAACATAAAGTCAGAAATTGGACATGCGTTCAGTCTTTGGCGATGCTCAGCCCATGACCACTGAACAAACCCGCCTGGATCCCTTCACCCTGCGCGTTTTGCGCGTCCTCTACGAGCTGGCTCAATGCGACCGCCCTGCCCATGCAGGGGCTCTGGCCGCGGAGCTTGGCGTGGCTCGAACCTTGGCTGCTGCGGCTTTGGTGCGCCTCGATGGGGCGGGCCTGGTGCGTGCCGAACACGCGCGTTTGACGATGCGCGGTTTGGTGTTGGCCGCGCGCCTGCAACCGCTGGTCTTAAACGCGCCGCGCATGTTGCCAAGTCCGCAGCTGGTGCCGGGGCGTGCGCTGCGCGGTCTGCACAAGGTGCGGGTGGCGCGTGCGCCTGCGCGTCTGCCGCTCGGCTGGGAGCGCGCCACGGGCACGTGATAACTTGCGGGCCACGTGTGGCAGCCAGGCCAAAGAATCGGGGACTACGAGCTCGTCGCAGACCTGCGTTCGGGCGGCATGGCCACGCTTTTCTTGGGTCGACGCTTGGGCGCCGCGGGCTTCACGCGCGATGTGGCAATCAAGATCATCCATCCGCAGCTGGCGAGCGACGAACAGTTCCGCCAGATGTTCTTGGACGAAGCGATGTTGTCTTCGCGCATTCAGCATCCCAACGTGGTGCGCGTAGAAGAGCTGGGTGAGCACCAAGGCGCGCACTTTCTCGTCATGGAGTACGTGCATGGTTGTTCGCTGTCGCAGTTGCAGCGGGCGCTGGTTGGGCGCGGTCGCAGGCTTGCGCCGGCGTTTGCGACACGCATTGCCATGCACATTGCAGACGCGTTGCACGCCGCCCATGAAACACGCGACGAAACCGGGCGCATGCTCAACGTGGTGCATCGCGATGTAAGCCCGGAAAACGTGCTGCTTGCGTATGCGGGTCACGTGAAGCTCATCGATTTTGGGATCGCGAAAGCTTACGGTCGTCGCCATCGCACGCAGGACGGTTTGCTCAAGGGTAAGTTTCGCTACATGGCGCCCGAGCAGGCTTACGGAAAAGAAATCGACCGGCGTACGGACATCTATCAGCTCGGCATCGTGTTGTGGGAGCTGCTCACGTTGCGCCGTTTGTTCGATGCGGAAAATGACGTGGATCTGTTGCAGCAGGTGCGCGAGCCGCACATCGTCGCGCCAAGCTCGCTCGTGGCGCGCATTCCACCCGCACTTGATGCGGCCGTGTTGAGCGCGCTTGACCCGAATCCCAAGCGCAGACCGCCCGACGCCCAAAGTTTTGCGCGCATGCTCGGTAAGGCGATTTCGGAAGCGCACGAGGTGGACGCGGGTGCGTTGTCGTCGCTGGTGATGGCGACCATGCAGGAGCAGCGCGCGCGCGAAAAGGGCACGTTCCCGCCGCACGTGTATGAGCGACTCGAACGCGAAGTCGAGACCGAGCGCATGGGCAGCGCCGCGGAGCCGGCCGAAGCTTACGTGGTTCGTAAATACACGCTCGAGCACACGTCGCCTTACGGCAGCGATGCAACCCCGGCCGACGCCGAAAAGAGCGTGCGTGCCGAGCCGCGTGCGCGTCGCGCGACAGCGGCTGGGTTTGGGGGCGGTGGCGCAAGGCCTGCGAAAGCAGCCCACGCTCCTGCGCAGGGGCAAGTAAGGCGCCGGCGGCTGGTGCGCATTGCGAGCGAAATCAAAACCACGATCACGCGCATCACACAGGGTAAGGCCGGGCCGCGTCCGCTGTTTTGGCTGGCGGTGGGCAGCGCGATTGGCCTGGGCGGTGCGGCCGCGCTTGTGACCTTAGCCTTGCGCGTGCGCTCGATTCCGGCACCACCGCCGTTTGCGCGCGTGCCCGCCTTACCGTCTGTACCTGCACCCGATCAAATTCCAAGCGCACGACCCACGTCGGCGCTCGCGCCTTTTGCGCCGAGCCCAAACGACAACGAGCCATCGGTTCCCACCACCCTGGCGCCGAGAACCCCGGACGCCAACGTCGAGCTTGCGCCCCACGCCGAGCCCGGAGCTGAGCCGCGCGCGAACGGTAAGCTGTCATCGCCCGTCAAAGTCGACGGCACACCGCTTGTGATAGAGCCCGGCTTCTAGCGAAATGACGCAACCGTCAGACACGGGGACCGATACGCCCCACGTGATGACGAAACAAGCGCATTCGGTAGCTGGCCTGGGCTGGCTGTTTTTACTTTGCATGACGGTCAGTAGCGCGTGGTCTGCGCGCGGCTACGCGTTGCCCAGTGAGACGCGAAACATGTCGCTCGTCGTGGGTGACCAAGCCAGCATTCCAGCGGAAGGCGTCAAGAGTTACTCCGAAGGCGTGCCCGGCATTGTCGATGTGCGTCTGCCCAAGGACGGGGAGCAATTCGTCGTGCTTGCGCTGCGTCCCGGCCAGACGACCTTACTATTGTTGATGCTCGATGGTCGCGAAGTGCAAGTTCGGATCGAAGTCACTTCTTCGCAACCTACGCGGCAGGGCATCGTAGTGAGTGCAGAAGACAACATTCGACTCGACATGTACTTCGTGCAAGTCAGCGAAGGGTATGGTCATCAACTGGGGCTGGCTTGGCCCGATGCGATCGGAGGCACCGCGCGCCTGAATGCCAGCTTCGATCTCGCCAGCGGTTCGTTGAGCCAAGCGAGCTTGGGCGTGGCCGACCAAGTTTTGCCGCGTCTAGATTTGGCCGAACGCAGCGGCTGGGCACGTGTCCGGCGCCAAGCTGCGGTGGTCGCGCAAAACGGCAAGCAAGCGAGCTTCGATTCGGGCGGCGAAGTCAATGTACCGATCCAAGGCGCGCTCACGGCGGAGGTTAGGGCCATTCAGTTCGGTAGTCAGGTGACGATTCAGCCGCGCTTCGACAAAAGCTCAGGTCGCATCGAGCTTACGCTTGGTGCCACCGTGGCCGACCTGACGGATGACGGTGGGACCGGCATTCCTGGGCGCAATGTGTCCAAGTTGCAGACCGTGGTGAATCTCGACCTTGGTAAGTCGCTGGTGCTGGCGGGGCTCGATAGCGCAAGCGATGCGCGCAGCTCACGTGGCCTGCCCGGGCTCAGTCGGATCCCGATCATCGGGGGCTTGTTCGGTA
>JBKJIA010000363.1:0-5939 GCA_046598735.1 Polyangiales bacterium
GTGCTGGCGCGTGCCAACGAGATGTTCGTCCTGCCCGTACGTCATGGACGCATCTTGCTCATGCGTGGGCGCATCCCGTCCGCACTGAGCCAAGAAATAGCGGACGTCGTCGCGCGCGCTCAGGTTCCGCACGCGCTGCTAAGCCACCACCCGGCGTGTCGTCCGGTTCGTACAAGCGCGTCGCTACCGATCGCGATAGCAACGGCTTTGACTCCTCGCTATGCTTGCGCGCGTCAGCTCCCCAGGAGTCACCATGTTGCTACCTCTCGATCGCGAGCGCCTCAAGGCCCAGTTCAACGCTGCTCAGCCCTTTCGTTGGATTGAGATCTACCCGTTCATGGAGCCCGAATTCGCGCAGGCGCTGGCCGCGTCTTATCCTGACTTCGAGTCCAGCCGTAAGCAGGGCCTGGAGTTCGCTGCCGTCAACGAGCAGCGCAAGGTTCAGATCGTCGACTCGAAGAAGTTTCCCGCACCAGTCAAGAAGCTTAATGATCTGCTGGCTTCGCCCGCGTTCCTTGCAGACGTGGAGTACATCACGGGCATTCCCCGTTTGCTGGCAGACCCGGAGCTCGAAGGGGGCGGCATGCATGTCACGGGAGCGCGCGGTCGTCTCGATGTGCACGTGGACTTCAACGTCACCGACAAGGGCTTGCACCGCCGCCTGAACATCCTCGTATATCTCAATCCGGTCTGGGAAAAGGCCTGGGGCGGCAACATCGAGCTCTGGGACAAAGACGTCAAGTCGCTGCATCACAGCTTCGAGCCCATCATCAATCGCTGCGTCCTGTTCGAAACCAACGAGATAAGCTTCCATGGCGTCTCGCCCGTGAAATGCCCCGATTCGCAAGTCCGTAAGTCGTTCGCGGCTTACTATTACACCGAAGAAGCGCCGGCTCATTGGGATGGCTCCAAGCACACCACCGTGTTCCGCGCGCGCCCAGACGAAGTCGTACGTGCCAATCTGCTGATGCCCCTCGAAAACGCGCAACGCCGCGCCCGCGAGGAAGTCCGCAAGGCCAAGCAGATCGTCAAGAAGCTGATCGGACGCGACTAGGTTTGGCGAGCTCCGCCTCCGCTCATAATCCGTGGCATAGTGCGCGCCATGGCAAACGTATACGACTTCAGCCTCAAAACCATCGACGGCACCCCCCAGTCACTTGCTGATTTTCGCGGCAAAGTGCTGCTGATGGTCAACGTCGCATCGGCGTGCGGGCTCACGCCACAGTACAGCGCGCTCGAGAAGCTTTACCGCGAACACAAAGCGCAGGGTCTCGAAGTGCTCGGCTTTCCCTGCAACGATTTCGCCGCCCAAGAACCCGCAAGCGAAGCCGAAATCAAGACGTTCTGCTCCACCAAGTACGATGTCTCCTTCCCAATGTTCGCGAAGGTCAAGGTGCTTGGCGATCAGCGCACGCCTCTCTACGGATATCTGACCACGCAAACCACGCAGCCTGACGGTCCGGGCGACGTGTCGTGGAACTTCGCGAAGTTTCTAATCGGCAAACAAGGTCAGGTAGTCGCGCGCTTCAGTCCGCGCACGGCACCCGATGCGCCAGAAGTCTTGACCGCGATCAAAGCGGCTCTTTCAGCCTGAGTGTTTCAAGATCGCGGCGCGAGCGGCACATCGCCGCTTTCGGGAAGCGCGAGCTGTTTAGAAACCGGGCTTGTCCACGATCGGCACGCCGTCGAAGCTTGATGGATTCCCATTCCGCGCATTTGGTGCGCGCTTGCGATCACGGCGCGCCCGCGCGCGAGCTGGCGCGGTCGACCCGGGCGCCGCCGGTTCAGGTGTTTGGGGCGCTACGAGGATGGGCGAAGCGGCGGGTTCTTGGTGTGGCGGCTCGGCCAAAGGGGCCGCAGCGGCACGCGGATCCGCCGGCAAATTGGGGGCGGCCACAGGCTTTGCCGCACGGGATGGTTCGGCCGTCAACCGTTGAAACGCGAACGCAGCTATCGCTGCCAAGCACAGCGCCAGTAGGCCGAGAGCAAGCGCCTTTTGTGCGCGCCCTGGACGCCCCAGACGCCCCAGATTTGTGAGCGCGACCTGCGAGAGGGGACCGTCGGGCACGCTTGCGTCCGAACCAAGTTGGGCTTGGCCGGTCGGCGTCGAGGCAAGGGTGGGGCCGAGAATACCGGTAGGTTGAACGAAGCCGGGTGGTCGCGACGGAACGATGCTCGTGCGTGCGACTAGCTGGGCGATCTCGCTGTCGTCGGTCTCGCGTGCCTCGGGGAATGCCTCGAGAAGTGCTTTGCGAAGGGCCCGTGCAGAGGGGGGTCGATCCTCGCGATTGGCCGCGAGACCCCAGGCGAGCACGCCGTCGAGGGCTTCCGGAATGCTCGGTAGAAACGGAGTAAGACGCGGGATGTTCGAGGCGCGTGCGAGCTCTAGCAACCCCAGATCAGAATCGGACGAGAACAACGGACGCGTGGCCAACATCTCCCACAACACCACTGCCGCCGCATACAGATCCGTGCGCAGGTCGATGTCGCGACCCCACGCCTGCTCCGGGGACATATACCCGTACTTACCTTTTAGCGTGCCCGCGCTCGTCTCCACGGCGCGCCCACGCGCTTTGGCGATGCCGAAATCGATCAGCTTCACGTGACCTGTTCGGTCGATGAGGATGTTCGACGGGCTCACATCGCGATGCACGACCTCGAGCTCTTCGCCCGCATCGCCTTTGACGGTGTGGGTGGCGTGCAGCCCCTCGAGCACTGCGCACGCAATCGTGACGGCGACGCGCGGATCCATCAGCTCGCCATCACGACTCAAACGTTCGAGCACGTCGGCAAGCGAGCAGCCATCCACGTACTCCATCGCGAGGTAGTAGGCGCCCGCGTGCTGTCCGAGCTCTTCCACATGCACAACGTTGGGATGACGAATGCGCGCACAGAGCAAGGCCTCATCCACGAACATGCGCACGAACTGCGCATCTTGACTCAGGTGTGGATGGATGACCTTCAATGCCACCGGCCGTGCGAAGCCTTGGGGGCCTGTGCGATGCGCAAGGTAAAGCGACGCCATACCGCCCGCGCGCAGGGCGGCAGTGACCGCATAGGGACCGACTCGTTGTCCCGGTGCAAGCGCAAGTGGGAATGACACGAAGCTTCAGGGTACTTGGCTAGTGAGTTTGCCTCAAGCCGCAGCGTACAAGCAGGTTAAGCTAGACCCCGAGCAAGTTGATGGCAGCGAGAATGTTTCGAGCATTTGGGCAACCGGCCCTAAACGTGGCTTTGGCCTTTGCGTGCTGGCTATGGAGCCTGTCGGTCGTGGCGCAAACACCGGCGGAAATCACGCTTGCGCGTGAGCAATTTACGGTGGGCGTGGAGGCCGCGCGCGCCGCGGATTGGCCCCGTGCGCTGAGCGCGTTCGAACGGTCGTACGCGCTGTATGTGCATCCAGAAACGCTGTTCAACATCGCGGGCGCGCGCCAGAAGCTCGGCCAATTCGTCGCTGCGTCCGAAGCGTATCGCTCCTATTTACGCAGTCCCGCAGCAAGTTCGGATCCGGCGCGTCGCGCGCAAGCCGAGGCTCGCTTGGCGGAGAATGCCGCGCAGTTTGCGCGCGTAGGCATTCGCGTGGAAGGCCTGCGACCGAACGACGTGCTGACGCTGGATGGTCAACCGCTGTCCCGGGGCGCTCTCGATAGCGACTTACCCGTCGATCCTGGCGAGCATTTCCTGCGCTTGATGCAAGACCAAACCGTCGTGGGAGAGACACAGTTTGCGGTGCACGCGCGCGAGCGCATCGAAGTGCTGTTGCAACGATCTGCCGACGCTTCACCCGTGGTCGCCGCGGGTGCCGTGTTATCGCCGCGCCAAGCCGCGGACGCTTCGCTGCAGTCTGATCGTACCGATGCCAACGCAGACCGCGAAAGCCCCGCCGTGGCACGGCCCCTGCGCAAGCAATGGTGGGTGTGGACATCGCTGGGCGTGGTGGCCGCAGGCGGTGTGATTGCCACCTTACTCCTCACGCGCGAGCCGGAAAAAAGCCAGGAAGTGAAGGGCAACGTGCTGACGGGCGTGGTGGAGATACCATGATGCGCCGCGCACTATGGCTGCTTTTCCTAGTTCTGCTCTCGTGCGCAGACCCGGAGGTCAACACTCAGATCGTGATAAGCGTGGTCACCGACTACGAGGTGCCCGCCGACCTTAGTGCAGTGCACTTTTTCGTCGAAACCGTAGACGGAAGCAAGGTGCGCTTCGACCATCTGGAGCGGCTCAAGAGCAAGCGTGACTTGCCACTCACGTTGGCGTTGACGAGCATTCACAAAGGTAAGCCTGTGGTTCGAGTCACGATCACGGGCAAGCTCGCTGGGGACAGCGTCGTGCGGCGCGAAGCGGTCGTAAGCTTTCGCGCGGGGCAGACCTTGTCACTGCCGATGAATCTTCTGCGCGTGTGTCGCGACCAATTGTGTGTTGCGGGCGAGACGAGTTGCGCCGAGAGCGGCCGCTGCGAGACCGTAGAACGCGACGACCTTGCGCCATGGCCCGGTGACGCGCCCGGGCTCGATGCGAACGGTCCGATCGCAGACGCGTCCACCACGGGTCCGCGCGCGGACAGCAGCGTAGACGGCGGGGGCGACATGGATGCCAGCACGCGCGATGGCGGCGTTCGCGATGCCAGCACGCGCGATGGCGGCGTTCGCGATGGCGGCGTCGACGGCGGCGGCACGGACGGTGGTATGCCCATGGACCCCAATATCGTCGCACTTTCCGCGGGTTTCTATCACAGCTGCGCCGTTCTGAAGAGCGGCCGTGTGTATTGCTGGGGTGGCGATACGCGTCTCGCTCTTGGCAGCGACAGCACGCTCCAAGATTGTCCAGATCATGTCTGCGTCACGCCTAGGGTGGTGCCAGGCGTTAGCAACGCTGTTCAGGTGGTGACTGGCGAACGCTTCTCGTGTGCGCTCACAGCACAAGGCGAAGTGTGGTGTTGGGGGGCCAATTACCATGGTCAGATCGGGGCGGCCGTCGGCGACGATCCGATGCTACCCACACGCGTTCGATTCCGCGCCATGCCCGGCGGTACCACACCCTTACTATCGGGCATAGACCGAATCGTTGCCGGCCGTTCCTTCGCGTGTGCGCGCGTCGCTGCGAGCAAGGCGCTGGTTTGTTGGGGCGGCGGAGCCAACGAATACAGTCAGGTGCCCACGGCGCGCACGGACCTCAACGCCGCGGTGCCGACCGACCTTACTTCTGATGTCCAAGCTGTTGCGCTGGGCCATTTCCACGGCTGTTTCATATCCGGCGCAGGCGCGCTGTCTTGCTGGGGATCGAACTCCGATGCGCAGTTGGGTGTCGCACCAGCGACGATGGACGAATCTCGCCTGGCGCCCTTTACGGTCTTTGCCTCAGGTGTGACTGCGGTCGCCGGCGGAGACGCGCACACGTGCGCCATCGTCTCGGGTGCCGTGCGTTGCTTCGGGCTTGCGGGCGCAGGGCAGCTCGGCTTTGGCCCAGTGCCGTCCGGACTTCCCGAGTGCAGCTATGGAGTCTGCACGCCTCCGCTCGATGTGGCTGAGGCGCCAGGCTTAAGCCCGCCGACTTCGCTCGCTCTCGGCAGCCGTTTAAGCTGCGCCCGGTATTCAGACGGACGCGTTGCGTGCTGGGGCAGCAACGAGGATCGCGCCACCGGCCAAGCGATCGGCGCTGCGTACGACGTGCCCACGTTCGTGCCCAACCTGACCGGTGCACGCATCATCGCGGCTGGTTACGGCCATGCGTGCGCAGCTACGGCCGATGAGATTTTTTGCTGGGGCGCCAACGACGAAGGGCAACTCGGGCCCACCGCTACGGTGGGTACAAGCTCCGCTGAGCTTCATCGCGTCACAATCGTGGAAGCGCCCTGAGATTCTTAGCGGGCGCGTCGCGAGTACGAAACCTTACTATTTCGCGGCTTTCTTACGCGCGGCAGGGGTCGCTCCCGCAGCCTT
>JBKJIA010000492.1:0-9403 GCA_046598735.1 Polyangiales bacterium
GCTCGCGTTCGGGAGCCCGGCTCGCTTTGCCTTCTTCAGTCACGCTCGTCACTACGACACTAGGTCGTAGCCCTCCTTAGGCCAACCCCTTCTTGACCTCCGATCCTTCAGGGATTGGGCCACACGCCTTGCGAACGCTCGATCCCGCGTAAGGTTTCGATGAGGGCTGGGGACAAGCCAGGTGTGAGAATCGAGTACGCGCCTACGACCGCGCGGTTTGCGATGGAAGCCTTCTGCAAAAACGCGCTTGGCGGCCAGTTTCGCACGTCCCAGAGCACGACGGCATTGCTCCACGCCTTGCTGCGCGCGCTGGCCATGCCGAAGTAAAACACGTCTTCCGCCATGTTCAGCAAAGGCGTGGGAAGCTCCGCCACACCAGGCGCATACAAGTCCGAGAGCGCACGCATATCTGCATCCACGATGCGCTGCAGCACACCATTGATGGTGTTGTGATCGGCCTGTTTATCCGCGCGGTTCGGCTCTAGCTGCACCTCCTGCAAGGCAAGCGGCAAGTCGCCGTTGATGTGTGCGCTGATGCCAAGCAGCAGCTCTTGAAGCACCAGCGCGTCGCCGCTGCTCGACGTGTCGAACGCAATGCGCCATGCCTGCGACATCTGCAAGAAGCGTCGGGCTTCGTAGTCGGCCATGGCCTTTCGATACAAGTTGGCGAAGGCCACCAAGTAGCGGCCGGTCCACGCGGCATCACGAAACTCGCCGCGTTCGATGGCAGTGGCAACCTCGACGGTCGTGCGCACGTACTGACCTGCGAAGATGGCGCGCCGATCGCGACGCGCACGCAAGCCAACGTCAAGGCACTGCATACCCTGCAAGGCCGTGGCAGGTGACGTGTAGGGCGTGGCAACCAGCGAAGCTATCGAAGTCTCGGCCGTCGGCGTCGATGGACACACAGGATAGTCCGCCGCGAAAGCGGGCGTAGCCATGACCAGGAGCATGAGTAAGGCCGTCACGGACAAAACCGGGGCCTGGCCTAGTGCGGCGACACGCACGCCGACACGCACGCCGACATCAAAGGCGCATTTACGACTAAGGGGGGTATTCATGCAGCGCTTGTATCAGTAAACGAGGCTACCTGACCACAGCACATGGTCAGATCCGTGACGGCTGTAGAGCCTGAAGCTCACCAGGCTTCGGTGGTAACCCATGAGAACGCTGGAAAATGGAGACAGTCGCGACACTACGCCGCACACCAGACAGTCACGGCGCGGCAGCGGCCACTGCGCTATCCACCCCGGGCGTGCCCGTGCCTGCGTCCGTGCCAGCGTCTTTGCTAGTGGTTGCCGCGTCAGGGCCCGCATCGGTGGTGCTGACCTGGGCGTCCGTATCGGTGTTGCTGCTTCCACCTTCCGAAGACGTGCCGTCGTCGGTGCCCCCAAACTTGCAGCCGCCTCCGCCACCGGGCCCGTGCCACGTGCCGCACGCGTACATGCCAAGCACCAGGCCCACGGTCAAAAAGCGCGAATCCACTCGCAGCAGCGATCGTGATTTGCTTGCAAAACGCTTTTTCGGTGCGCGCTCAGATAACATCGGCTCCTGCATGACTTCGAGTCCTTCCGCTTCAAGCACCTTACCAAATCACAAGCTCCGCGCCCCCAATAAGTAGCCGTCTAACCCTTACCGTGCGTTCCGTTGCCCGTGCTCACGTTCGTTTGTAAGCGCCGCAGTTCAGCCGGAAGTGGGCCTCGGTCGTAGAACGTTGGATGCTGGCACTTCTCGCGGCACGACAGGCACTTCCCGCAAAAGCTCGCGCCGTTCGAACAGACACCAGCTGCTATCGCCGCCGCTACGCACCCGCCCGCTGGCCGCGTACTGAAGATCAAATCTCGGATCACTGTAGATCGCGGTGATCACGTGGTGAAAGGGATGGATGCAGTCGTCCTTGTTGGAAATCACGACCATGTAGCGAGGTGCAGCCTGAAAGAACGCCTCGCGCAGTCCGGCGACTTCTTTGCCACCGTAACCGCCCGGCAGCTCACTGACTTCGCGCGTCACCAACCCCAGGATGTCGAAGACCACGCGCCCGCTGCGATAGCCGATTTCGCCGATGTCACCGAGCGCAATCGCGCCTGGACCTCCATAGACCTCAAGCCAGCGCGCAACGCCACCAGCGCTCTGGTCCCAGTGGCGCTTGTCTTTGACAATGAGCTGGACGCGGTCGCGGGCAAGGTCGAGCTCGCACGCCAGGCAAAATGTCACGAGCGCCAAACCAAGCCCCACCGTGAGCGCACGCGAATGAGCGGCAAGCACTCTTTGAAACGCCGACTCCGCGAGCAACAACACGAACGGCAAAAAAGGTACTAAGTAGCGAAAGAATGCATCCAATCCGAGCCAACACGCAGGATATAAGCTACACCACCTAAGCTTAGTGCCCCCGCTGCAAGGACCAGCGGACGCCGTTCCCATAGTCCTGCGCCGAGCCCCATCAAGGCTACGTAAGGTAGCGGCTGGGTAAGACGAAAGAAATTGCGAAGATAAGTTACGCCCCCCAATAGCTCGTCGCTCGGATTTCCTGTTTTGGCAAGGAACGTATTCGGGATGAGTGCGCCGTAGTATCGAAGGCGGAACACGGTAAGCCCAGCCAGCAGAACCAGCACCATCGCGACACGCACCCATACAAAACGTGTCAGCAACGCGCGCACGTTGAGCGTGGCCAAAACCAGGCCTGACACGACGAGCCAAGCCAACGCCCAGTGGCGCCCGTGGCCGGTACGGCTCTGATGCAGCACGATGAATGCGGTCAGCAGCGAGGCAAAACAGAGCAACGAGGCCGGCGAGGCGAGCGCACTGAGTCTGCTCCAGCGGCTCGCGTGCGCCGAAGCCGGCCGACTTGCTTGCGGACGCATGAACAGCAGAGATGCACCGAAGAACAAGGGGGCCTCGGGCCGCGTCAAGCAGGCAGCGCAAAACACCAAAGCCGACCAGGGCTTACTGTGTTGGCCGCGCTCTTCGCGTCCGCACTCGGATTGCAGCAGCCACAGGCCCCACATCGCCAGAAATGCGAACGAGCCTGTTTCCAGGCCGATCACCGAATGCGAAAGAAAAGCAGAGCTCGTGGCAAGCGCCCACGTGCTGAGACACAGTGGCGGAAACGCGCGAGAAGCGTCGATGTTTTGCGCTAGGGAATCTTCGCGATACATGCGGGTGGCAAACGCGAAAGCGAGCACGATCGCGCCCGTGGCGCCAAGCACGCCCAGCACCTTCGATGCGAGCAGCGTGGAGCCCCCCGCCGCGTAGGCCGCCGCCAAAACCAGCGTCCAAAGCAGGTTCGTAAACCCTTCCACGCGCTCGCCCACGTTGTAGACAAGGCCGTGTCCGTCGACGAGATTCTCGGCGTAACGAAAGCTTATGTATGCATCGTCAACGGTGTACGTCCCCAACCGCGCAAGCTCGCGCCAGGCGAATAGTAAGGGCAGCACGAGACCCAGCAGTACAGGCCAAAACTGACGCTTGAAGCCGCCGTCCTTCCGAAATGCATTCCATCGTTGAAACGGCGTCATAAGTCGCGGCCGAACGGCCTAATGCTTAGTGCTCACGATGAGCTTCGATGCATCGTAGCCGCCTGTGGGATTGGCGTAGATGGTGAAATCGCTCGGAGCTTCCGGCAAATAGCCCGCCGCCTCAAGCGCTTCCCGTGTGATGCGATTGCGCAACGGACCCGGTCTGTATCCTCCAGACGTGTTTTCCACCACGACCACGCGCGTCTTACCGTGGATGACGGAGCTCTGCAGGAGCCCAGCGCTGAGGGCCGCGCCTCCCGCAATGTCGACGTGAGCGGTGTCGAGCGCACCGACGCGGACGGCCAGCCCCTTACCGTCGCTGGCAGATACCACCGCAAATTTCGCAAAGGGTCGTAATGGATCTCGGCTTTGCCAGGCCGCAAGCTTGGCATCGACCGTGTCACTCCCCAGCACGTCGCGCCCCTCGTCGCTGGTCCAAGCGCCCGTTTTTGAGGCCGGATCGGTGGACTCAAGCTCAGTTCCCAGATACGCGGCTTCGAGCGCCAGGCACGCGGCTTCGTACTTACTAACGTTCGGCTCTTGGTACGGCGCCGTGGGCGCATTACGTTCGACAAGGTCCATGGAAGTGCGCAACTGGTCGGAGACGAGCATCGTCTTGACCTTACCATTGCGTGGCGCGTCTTCGCGCTGGACAGCGTCCTGTATCGCCTGCCGCAGGCTTGTGGCTTGCGCCACCCGTGTCTGCAGCACGCTCTGGTCCGGCGCGGCCGATACTTGACTGTTAGTCGTACGCGACACGGGCTGCGCTGGTGTTGCGCAGGACGCGCACAAAGTCAGCGCAAGGCAAGCATGCAACAGCGGCTTCGTTTCGAATGGCATGATCATGCTGGCGGTGATTACCACGAAACGGTCCAGGCGTAAGGCATCGCGCGCCCGCATGGAATCGTTGCTAGGCGAAGAGAGAGACGCTTAGCGCCCGTGGAACTCGCGCACCTGTTTGAACTGGATGTTTCCATCCGGCAGGATCTTGATCTCCATGTCGAGCGATAGCGGCTTGCTCGTGTCGAGCCACACCTGGTTGCAATTGCCGCCCGGATAGTAGCTGGGCTTCGCCTTGCAGTATGCAATCTCGATGCTCCTGGCGATCTCGACCAGCTGCAACATGCGCTCATTCGTCAGGATCGTCGTCGTCATTACCGGATCGGTGGTGGTCGGCTTGGCGTAGCGGGTGGTGGTGATGCGGGCCGGCCGATCGAAGTCGGAGAACGCCGCCACATCGAACTCGGTGATGGTTCCCGGCAGCGGATTGGTGACCAGGTTCTCACCCTTCTGAATCGAAAGGGTATACCCATAGATGGCGTCCGTGCCGCTCACGCGAGTCACCAACACGGCATTTGCAAGCTCATCGCCATAAGAAGGGTTGATCGTGATGCCCATGCCGGCAGACGCATGGTCTAGGCGACCGAAGGTGCGTTCCACGATGGCGCGCGGGTTCCACAAACTCGCGTAAACGGCTTTGATTCCGCATTGGACGGTCTTAGGCTTAACCTTGAGCTTGGTGACTACACCGTCCGTCTCGGTCTCGATCACGCACGAAAAATCGGGATTGTCGACCTTGGCCGGCTCGATTGAAAAGCTGTCATAGAGACCCGCGCCATTGAAGTTGGGAACGTCTTCCGAAGTTGCGCTCGACCGGAACTTGAACTTGGCAACGCTGGGAGTGACGACGCCAAGACGCGCCGTGACGTCTGCGACTAGGGTTCCCGGCACGAATGCCTTGTAAAAGAGGCCCTGCACCTCCGTGACCAGCGCGTTACGCTCGGCAGGCGCCAGGTTACCCGCCTTTTCCGCAGCCACGAGCGCGTCGATCTTACTCTTGAGGTTCGCGTTTTCCGGGGCATTGACAAGGTCGCGGTAGAACTTGACTGGAATGCCGAAGCCACGCGGACTAAGGTCATATCCGTACTTGGTGCTCACGGAAGAAGCAGTGGTGGTACGACCGACTGCACCGGCCAGGAAGCCAAGACCCGTGCTCTTGCCGCCCATGGCCTTGACGCGATCAAAGCATGCGCTGCTCGCACTAGGGCAGAGCTCATCGAAGCTGAGCAGAAGTGTTTCATCGACAATGGGCAGCGGAATCCACGGGCCGCTGAGCTTGTCGGCCAACTTCTGATTGACCACGGCCTCGGTGGTCGCTTCGAGGGTAAACCCTTCGTTCGTGACCGTCAGGTGTACGGGCTTGTCTGCAAACGCGGCCAGGACGGGATTGCTGGGGCCGGCGTCGCGCAGCACCATGTTCGGCGTATTGCGCTCCTTGGCCTTCAAGTTCACGTGCGAATTGATGTCTTGATAGGCCTTCGTGATCGTGCCTGCTACCACCGAGAGATCGAGCGGAAGGTCATCAAAGACAGGCAAATCAGTGGGGCGAAGCAACTCTACGTTGCTGGGGAAGATGCGCAGAATGCCCCACGCTTCGCCCGAGTTCAGACTGACGAACTTGATATCGCCAAGCACCTGATCGATCGTGAGCAACTGAATACCAAGGGCAGCGGCGGCGGGACCGATCGTGGCAAACGTCTGCTGCGGACCCGTAGCGACGAACGCAAGGTTTGCACCTGGCAGATTGATCGCGGCTTTGAGCGTCTTGAGTGCCTCGAGCAATGACGCTTCTGCGACGATATCATCCGGATAGAACTGAATGGCATAGGTAAGGGTTTGCGCTTCGCCCAAGCGATAGGTCTGCACGGTACCGGCGTAGAAGCGCTTGGGCTCGGTGAAGTAAGTCGTATCGTTGAACCGGGCGACCGTGTCGCTGATACCGTAGCGCTGCTGGGCAAAGTTATAGTGATACTTCGCCGACGCAGGCACGCTACCGTTTTCGCGATAGTTGGAATTGATGAAGTTCGTGGTGCGACTGGTCGGGGTTCGGCTATCGATCAAGAACTTAAGCGACCGGCCCGAGGTACTAAGGCCGCCGCCCGGCGTAGAAAACGCGCGAAATGCTGCTTCATCGCTCAACGTGGCCAGCGAGCGCGTGCTGTCGTAGTTGGCTGAACCGGGTAGATCGACCACTAAGCTAGCCGTCGTCGCTTTGTATCCGTAAAGCGAGTAGTAGATCTGATCGCCGGCGGCCGCGCTGATCACGGCATCTTCGTTAGCGGTCCCGCCGTCCGACTTGACGTCGAAGGATGTCGTCGAGGCAGCGGCACCCTTACGGAGGTAGAGATCGACGTCGCCCGATGTGCCGCGTGAGCGAAAGGTATAGGAGCCGGTGGTGGGCGCCGTGTAGACGCCATTCTTGCTGGTGCGCAGCGCAATCAGCGTGCTGGGTACCAAGGTCACCGTGGTCGTGGGCGGCGCCACGTCAGGGATTTCAACGACGAGATTCGCGCTGGAAGCCTTATATGCGTAGACTAAGTAGTATACTTTATCCCCCGCTGCGACCGAGATGCGCGCCAGCTCGGCAGACGTGGATCCATCGGACTTGACGTCGAATGCCGAGCGCGTGGGTGCGCTTCCCTTCTTGAGATAGAGGTCGACATCGTTCGTACCCGCGGTGCGGAACGTAAGCTGCCCGGCTACGGCGGCGGTATAGATACCGGTCTTGCTCGCACCGAGTGCAATCGGCGTCGTGGCAAACAGCTCCGTGGTGGTAAGTGCGCTTGAAACGCTTTCGATCTCGTCATCGTCGTATTGCGCGGAGCTGGTAGGCTCGGTGGATGTGTCTACGAAACAACCACTCGTTACGAGGCTAAAAGCCACACTCCAGCGGGCAAAACGCGAACAGGACAAACTTGAGAAACGGGACATGACGCTCCTAGCAATCGTAAGGGAGGATGCGAGTTGACCTGGCGGTGCACCCCTCTCCGGCCGTGCTCGGTATCCCGAAGCACGGGCAGAGCACAAGATGGAGAACAGCGACGCGAGTCAGCCTCAGCGAGACAACTCATGGGCGGTCGCGAACCAATGGTCAAGGCGTACGCCCGCGATCGCACTCACAGCGCGTGAGTAAACCGGCGCCGGGCCAGTTCTTGCTCAATCCGTTGTGAAAAGCCGCCCCATTCCCTCTGGTAGTGCGGCACTGCTAGTTGAGATGACAGCGGCCGAAAAGGTATGGCGCAGGTGTTGACTCAGAGTCGACGACTGCAACTGGCCGCTACTCGCGTAGGTGCGTGTCACCGAGCACGAGCCGCTTGACCTCAGCTTGTACGCGAGTTGGCGACAGCCCCGAAAACGCGAGCTGCATGCTCGACAGCTCCGCCAACTGAACGCGGGAGAGAAAGAGCGTCGCTGCGCCCATCGGGATCCCGGCGAGGCCCAGGTCCAAGCCACTCAGTTGAGCCTGGATCATACCTTCCTGAGGTTCGCCATGCTGCGCGTCGTGACGCACCGCCCCCTGCGCATGCAAGCTCGCGAACGACAGCCAGCGAATCAGGCTCTCGAGCGGCTCAGGTAAGGCGTTAAGGGAAAGTCTTACGTCGATGTTCTCGAGGCCCAGGCTGCGCAATGCAAAGCTGCTCGATTCTGGCTCTCGCGGCGGCTCTGACCTGCGCTCCCGGTCTTGACCCGCCAAGCGATAGTGAGACAACACGGAAAGGCGCACGCGTCTACGTTCGGCGAGGGCCAGATCGTTAGGGGCGAGGTCCCAAAGAACCAACGGCTTACCGAGTCCACGTGTGGGCAAGAGCGGAATGCCGAGCTCGAGCACGAGCGCGGAACCGCGCACGGAGAAGTCCAGCATGGATTCTTCGAGACCGGCCAGACTGGACTCGAGCTCGCGATAGTTGACGCTGCCTTCATCGATGCCCAAGCGGAGTCGATGCGTGGCGCGACGATGACCGATGACCGGTACACTCATATCGACCGCAGCGTCCACATTGAGCTCGCCTGACAGCCCATCCAACAGTGCAAAGTCGAACAGCTTGGGGCCAGGCTGGACGGTTGGCCGGCCTTCAGCCGACGGCGCTGGGACCGATCTTCCACGCGCCGGTGGGGCGACGCCAAAGGTATGATCTACCCGAGCCGTCACGAGCTCCGCCGAGCTGAAGGAAACATTCGATCGATGCACGCCCAGCGCATGAATGGTCAAGCCCTCCGCGTGCAACCGAAGACCGCCCGCAAGCAGCTCGATCTTAGGCGCCTCAACAATCGCGGCTTCGAGCCGAAAACCGTCTGCGCCCCAGGCCAGCACCACGCGTTCAGCCCGCAGCTCCGTGGCGGATACGCTCACTTTGCCTAGATGCATGCGCAGCTGCGCCATCGTGAGATGATCGGCTTCAAGCCTGCCTTCACTGTCGCGCACCCACAGCCGCATGTTGCGCATGTGCGTTTCGGCTCTCACGTGAACCGTGCCCACGTCGACGCCGAGCGATGCCGCACGCAGCGTGGCTGCTTCCACATCAATGGCCGTGTGCAGGGCATCGCGCTCGACGGACGCCCTTACTCCTACAAAAAGGGCTTCGCCTTGCTCGCGCAAGTGCACGCTGCCGAACACCAACGCGATCACATCGAGCACCAAGCGCTCCGCAACCAAGGGCGAAATTCGCGTCACTTGGGCCGACTGCTCGAGCACGCCTGCCAGGCCCAATGCCTCGCTTATCCGAAGCTTCTGTTCGACGCCGGAGGGGTCACCCGTCAAATCGATGAGAAGGCCCCGTCCATCAAGATGCTCAAGCTCTACGCGCATGCCCCAAACTTAGCCGTCTATCGGTACGCGCGCATCGAAAGTGGTCGATGTTCGCAATCGAGCGGTCAGGGTCCGCACTGAGCCCCGATCTATAGGTCTCAATAACACCAATAGTAAGGTTGGCATGGCGCCCATGGGCCGGTCGGGGCGACCGGAACGCAGTCGTCCGTGACCGATCAGGCGCTGTTTTGTCGGCCGGTGCGTGCAAAACATTCGACCAACATCTGCGCACTCAAACAGA
>JBKJIA010000618.1:0-21708 GCA_046598735.1 Polyangiales bacterium
CGTCAACTCTAGTGTTTGGTTACGCGCGACAGGAGCTCGCGATTCTTACTTTCAGGGGCCGCGACCGCGCGCCATGGGCACGAGGCTCGAACTGTCCGGCCTGCGCAAAGATGGCACCGAGTTTCCGGTTGAGATCAGCTTGAGTCCGCTCGATACGGAGGACGGCGTCCTCGTGTCGGCCGCGATTCGAGTGCGGAGGTTGCGGCCAACGATGTGAAGTGGCAGCGCTTTAGGTAGCGTGCCTTGCCACTTGCTCGCGCGCCTTGAAGAGCATACACCCGGAGCTCAACCAAGGGGGACGGATGGGTACGGCAGTCAATGGCTGGACAACGCTGGCGGAACAACCGTTGGTACTGGTAAGGGAGTACTCCTTCGGCGCAGGCAAGGCGAATGCCTTGGTCGTCGGCTTACCGAACAATAAGCTGATGATCATGAGCCCGCCCACGGGGGTGTCGATCGAGGAGCTGCGCGCACTTGATAAGGTGGGCAGCGTGGTTGCCTTGCTCGAGACCAACGGTGCCCATCACTTAGGGCTTGGGCCCACCCACGAAGCCTTCCCGCAAGCGATAAGTTATGCCGCGCCGCGGGCGGCAGAGCGCATTCGCAAAAAGAGTAAGGAGCAAGTAGGCGAGCTTGCACCGCTGGAGCTTTTAGCACCGCTGCTGGGGGACCGCGTCTCGGTGCTGGCCGTCGATGGCGACAAAATCGGCGATGCGCTGGTGCGCGTGCAGACCGACAAGGGAATCTTACTCTACGCGGGCGACTACATCGCGAACATTGCCGTGCTGCCGAACAACTTCATGTTCAAGCTCGTGTTCAAGCTGACCGACTCGGGGCCGGGCTTGAAGGTCTTCAACGTGTTCTTCAAGTTCTTCGTCAAGAACAAGGCCGCTGCCCGCGATTTCTTGATCCGCGAGCTGGAGGGGCATCCACCTGCGATCTTAGTGCCGGCCCATGGCGACGTGGTCGAACGACCCAATCTTGGGCCGACGCTCGTGTCGATGTTGCGCGCAGCAGTGCGCTAGCGCGGGCGCTTCAAACCCAAAGCGGGCGGCGACGGAACCTGCCCGTGGGCCGCTAGCGGCACACGACTCTCGCGGCACTTATGCCAGCGTCGCCGGGGTATATCTTAATTATACCGTGGCACGTGCCGTGCACCGGATGCGTGCGTTCTCGCCATCGCCGGCGAGCCCATCCCACCCCTTTTCAAGAGGTACCCATGCTTACGCACTCGCGGTCGAAACGACCGTTGTCCAGTCTAACGTTGCTCGTCTCTCTTCCTATCAGTGCGGCACTCTTCGGTGCATGCGGAGAGGCTGGTTCGGAGTACGTCGGCGCGCTTCGATCCGAAACGATCGGCAGGGCGTCCCAAGCGCTGACCTGTCCTAGTGGCAATGGACTCTATACCCTTTACTACGGGACCTCTGACACCGACATCGCTGCCATTCGCGCAGCACGCCCAAACTTCGTCGTGGTTGCAAACGAGAGCACTGAATGGCCCGATAAATACCACTTTGACAACCCGGTGGAGCGCACTGGAGAAACTGGAATCAAGGTCATCGCGTACATTCCAATGAACTACGCCATGGCAAATCGCTGCTCGGACGTCACGCCGAACACGACGTGCACGAACTTGAGCTGCAAGAGCAGCTGCGACGATTGCCTCCCGATCCAGACGCGAATAGCCAACGCGATGAGCCGCAATTACGATGGTGTGTTCTTCGATGAAACCAACAGCACGTACAACGCCTATAACGCTGCGTGCTATCAGGCGGTGAAGGCGCATGGCGCGGGCAAGCTCGTGATTGCTAATCCGGGCAGCGTGCCTCAAACCGCTTCGCTCTTCGATGCAGCAGACATCGTGTCAGTGGAGAATAAGTATAATGTGAAGTTGCCATCGTTCCCCGGCGTTGGCCCTGAGCGTTGGTTAGCCATCCAGGGTGACCCGGCCTCCGAGGCGGCCACCAGCCTGGCGGATGCGCAGGATCGCCTCAACGCTTTCCGCGCAAACGGGGGGTTTTGGTACTACTCTGCGAGTCCACACTGGCAGGTGCCCTCCTGGTTCGGGCCCTTTGCAACGTGGGTAGAGGCCCAAGCAAACGTCTCATGTGAGGCTCCACCGGTTCTGACGCAGCTTTCCCATTGGGGCGCGTGGAACGATGGTGTGAACGTCTCTTACCGTTTCGATTTCGCCCAACCGTTCACCTGGTACCGCGTCTACATTGACACCGACCAGTCTGCGGCTACCGGCTTTGCGCGAGGTGGAATTGGGGCAGATTACCTGATCGAGAATATGACTCTTTACCGCCATGCTGGCGCCGGATGGAATTGGTCTGCTGTCGGGAGCGCAGGGCAAACCCTAAGTGGCACCTCGACGTCGTGGACGGTGGCGCGCGCCAGCCTTGGGCAGACGACTTATCCAAATACCGATGTGGTGGTCTTCGAAGCGCAAAGCTCGGGCGGGCCAGCAGACATGACGGCAAGCTACCAGCACGTGTACAGCGCGTCGAACGGCGCAATCACGGCAACCTTCGCGCACAACGACGGCGAGAATCTCTTCTATCAAGCGAACTTTGCTGCGCCGTACATCCGCACGCACGTCTTCATCGACGTCGATACTCAGGTTTCGACTGGTTACTCCTTCGGAGGCATCGGTGCGGACTATATGATCGAAAATGACAGGTTATACCGGAGCACCGGCCCCGGCTGGAGTTGGACACAGGTCGCAAGCACACCCGCGTGGGTCGGCGCGACGGGCACAAAAATATGGTCGGTGCCGCGTCCGACGCTCGGTGAGAACGCAGCGATGGGCGAAACGGCCAACCTGGTATTCCATGGCAGCGGCGGGGCCACGGAGTACGCCACGCCGGTCTACCATCACGTGTACAGTCGCTAACTCGGCTCACCAGCTTGGTGAAGTGATCCGCGCTCTGCGTTCACATGTGAATGTTTCACGACACCATTCGCTGCCCCGCAGAACGCTTCCGCCCCAATTACTTCGCAATTTCTAGCCACGGCGGGGCGGCACGCAGCTTGCTTTTGCGGGGGTGTGCTCTTTCGTCTAGCGACCCTCCTCTTCGCAATCTCGCTCACTCCACTTCGTGTGCGGGCCGAACCTGTGGTCCACCCGGAACGTGAGCAGGTGCGCATTGACCCTTCCTCTCGACTGATCTTCATGTCTGAGCAGGGGCTGCACGGTGTAGCTCTGGAGAACAGCCTCCAAGTTCGCTGGCGTTTTCTGGCGCTGGGGCCGGGCTTTCGCCTCGGCAGCTTTTTCTCACCTCGCGATCAAGCGGCGCTCTTTCTGGATGCGGGAGGCGGCTTCGAATACGCCGGTTTTCGGAGCGCGCTTCAGGGTAGGATCGGCGTGGCGCGCCAGTCGAATGTCGGCGCAGACGAGTTCACCTGGTTCCCCGAGTACGAGCCGTACCAAGGCATCGACATTGAACAGGGATTTGCTGGCGCGCGCGCATCCTTGTCGCGCCTCGTGAACCGCTATGAGATTGCCGAAATCTGGATAGGCTTGGCGGCGGCCTATGAGCAAGACTTTCATCGGACTAAGGTCACGACTCCCGCCAACGCGGACCCGCCCGGAGAGATCGAAGTGGTGGGCGGCAGACGCTGGCTGCTCGGCATCGAAATCACCGTCTCGATAGCTCCGTGGGGCGGAGCTTAAGCGCGTTTTTCACCTTTCGGAATTGCTATGTGACGGGTCTTCACACAAGCGTCGGCTAATCGCCTGCGGCAGCTGCAGCACATCCGCGGCGCGACGCAGCAACGGGTCGTCGCTGGCTTCGCGCGTCGAGCGCATCACCAGCTTGGAAGCCGAGCTCCGAACCGCGTCGCAAAGGGTGTGCGCCACACTGCGCTCGTGAACGCGCACATGATCGCATTACCGCTGAATTTCGATGGTTTCACGCGAAATCGTGCATTTCTGTATGCGAACTGGGGGGCGTGGTAAGGTCTTCGACAATGCACCGAGCATTCGCGGGGTTCGAGCTGGATGTGCAGCGGTCGCGCCTTGTCCGTGACGGGCAGGACGTCGACCTCGAACCCAAGGTCTTCGACCTGCTTTGCTACTTGCTCCACAACCCCCATCGGTTGATCAGCAAGCAGGAGCTCAAGCGCGAAGTGTGGCAGGCGCAGCGCTTGAGTGACGGTGTCACCGCCAATGCGATAGCGAAGCTGCGCCGCGCATTGGGGCAGCCGGCGGACGTGGCTTCGCCGATCGAAACCGTACGCGGTCGTGGCTACATCTTTCACTTACCGCAAACCAACCAGGAAGCCGCAGTAGAGACCGAGCGCGCCGCGCCCTTACCCTTTGCTCCGGAGGGGCAAGATCCCTTCATCGGCCGCGCTGCCGCGCTCGAAAACCTCCACAAGAGGCTGGAGCGCGCCCGCGGCGGCGTCGCATGTCTCGCTTTCATCAGTGGCCCCGCTGGGATTGGTAAGACGCGCCTGGTGAAGGCGTTCATGCGCAGTGCGGCGCTGGACGGGACGCCCGCGTGGATGGGCGCCGCCTACGAGGGCGAGGGCTTTCCGCCTTATTGGCCCTGGATGCAGGTCGTCCGTGAGGCGCAGCGCAGTGAGCCTTTTGCATTCGCGCAGGCCCTGCCGAAGGGCGCCGACCTGCTGTCGCACTGGGTTTCAGGACTCGGTGCGCCCTCCCCAGCCGGCGAAGTCCCCGATCCTCAGGCCGTACGCTTCCGCCTATTCGACGAGCTGACGCGATGCCTGCGCTCCCTTGCTTCAACGGGACCCAAGCTCGTGGTGCTCGACGACCTGCAGTGGGCCGATGCTGGCAGTATCGATCTGTTAGGGCACATCGTGCGTGCGCTCGACTCGAGCCCAGTGCTCTTCGTCGCCACCCTGCGCGATGAAGAGCCGCGTTCCCGCAGCGTCGACGACGCCTTGTCGAGGGCAGGCCGGCACGCCACCCGAATTCGCCTGACCGGTCTGACCGAGCAGGAGTCGCGGGCGCTGGCCTACGAGCTTCAGAAGGATACCCCCCCGTCAGAGGCGCACCTGCGCGAGCTCTTTCAGCGCTCCCAAGGCAACCCCTTCTTCATCCGGCAGTTTCTCGACTGGTGGACTGAGGTGGGCTCGGACCCGGCGCGCCGCGGTGAACTCCCCCCAGGCGCGCGCGACATGATTCGGCACAGGCTCGCCCTCTTACCCTCACACGCGCAGCGCGTACTTGCCGCTGCCTCCGTGCTTGGAACCCAATTTCTAGCCTCGCGTCTCAGCGAAATGCTCGGTGAGTCGATCCACTCCGTATTGGAAGCGCTCGCCATTGGATCCCGGCTGACCCTGGTGGTCGGGGTGCCCGGCACTGACGAGTTCACGTTCGCGCACGCGCTGCTTCAGGAAACCCTGTACCAAGACACCGACCTTCAAACTCGTGGAGCCTTGCATTCGCGAGCTGCCGACAGCTTCGGAACAGATAGCGTCAGCGCGAATGCAGGCCACCTGGGCGAGCGCGCGCGACACCTCGTGCACGCGCTGCCATCACGCCTTGAAGAAGCCGTGCGCGCCTGCGAGGGCGCAGCGAAAGAGGCGTACCGGTCCGCCGGCTTCGAGCGGGCGAGCGACCTGCTCGCCCTGGCGATCAACAAGCTCGAGGTCGAGGGGGCCTCCCGTGATGAGCAGGCGCGTCTCTGGGTCGAGCTGGGCGACAACCATTTCTTCGCCGCCGAGCTTGATCTCGCATGGCACGCCTACCGACGGGCGGCGGAGCTGCTGCGCTCCTCGGGCAGTAGCGGGCAGCTTGCTGGGCTCGTCTCCTTGCTCGTGCGCAGCGTGAATTGCGTGCACATGGGCGGGGGCGATGCCGTCTTTGCGCGAGGCTTGGCCGATGAGTTGCTGCGTACGCTCCCCTCGGAAGCACTGCGCGAACGAGGCTGCACGTTGGCGAAGAAGGCACAGCTCGCCTTGGAGCTGAGCGCGGCGGAGCGAACTGCCCTGCTGGACGAAGCCGCCGCATGTGTGGATGACCCGCTGGTGCGGCGCGAGGTGGCCTATGTGCGAATGATGCTGCGCGACCCGAGCACGCTTGAGAGAAACGCCGAGGCCGCTTCGGAGTTTCTCGCGCTGATCGATGCTGAGAGCCCGGAACCGAATGCCATTCGCTACCGCACCGTGCATCAACTTGGGGTGCACGTCACCCGTTACCTGTGCGCAGCCACCGCCTGTGATGTCGAGCGCGCGGACCAGGCGCAGGCAGCGATCGCGGAGCTCGCGGAGACCTCACACATGCGGGCCGCAGAAGTCGTCCTGCTCATGATCTGCGCGGGTCGCGCCTTGGCCGCCGGGCAGCTCGAGGAGCTCGCCGCGCTTGTGACCGGCTCAGTAGCCGCTTCGAATGACACCGTCGCGATCACCGAGGCGCTGCGCAGTTACCAACTTCTGCTGCTCGAGGCCCGGGGATCAATGATGCTTCTGGAGAAGATCGAACCTCCACCGCTGCCGGATGCCGCCACCGGGACACTGCGCCTGCGAACGGACTTGGCGCTCTCGCAGGCCTACCTGTACGTACGAACGGGGCGACTTGAGCGGGCCAGAGAAATGCTCGGCCGTGTTCCGCGCCGCGACATCGAGCGCATGCCCGTCCTCTACGGGGACCTTGGTGCTCTCACTGGGCTGGCCCGCATCTACGTTGAGCTTGGCGACGAGCCGGGCATGCGGCTTGTGTACGAGAAGCTCTTGCCCTTTGCGGGGCAGAACGCGCTCTTGGCAACCTACGCGTACCGAGGCGCAGTCGATCACTTCCTCGGCATGCTGGCTCACAAGTTGGGCGACCCGGTGCGAGCGCGCGAGCATCTCCAAGCAGCCGTGGAAATCAACCGTCACCTCGGGATGCCGCGACAGACAAGCGAATCCGAAGCGCTGCTCACCAGCCTGACCTGAGCCCGCGGGCCGGCGCGTATTGGCTCGTCTGCCGCTCGGGGGAGCGTTGGGGCGGCGCAGCGAAATTCCCGTGCACATTAGGGGCACGTGATGAATCCGCGACGAAACCGTGACAAGCGCAGCGCGACGGTGGGCAGTAACGGGATACCGCATGGGACAACCTCCGCGACTGACGGCGGGCCCAGGCGTACCCCCCGCTACCCAAAAGCCCCCCGAATGAGGTCGTCATGCTTAATCCTCGTCCACAGCGCAACCGCCCCGGAGCTCGGTCACCGAGAACCTCGGTGCTGCCAAGGCCGACCCTGGTGGGTCAGGCACTCAAGGCCGCACCACGTGTGGAGGCTGACGCCCACGCCAAACATGGCCCTGTGCCGGAGCGCGAACCCACCCTGCGCGGCTTAGCCAAGGGCTTGCCCAGTGCGCTCATGCCACTCCAGGAGAGCACGCCGCCGCCCAAGAAATCTGAGTCTCCCTTGGTCGGCCTCTCGCGCATGGTCGAACGCTCCGCCCGCAGCAAGATGAGCACGCGACTCCAGCCGCCCGGCGCCCCGCCCGCGGGTAACTCCAGCTCTACGAATCTCCAGCAACAGCGACGTGACGCAGAACCCACTGACCACAACGTGATCCTCGAGGCCTACGAGGCGCCACCGGTACCACTTCGCCTCGACTCGGCGACCATCGATGTGTCGAATAGTGACGAGCTTTGGGAGGTCGACCCATTTCGACGTAAGCGCAGCACGCTCCTGGCTGCGATCGCCCTGTTTACCGTGGCTGCACTCGGCCTTTCCGTCAGTGCTTACGCTTCCCAAATTCCAACTGATAGCCCGGCTTCACGCAGCGAAACCGTAGCGCCAGCCGCACCTCAGCGGTTCGCCCAGGCACTGACTGCCGCGCCACCCAAGCTCACAGCAGCAAACGTTGAGCCCCCCGCACCCGCGGTCACTGGCGTGGCCGAGCCGCCACCCGAGATCCAAGCACAAGAGCCAGGCGTCCCTGGTGCGTTTTCGACGGCGAGCACGCCCGCGCTAACGGCCGAGATGTTGGAGCCCAAGTCGTCCACGCCCCATGCGCACCGGCAGAGGAGCGCCCACGCAAGACACAAGCGCACGCACGCCGAACGTCGGGCCCACAAGCGTAAGGTCGCCCGGCCGAACCTCGGCTCCTCTCTCGACCCCTTCGAACGTTTCCCTTAGCCAGCTCACTGGCTCACATGTCTCTTCGTTGAAGCACTGGGCCGCTCCTCCCAACGCCCCCCGGGGGCAACCTTTCGGTACACGCGAGGCCCGTGACGAATCTACCGCGAGAAAGAGCGGAGCACATCGCGATATTTCGCCCCAGAACATCATGATTGGGTACGACGGCTGCGTGCGATTGCTCGATTTCGGGGTCGCCCGTGCATCCGAACGCCTGGAGGTTACGCGCACTGGCGTGATCAAGGGCCGTCTCGCGTACATGGCGCCCGAACAGATGCACGGGTTGGACGTCGACCATCGCGCAGATTTGTGGTCGGTGGGCGTCCTCCTATGGGAAGGGCTCACCGGCCGGAGCCTGTTCAGGCGCGAAAGCGAGGCCCAGACGATCATGGCCGTCACGCGCGAGGCCCTCCCACCTGCTACGCATCCCACACGCATCGTGCCTGCTTCTTTGCAGGCCGTCGTCGCCCGCGCGCTCGAGCGTCAGCCAGCGCGTCGCTTCGCCACGGCCCGAGAGTTCGGGATCGAGCTGCAGCGCTGTATATCGTCGCACCCACAAGCGAGCATGTCCGATGTGTCTGAGTGGATGCGGTCTCTTTTCGTGAATGCCATCGCGCAAAAGCGCGTACTGCTGCGCGAATCAGCTCACGCGGCGAGCGCTGCGAAGTCAGTCGCGAATGTCGGCGTCGCGACGCAGGCCGAGGAGGAGGACGACGACGCTCCGACGTGCATCGCCTTACCCATCGGTCTCCGTCGTGTGCCTAGTGGGCCGGCCCCCGCTGCTTCCCACGCGCCCCGCGACGTGCAGGGCCCAGTCGAGCATCAAACTCCGCCCCACGCGATCCGCTCGTCACTGGCCGGCTTTTCGCGTCGCGTTCGCGGCGTCCTGCTCACAGCGGCCGTGATGATGATCGTCGGGGCGCCCTATAATAAGTGCTCGGCCCCAACTGCTGCAGAGCTCATGGCGGCCACAGGAAACATAGCGCGCCACGTTGCCGTCGGAAGCGTGGCGCTCGCACGCGCGCCGGTCGCTTCGACTGAGGTTGCTGCGCCTGCCGATCAGCCGAGCGAGGGGGCCACGGTCGCGCGTGACGAGCCCACGGTCGCGCTTGACGAGCGCAAAGTCGTGCGCGAGGCCGAGCCGCGTCGCGTCGCGAAGCTTGGCCGACCTCGCATGGTGCGAAAATTCGCGCGACACTTCGCTGCAGCACCTGCACGTGCCCGCCCGCGCCAAAGAGACGCGGCGCCTTCCCCAGGGTCGAACGAGCCAACGGCCGGCCGCGTGGCTCCCGCCCTCGGGGAGCGAAACACCGACCGTTGGTGACCCGCCCCGCCCGTTCCACCCTCCTACTTAGTCAACTTATTTGACCATGCCAGAATGAAGAAGGGGACCGTGGTGCAGCGATGCACTGCGGATGACGGTGCTGGGGCCGCGCCCGCTCTGCGCGGGGACGCTTTACGTTTTTGTTGTGAAAAGCCTCCCCTGCTCGTCACTCACTTGAGGCTGTTGGTCCCGGAGATGAATCCGTGATGGAGCGGAGACAGAGCGACCTGTAGGTGCGGACAGCAACTGCGGCGAGTGCGGTCAATGATCGGCCGTCAGGCACCACCCCACGCGAACCCGCGCGGGATCACCGTATGAAAAATGGAGACTGATCATGAACAAGAGAATGCGCCGCTTGAGCGGTATCATCGCGTCGTCGGCTTTGACTCTTCCGCTCGTTTCTGCCGCGCTGCTAGGCTTCGCGGGATGCGCGGAGCAAGGGGACACAGGAAACGAGGCCCACGCAGAGCAGGCGGAGCTCGGGGACTCAGGCGAAGAGGTGGCAAAAGCCACACACGCGCTCAGCGCGGTCATGACGGGCGTCGCGACCCTGACGCTCGATCTCGTCCCGCCGGACATGGCCTCTCAGCCGCAGCCTGAACATGCGCTCGCCGAGGCCATGCGCGCCCGCGCGGAGGCGGTCTTCGGCGCAAGCTGCACGAGCGGCAAGCCAACGTTCGCTCAGATTGGAGTCGGATTCGTCGTGGACTTCGGCAGCGGCTGCAATTGTCCACACCTCGGTGGCGTGGTCTCGGGGAGCATCTCCGTGGAGGCTTCGCTCAAGGGGCAGCTCAACGAAGCCCTGTTCGACCTCCAAGACCTGACCGTGAACGGACATGCCGTCACAGGCACCGTGAGCGTGGCGCTAGGGGCGCAGGCGTCGCTGGAAGTCGACCTGTCAGCTGAGACGAGCGCAGGCAGCCTCGAGGTGTCAGGCACGGCCACCTTGGCCGTGGGCGCCAGCGTCGACGTGAGCGCGGGCGTGGGTGTCGACGTGGGCGTAGGTGTCAACGTCGGCGCGGGCGCGGGCGCGGGCGTGGGCGTGGGCGTAGGCGTCGACGTGGGCGTGGACGTCGACGTGGGCGTGGGCGACCGCACGTGTGCGTGTGCGGGCGCAGGCGCGGGCGCAGGCGTGGGCGCAGGCGTGGGCGAACTGACATTTAGTGGCCAGGTTGGCGTCACGGTAAGCGGGGAGGCGACGATCCTTGCGGTGGCTGGACTGCATTTCGGCGCCGGGAGCTGCTACCCGGACCGCGGAACCATCACGGCCCACGTCGAAGGCCGCGCCGTGACGGCGATCTGCGACACCTCCACCGCCGTGACTGGCGAACTCACGATCGACGTCGATCTGGGCAACACCACCGTTGCGCTGCCGCCGGCCGGCTCGTGCGGGGCCCAAGGAATTCCCGTGCCGCAGTAGTGCTAAGCGCCCGGAAAGCCGTGGGGCCTCTCCCGCGGCATGGGGGCTGTTCGGCAGGCACCTTAGTGATACCTCATAACATATTAGGTTCGGGCGCTTGCGTCAGGCCATGCCGGGCCATGCCCATGGCGACGACGGACCAGGATGGCCAAGGCTCGCACTCCTTGTGCTTTGCGTAAACGCGTCCGTTGGCGCTGGCTCATTTTTTGTATCCCTCTTTTTGCCTGGCCGTTCTCAACGCACGTCCTGTTGCGTTTTGCACCACGTGAGACGTTGGGGCGCCCACGGAGAGCCTTCCAATGACTGAACCTCGCGTCTCCACTCCGCCCTATTGGATCTCTGGTGAAGAGCAGTGCGCGCACTGTTTTCATATGTACGCGCAGGCTGTGCAGAATCACTGCGTGGCATGCGATGAGCCCGTGTGCCCGCAATGCGTGGTGGTCGTGATCGATCCTGACCGCGAGGTCTTGTGTCCGGTTTGTCATGCATTTCACGCGAGCGAAGGAGCTTAGTGATGGCAGCCCGTGCAATTTGGAAAGGCGTGATTCGCTTCGGCTCGACCGAGGTGAACGTCAAGCTCTACTCCGCCGTTCAGGACCGGACGGTTCACTTTCGGTTGTTGCGGGGCGGAGCAAGTGAGCCGGTCGAGCAGCGCATGGTCAATCCCGTCACCGACGAGCCGGTGCCCCACGCCGAAACGCGCAAGGGCTTTGCAATCGAGGGCGGCAGCTACGTCATGCTGAGCGAAGAAGAGCTCGAGAGCGTGCGCCCGAAACCCTCGCGCGATATTACGGTCAGCCGCTTCGTCAAACCCTCCGCCGTGAACAGCGCTTTCTTCTTGCGACCTTACTATCTCGGACCAGATGGCGACGCAGCGGGCTACTTTGCACTGCAGCGCGCCTTGGCTGAAGAGGGCAGCGAGGGCATCGCCCATTGGGTCATGCGCAACACCGAGTACACCGGCGTGTTAAGGGCCGAAGGGGAATATCTAACGCTCATTACCTTGCGCCATGTCGAAGAAGTGATCGCTGCCTCCGAGCTGCCCAAGCCTGCGGGACGCGCGCCTAGCGACAAAGAGATGGCGATGGCCGAGCAGCTGATCGCCACCTTCGACGATGAGTTCGACCCGGCTCAGTACAAAGACGAATATCGCGAGCGCGTGCTGAAATTCATCGAGGCCAAAGCTCAAGGCAAACGCATCAAACTGAAAAAACCGGTCGAAAAGTCCACAGAGCGCAGCCTGACCGACGCGCTTGCCGCAAGCCTGAAGCAATCGAGAAAGGGGAGCTCCCGTGCCCAAGAAACCCACGCGTAAAGCCACTCCTCATGTCGACGTGGAGGTACCGCCTACGGAAGAAGGTGGTTCACGCTCGCGCTCCTTCTGGTCGGGCACGTTGAGCTTTGGGTTGGTCACCGTACCGGTCGACTTATACTCAGCCAACCGGACGGTTAGACGCTCGATGCGCATGCTGGCAGGGGATGGTACTCCTCTCGCCCGCCGCTACTTTCGCGCCGGCGCCGAGGGGCAGCTTGACTCGGAAGAGCTCGAGCGTGGGTATGAGCTCGAGGATGGTAACTTCGTGACGGTGAGTGATGAGGAGCTCGAATCGCTAGCGCCTGAGCAATCCCGCGACATCGACTTGACTCGCTTCGTGCCGCAGGACTCCATTCCACCCATCTATTTCGAACGTTCCTATTTCATGGCGCCTTCAGGCTCGACGCTCGCCTACCGCTTGCTAGCCGAAACGATGGAGAGAACGAAAAAAGCGGGCATTGCGACCTTCGTGATGCGCGGCAAACAGTATGTGGTGGCGATCCTGGCAGAAGACGGGATTCTGCGCGCAGAGACCATGCGCTTTCAAGACGAGCTAAGGTCACCAAGCGATGTGGGCCTGCCCGCCCCTTCCAATGTCGGCGTCGACAAGCCGGCGATTAAGCGCGTGCGCAGCGAAATCAAGGAGCTTACCAAGCCCACCTTAGCGACGAAAGAGCTTCAAGACGAGTACTGGCAGCGGCTTACGGAGCTAGTCGAGAGAAAGCGTAAGAGTCAACAAGATGTGGTGACGCCCGAGGTGGAGGCAGAGGCCGAGGCTCAGGAAGCCTCCAACGTCATCGATTTGGTGGCGGTGCTCAAGCGGAGCCTCGGGGCCAAAGCGGCAGCAGAAGATGCCGTCAAAGACAAGAAGCCCGCAGGCAAAGAAACGGCAGCCAAAGAAACCGCAGCCAAAAAACGCGCGAGCAAAACCAAACGACCTGGACCGCGGCGCGCCGCAGACCGGCCGAGCAAACGCGCCGCCGGTTAACCCACCGCTGGCCGACTTTTGCTCTTCTTGGCTCTCGGAGTAGGTGTGCCTACCGGCGCCTTCGCCAGTAGGGGCTTAGCGCGTTCGCGTACGACCTGAGCGGCGGGTTTATCTTCCCGTAACCCGCGAAAAGTCGGGTGTCTCATCATCCCGTCGCTCGTGAACTCGGTGAACTCGACTTCGGCGACATAGATCGGATCAACCCAGGTGGCAGCCCGCGCGGCACTGCCCTTAGGGGCATTTGCACAGGCCGGCTTGGCTCGTTGGTGCGCCCGCAACACGCGGTGCACGTCGGCCAGCGACTGCTGACTGAAGCCTGTCCCCACCTTGCCGGCATAACGTAAGGTTGCGTTATCCCTGGTTGCCACGAGCAGCGCACCTAAGTGCTGACGAGAGCCGCGAGGATTCGTGTACCCGACGATCACTACTTCCTGGCGCGCCGTGCACTTGACCTTCAACCAGTCGCGTCCGCGTCCAGAACGGTAAGGTGCAGCGCTACGTTTGGAAATGATGCCTTCGAGGCCCATTTCACCGGCCTTGCGGAAGAACTCAGGACCTTGACCGACTACGTGCTCGCTCAAGCGCAGCCTGCCGGGATCGCTCTGCTCCTGCGCAAGCAGCTCGGCGAGCAGTGCTTTACGGTCCAAGAGCGAAAGGCCGCGCGTGTCCTCGCCGTTGAGAAACAGGAGGTCGAAGGCAAAATAGATCAGCGTGTCCGATTTGCCATTGCGCAGCGCGTTCTGTAGCGCTTGAAAATCAGTGACGCCGTCGGCTCTGAGGTACACAAGCTCGCCGTCGAGCAGGCCGTTCTGAACTTGCAGATCGGCTGCCGCGGCCACGACCGAAGGCGCGCGCGCCGTCCACTCATTCCCATTGCGCGTAATCAGCCGAATCTTACCTTTGTCAATCCGGCAAACCATCCGGTAGCCGTCCAGCTTGAGCTCGTGCACCCAGTCGCGACCCTCTGGGGCAGCATCCACCAGTGTGGCAAGCGCGACCGCGATCTCCCTTGGGGGCGGGGGTGCTTTCGCGGTGGCGTTCGCACCCCCTTTTGAGGCGCGTGTGTTTTTGGCAGCACGAGGATTTGCATGGAGTTGCGGCATGCGAGCGAAGTCCAATAAGTGAGCAAGCATCGTGCCCGCAACCCAGCAGCAGCCGCGATCGCCTTACGCTCTGTACCTTGCCACTCATCGCACGCAGCGATGCCCTTGGCACGCTTGATGCTTGGGTTGCGAAGTACCTTTTAGTAAGGCCACTACTGATGCTTACCCGCGTGCGAAACCTTTGGCGGCCCCAGAACTTTCACCTTCATCATCGCCTCCATAGTAAGGCTGCCTGTTTCGAGGGATGGTACTTCAAGGTCGTCGATGTCGAAGGGCGTCATCCCTATGCGATCATTCCGGGCGTGTTCATGGGCAAGGATGCGCATGCTTTCATTCAAGTGCTCGATGGCGCGCAGGGTAAGACCTGGTACCACCGCTTTCCAATCGCCGCGTTTCACGCTTCGCGTCGACACTTCGATGTGCGCATCGGACACAATCGCTTTCACAGTCGCGGATTCAGCTTGGATCTTGATGCCGGCACTGCTGAAGGTTCCGCGCGTATCCAGGGCCACATCGGCTTTGGTAAGCTTACGGGGTGGCCCGTGCGCTTGATGTCGCCGGGTGTGATGGGGCCGCTGGGTCTGCTGCCTTTCCTCGAATGCTACCACGGTATCCTGAGTGTTGATCACGGGCTGCGGGGCGCGCTGGAGATCGACCACGTGAGGCATTCCTTCGACGGCGGCCGAGGTTACCTCGAGAAAGACTGGGGGCGCGGCTTTCCCGAAGGTTACGTCTGGATGCAGTGCAACCACTTCGAAGAGACGGGCATCGGCGTCGCGGCATCCGTCGCCAAAGTGCCGTTGCTCGGCGCCACGTTTCGCGGGTTTTTAGCGGGATTTCTCCACGAAGGCACCCTGCACCGTTTCACGACCTATGGTGGCGCGCGCGTCGCGCGTTGCGCGGTCACGGACACCCATGTTCACGTGCGCTTCGAGGACGGGCGCTATGCACTCGAGGTCGACGCTGAAAAAGCGGATGGTGCCGTGCTTAAGGCACCTTATGAAACGCAAATGCTCGAGCGTGTGGCCGAGACGATGCGGTCGGAGGTGTGCGTGCGTTTTAGCGACAAAAAACGCGGCAAGATCTACGAGGGCGTCGGACGTCATGCCGCCTTGGAAGCACAAGGCAACCTTAACGCGATTACGTCGGAGGGCTCGACGCTGCTGCGCTCCCTTGCGCCGTCGTTCCGACGCAGGAGCCGCCCAGCGGCGGACTCCGCCAGCCAGCGCTGAGTACCTATTCGCGCCTTCCGGAGGTTGCTCACTCAGGGCTGGAGTGAAGCTTGTGGTGTGACGTCTTCGACCGGCGCCAGGTCGTGCTTGGCGGGCCCCGTCATGACGCGGCCATGTGGATCGAACCTTGAGCCATGACACGGGCAGTCCCACGACCGTTCGGCCCGATTCCAGCGCACCACTCCGCCCAAGTGGGGACATACTGCAGAGCACTCATGCTGACGCCCGGCCTCGTCCACGTAGACTGCCACGCGTCGCACGCCCCGGCGCTGCACAGCGCCGTGCCCAGGCTCGATAGAGGTCGCTTTTTTATCCGTCCCACTCAGCCAGTCGGTGTATTGAATCGCCACGTTGACGTTCTCTTTGAAAAAGGATCGTAAGGCTTCAGGACGCACGATTTTACGACCTGGGTCGTACAGGTGCTGCCACGGGTTCTCCTGCTTCAAGACAAGATCCTTGACTAGCATGCCCGCGATCGCGCCATGGGTGATGCCGTTGCCCGAGTCGCCCGTGACGATGAACACGTGATCACTGGCGCCTGGGTTGCGGCCGATAAAAGCCAGTCCGTCTGCCGGCTCCTGGATTTGGCCCGACCAACGAAAAACCACCTCACCCGCGTCGACGATCCGCTCCCTCAGCCAGCTCTCTAAGTGCGCCCAAGACGCTTCAGGCGTGTTCGATTGGCCCACCTTATGGTCTTCTCCGCCGACGATCAGAATCTCGCCGTCCTGAGTCAGCCTTACGTAATGGTATGGTTCCCGAGTATCCCAGTACAGCGCCTTTTGAATTTGATCGCGCCTCACGCGCACTCCGATTACATAACTACGATAGGAAGCCTGCTTGGTGTGCATGGCGAACACGTCGTTGACAGGACTGTTCGTAGCCACCACGAGCGAACCTGCCGCTATTGAATGGCCGTTCTCCAGCTCAACCCGCACGGGGTCCTGCTCGTGAATCGCTGTCACCTTGGCGCCGGTAATGATGAGGCCCCCCAGGCGGTGGATAGCTGCCGCAAGGCCTTCTAAGTACTTGGTAGGATGGAACTGTGCCTGACGCTGAAAGCAGATGGCGGGACCGTGTTTGAAGGGCAAGGGACTCTGCGCCAGCAGCTCGGCATCGAGGCCCGCGCGCCGGCAAGCAGCAAGCTCCCTAGTCAGCTCGGTCCGGCTGTGTTCGTCGGCCCCGAAAAGATAACCCTCCACGCGCTCGAACTCGCAGGCGATACCTTCCTGCTCGCAAATCGCTTCGATTCGATCGATGGCAGCTTGGTGGCTCACCACGACCACTTCCGCAAGGCTGGTAGGCAGAGTGTCCAGGGCATCCTTTGAGCTTGGTTCCGTCCAAAGGGGAACGCTTTGACCACTGCTCTGCTTTGAGTTGTACATGCGCGACGCAATGCCAGATCTATGCCGCCTCCTGCGCCGGGCCCCCGCGCGGAGCCAGCTTCATACCCAAGTCAAGAAGGTTGACTTCTTTCTGTTGTTCGTGGCATGGCTAAGGCGTCGGCCATCCCCTGAGCTACGGAGTGCAGGTTTCCGGGTCAGTGGCTCAGATTAACGGTGATGTCACAGCCTACGCGCCCCATGGGGCACAGTGACCCGCCTGCTGCTGCCTGACGTTGTAGATCCATTTCTGCCTCCCTGCGCGTGGCCAGGCAGCGGACAAGCCGTGAACGGCAGCGCATCAATGGCACGGCCCTCGCAACGCGGCGCCCATGGCCAGTGCTCCAAAGAAGACCGGCAAGGTGGAGCGAACAAGCACCGTCCGATCCAAGATCGCCAAACAAAAGGCGAAGCCGTCGGTGGTCAAGAAGGTTGCCGTTGGATCCGCACAGCAGGACATCATCGCTTTGGTCAAACGACTTCCCGTGGACTTTGCGCTGACCAACCTCGACAAAGTCCTATTCCCTGCCCAGGGCGTTCGCAAAGCCGAGCTTCTGGCTTATTACGCATCCGTGGCCGAGCTCATGCTGCCTCACGTGACCGGGCGGCCGCTCACCTTGGTCCGCTGTCCTTCCGGCCAAGGGTCCAAGTGCTTTTACCAAAAGCATGCCACCGAGGCTGTGCCCTCCGTGGTGCAACGCTTCGACATCCATGAAGAGGACGGTAAGGCTGAGACTTACATGTTCGTGCGCGACATGTCCGGACTCATCGCTCTGGCGCAGATGGGCGTGCTCGAAGTCCACATCTGGCCCTGTCACGCTGACAAAATTGAGCGCCCGGATCAGTTCGTGTTCGACATCGATCCGGACGAGGGCCTGGCTTGGGATCGCGTGGTCGAAGCTGCGCAGGAGCTGCGCACGCGCCTATCGAAGCTGGGGCTTGAAAGTTTCGTCAAGACCACGGGGGGCAAGGGCTTGCACGTCGTCTTGCCAGTCACGCGAAAGCTCGACTGGGAATCACACAAGGCCTTTGCACGCGGGGTGGTAGCCGCGATGGCTGCTGATCAGCCTAAGCGCTACCTGATCAACATGAGTAAGAAATTACGTAAGGGTAAAATCTTCCTCGATTATCTACGGAACGGCCGGGGAGCAACTGCCGTGGCGCCTTACTCGACTCGCTCACACCCTCAGGCGACGGTCGCAACGCCGATCAGTTGGGAGGAGCTTGCGCAAGGGGTGCGACCCGAACAGTTCACGATCTCGAGTTTGATTTCACGAATGGAACAACCGATCGCCGACCCGTGGCAAGACTATCCGAGCCTGCGCCAAGCCATCAGCAGCGCGGCATTGCGCAGCGCAGGCGTCAAACGTTAGAGCCCCAGGAGAGGTTGCGTCAGGACGGCGGCCAAGACGCTGGCATGTGGGTTGCTGGGATGCCCACCATGAAACCCAAAAACGACCCGAGGAGAGAGCTATGAAAGCGCTGTGTTGGCATGGCCATGGGGATGTGCGCATCGATACCGTTCCCGATCCGCAAATTCAGGCGCCCACGGACGTGATCATCAAGATCACATCCTCTGGAATATGCGGCTCCGATCTACACCTGCTCGATGGCTACATGCCGAGCATGGAAAGTGGAGACATCCTTGGACACGAACCCATGGGCATCGTGGTAGCCGTGGGCAGCGACGTGAAGAAACTAAAAAAGGAAGACCGCGTGGTGGTACCGTTTACCATCGCTTGCGGCAGCTGTTTCTTCTGCGAAAAGACCTTGTTTTCCTGCTGTGATCGCTCGAACCCTAATGCGAAAATGGCAGAAAAAGCGATGGGTCACTCGCCCTCGGGCTTGTTCGGCTTTTCCCACATGTTGGGAGGGTTTCCCGGTGGCCAAGCGGAGTATTTGCGCGTGCCCTATGCCGACGTAGGTCCGATCAAGATCGAATCAGACTTACCGGATGACAAGGTTCTCTTCCTGTCTGACATTTTTCCGACCGGCTACATGGCGGCAGAAAACTGCGATATCGAGCCAGGCGATACGGTGGCCGTGTGGGGCTGCGGACCCGTGGCCCAGTTTGCGATCAAGAGCGCGTGGATGTTCAAAGCCGGGCGCGTGATCGCCATCGACTGTGTGCCTGAGCGTCTGGCGATGGCGCGCGAACACGGTGCGGCCGAGACGATCAATTTCGAGAAAGAAGATGTCTACGAGCGGCTCCAAGAGATGACCGGCGGACGCGGTCCAGATCGCTGCATAGATGCGGTGGGTTGTGAAGCGCACGGCACCGGAGCGCTCGATGCCATCCTAGATAAGGCCAAAGCCGCCGTGAAGCTCACGACCGATCGCGCCCACGTTCTGCGGCAAGCGATCATGTGCTGCCGCAAGGGAGGCAGTATTTCCGTTCCTGGCGCCTATGTCGGCTTTCCTGACAAGCTGCCGTTCGGAGCCTTCATGAACAAGGGCCTCACCATGAAGTCGGGACAGACTCATATGCAACGCTACATGAAGCCGCTGCTTAGTAAGATCGAAGCGGGCGTTATCGACCCATCCTTCGTCATCACGCATAAGGTGAAGTTGGCGGACGCGCCTGCTGCCTACAAGACCTTTCGAGACAAGAAAGACGGCTGCATCAAGGTGGTGATCCAGCCTTGACGTGTTGAACGCGCACGCCTTCGCGCCGCGATCGAGCGCCACCGCTGGAGCCGGGGTCGATCTAGTGTAGGGTACAGAAATCGTGAACGACCGACAGCAGCCGGTCCAGTTTGAGCGGCTTTGTCAGCACACGCGTGACTCCGGCCGGAGCACGGCTAGGGGTCGATGAATGAACGATCACGGGTATCTTCGCGAACTCCCCCTGCTTCCTAAAAGCGTCGAAGAAGTCCCAGCCGTTCATCCCTGGCATTACCAGATCGAGCAGAACCAAGCATATGGAGTCGACCCGGCTCGCCGCTTCCAACGCTTCAACCCCGTCACTGGCCGCTACGACGCTGTATCCCTCATGCTCAAGCGCATCGGTCATCATCTCGCGCAGCTCTTCTTCATCTTCCACGATCAAGATGGTGTGGTTCATGGTGGCACCTTTTTCTATATGAGGATCATGACAGGGCCGCTGAAGCAGGGCGAGGCAGCGAGACGCGAAAAGTAGTGCCCTCAACGGTGGAGACGGCTTCTATTGTGCCGCGATGGGCGAGCACTATCTCGCGCGAGATATACAAGCCGAGGCCGAGCCCAGCGGTTCGAGAGGTCCGACTGTCCCTGACCCCACGGCGGAAGGGGTCGAACAGCTTGGCCAGCAGCTCCTGTGGGATAGGCTTACCTGCGTTATGTACGGTGATGACTACCTCGAAATGGTTGTCGTGAACGCCCACGACCACAGCGCTTCCCTCCGGGCCATGTTGGATCGCGTTCCCGACAAGATTCGAAAACACCTGCCCGAGCCGATCGGGGTCCCAGACTCCGCGTACAGCATGCTGCGGGAATTCCAAAACCACGGAGCGCTTCGGGTACGCCCCTTGGAGCTCGTCGACCACTTGCGTCAGCACAGGGTTCAACTCGATCTCCCTAACATTCATCTCCAGACCGCCGCCCAAACGGCTGCGGGTCAGATCAAGGATTTGATCGATCATGCGCGTCATGCGTGTTGCGCTTGTGTCGATGCGCTTCAGTATTTTTTGATCGCCTTCGGCGGCACACTGGTTCCGTAAGAGCGCTGCCCCCATTTCGATGGCTGCAAGCGGATTTCTCAGGTCGTGGCCCAGGACCGCCAGAAACCGCTCTTGGAATTCGTGAGTGCGTGCCCTTTCGACTAGAGTGGCGTTCTCAGCCGCTAGGCGTGCCCGCTCCGTTTGTTCACGCAGCAATAGGCCGTTGGCAGCCACGAGCTTCTCCACTGAGATCGCGAGTTGTTCGCCCCGCTCTCGCGCCAGGTCAGAGACCTTGGCAAGGGCAAGTGCTTTGGGCAATAGCGGCAGTATCAGGACCGCAGTGCCAATGGAGGCTGCCGCGGTGAGAATACGCAGGCCCGCATCGATCCAATAGATTGGATGCCACATCGTCACGACTTCCATGAAGTGCGTCACGCCGCAAGCCAGGATGAAAACACCAAACGCGACGTACACCCACGAAAACGGCAGCTTCACCTTCTGAACAAGGAGAGCGAGGGTCGCCGAGATCGAGAAGTACGCGGCGCCGATCAAACCATTCGACGCGACCTGGGACCATACCATTGCGGGGGTCCACAGGTAGCAATGACCGTGCGGCATGAAGCCGCTCCCAAACATCCTCTCAAGCTCGGACCACATGGACTCATGCCCTTCCCTACGGCGCGCTTACGTGACCTTACTATTATGACCCGGAGCGGCGCGACTCGGGGCTAATGACATTTTGACTTCTTGCATTTGCCTTCGCAGCGATTGCCACAGCGCCCACAGTGGTCCGGATCTTTGTCGACCTTCACGCAGCGTCCGCCGCAGTTTAGCTCGTCCTTTTGGCAGCAAAGACCTGCAAGACACATCGCGTCCTTCTTGCATTCCTTTCCACAGGCACCGCAATGATCGGCATTGCTCCAGAGGTTGACACAGGTTTTGCCGCACATTTTTTGCCCCGCGTCGCAACATGCGTTCGGACATGAAGGAGGAGGCGGCGGATTTGGATCGGGCGTCGGGACGGGTGGAGGAACGCGCGGAGGCTCGGGGGTAGGAACCGGCATGGGTGTTGGAGGAGTTACGGGCGGAAGAGGCGGCATGGGCGGAGGCGGTGCCGGCGGGGGCGATGGTGGTGCAGGCGGCATCGGCGGCGGTGCTGGTGGTGGCGCTGCTGGTGGCGCTGCTGGTGGCGCTGCTGGTGGCGCTG
>JBKJIA010000638.1:0-4624 GCA_046598735.1 Polyangiales bacterium
CCCTCGCAGCTCGATGCTACCTCCCACGCCCCGATCTCGGCCTCGCCCCTAAAGTTGGTGGCATATCCAGTGACGATGTGGTGCAGGTCGTGGTGGGGCACTACCCTCTTACGTGCAGCGCCATTCGGAATCAAGAACGGGATGGGCCCGACCTTGATCTTCACCCAATCGTCGCCGTAACCACCATCGGCGGCGAAGCCATTGTCGCTGAAGTACTTGCCGAGCGCCACGCGCAGGGCATCCCCGTCACTATAAGTTGTGCTCATGTTTCCATCCTCAATACTCGGCCGGAACGCGCGGGAACTCAACCGTTCACAAGCGCGAAACCGCCAAGCACGGCGCTGCATGGCACCGCGCTGCGTGGGCCAGCATGGATCACGGCGTCTTCTGCTCCCAGATACACACTTGTCATGTTTTCAGAACCGTCCCCAATGCCCCGAATAGTAAGCCGGGACCAATGGCCGAGAGTTTCTGGTTCAAGGCATCCTCTCGCTTCAACAAGTCGAACACCTTCAGACGCGCCGAACCCAGCGCAACTCCTCCAGCGCAGCGACGACCTGGGGCAACATCGTCCAGTGGACGAACTCGGCACCAGGGTGATCGCCGACGCTGAACGTAGCGAGAATCGCGACCTGGAACTTCGGAGTCCGCTTCAGGGCGGAGCACAGCTCGCTCGCATAGGCACCGTACTGCGTATTGGCGGCGCTGTAGCTCGTGTAGCCAACCGCGCCCGCGAGCTCTCCTGCAGTGACGGTATGGTTGGGCGCACCATAGTGGGCCTTCAGCATGGCGAGCTGCTTCGACGTCAACTTGGCGCCACGGCATGCCAGCAGGGCCTTCTTATAGGCCGCTGACGTTGGTACGTCGGTAAGGTTATCGGCAGCAACTGGTCCACCATCGGCCTTGCGCTTCATGGTGTCACCGCGACGAGCGCTTCGTGAATCCACTTGGCCATGCGGACATCGGCTCGATACCGCAGCGTGGGCGCAGCCTCCACCTCGATGGGCCAATCTGTGCTGCCACGAAGTTTGTTCACGTGGCGAGTCATCGCGGATAGCTCGTTTTGCGTTTGGCGCGGGTTCACGCGACCCACTGCATCCCTTACCTGTTCGTAGTTAACCCAAGCGCCGCTGTGTGATGCGCAAAGGGTCAGCAGAGCCCGCGCGGCGGGGAGATGCTGCACGCGCGCGACTAACCCCGCTACGTCGGGTTTACGCCACACGGCGCGGCCCACCACGACCGCCTGCTCTGCGCCCGCTACGTCGTAGCTTCGGGCGATGGTCTGATCGACCGCACCCAGCGCGTCGGCAAGGAGCTTGCGGATGTTTTGAAGGTCACTCACGTCGATTTGGCGGGTCATACATCTCTCCGGTCCAGGAATGATTCGTAGCTCGATAATCCTGCGTCGAATCGTTGCTGGACTGATCAAGAATCGCACTGCCGCCAGTCAGCGCCTGCGCGGAGGCTCGCGTAACCAATTGAAATCATTGCTATTTTCACCTCGCTCGCGATGGGAGGCCCAAACGGCAGATGGTCCGCCGGCTTACAGCCAGCGCTATCCTAGACGCATCGGGAGCATCTCGAATGCTGGTTAGGCGCCATGCGACGGGTCCGAGCTCGCAGGCTGCAACTGGCGAGGCCTTTGACAAATCAAGCGATCGATTGAATGCTTGAATCGATGACAACGCAGCATCGCGAGTTCAAGGACTCGATCTACGAGCAGTTCGCGCGCATCGGCAAGGCCGTGTCCGCGCCGAAGCGTCTGGAGCTGCTCGATCTTCTGTGTCAGGGACCACGCACTGTGGAGGCGCTGGCTGAGCAGGCGGCCCTGTCCATGGCGAATGCCTCGCAGCACCTACAGGTGCTCCGCGCTGCCCGACTCATCGAGGCAGAGAAGAAGGGCTTGTACGTGGAGTATCGCCTCGCGGGTGAGGAAGTCTCGCGCTTCTTCCTCACGCTGCGGGGACTTGCGCAAGCGCGCCTTGCCGAGGTCGACTTCGTCACGCGCGAGTACTTCGAAGCGCGTGATGCCATGGAACCCGTCGATGGCGATGAGCTCCTGCGTCGCGTGAAGAATGGCGAGGTAATCGTGCTCGATGTTCGCCCGGTGGAGGAGTACCGCGCTGGCCATATTCCGGGCGCTCTCTCGATCCCGGTCGCTGAGCTCAAGTCGCGCCTCAAGGAGCTGCCCAAGGGCCGCGAGGTCGTTGCTTACTGTCGAGGACCCTACTGCGTGATGGCCGTAGAGGCCGTCGAGTTGCTGCGCAAGAAGGGCATCAAGGCGCAGCGGATGGAGCAGGGAGTCGTCGAGTGGCGCGCCCGCGGCTTTCGCATCGAAACGACAAAGCAAGGAGCACGACCATGATCTTCAAACCTTACTATTACTTCGAGACCGGCTGCGCCACGTACCTGCTGGGTTGCGGGAGTCTCGCTAAGTGTGCGGTGGTCGACGCCCACGAAGAGGACGTCGATGCGTACCTCGCGTTTGCCGAATCCAAGGGCATGCGCATTACGCACGTGATCGATACCCACGTGCACGCTGATCACAGATCCGGCGGCCCGGCCCTCGCGAAGAAGGCCGAGGCCGCTTACTGCCTGCACGAGTCAGCCAATGTGGCACTCCAGTTCGAGCCGCTGCGTGATGGTCAGGAGGTCGAGCTTGGCAACACGCGTATCAAGGTGCTCCATACGCCCGGGCACACTCCCGAGAGCATCAGCCTTGTCGTCACCGACTTGCGGCGGGGCGCGGATCCGTGGTTCGTGCTCACCGGGGACACCTTGTTTGTCGGCGCGGTGGGCCGTCCCGACCTGCCGGGTCGCGCACGCGAGAACGCGAGCGAGCTCTACGACAGCATCCACACCAAGCTGTTGACGCTGCCTGATGATCTCGAGGTCTACCCGAGCCACTTCGCGGGCTCCGCCTGCGGCGCGGGAATGAGCGGAAAGCCGTCGAGCACCATCGCCTTCGAGAAGCGCTTCAATACCTTACTGTCGAAGTCGCGTGAGGAGTTCATCGACGCGCTCGCGGATGTTCCTGCGAAGCCTGCCGAGATGGAGCAAATCCTGCGCATCAACCAGGGACGTGAAAGCCCCGCACCATGAGCAGCGTGCGCCTCGGGCTTCGAGAAAACCTCGGGCAGTTCTCGCTGCTCGTGGTTGTCAATGCGTTCGTCGGCGCCATGGTTGGGATGGAGCGCACCATCCTGCCTCCCATCGCGGAGCAGGAGTTTCACCTCTCGGCCAAGACGGCGGTGCTGTCGTTCATCGTCGTGTTCGGCGTGACGAAGGCGCTCACGAACTATCTCGCGGGACGGCTCTCGGACAGGTTCGGTCGCAAGCACGTGCTTGTGGGCGGGTGGCTGGTGGCAGCTCCTGTTCCCTTCCTCTTGATGTGGGCGCCGAGTTGGTCATGGGTGCTATTTGCCAATGCGCTGCTCGGCGTGAGCCAAGGTCTCACGTGGTCGACCACGGTGATCATGAAGATCGATCTGGCGGGCCCCGCGAAGCGTGGCTTGGCGATGGGGCTCAACGAGTTCGCAGGTTACTTTGCCGTCGCTGGCAGCGCGCTCGCCACCGGGTTTGTCGCCGCGCACTACGGCCTGCGTCCTCAGCCGTTCTACCTGGGCGTCGGCTTCGTCGTGATAGGGTTCCTACTTTCCTTACTGTTCGTGAAGGAGACGCAGTATCACGCTGCGGCCGAATCGAAGCTCCGCGGCGAGTTACCTCCGGAGCAGGTGCCCACGCAGCGCGAGGTTTTCTGGCAGACCTCACTCCTCGATCCGAATCTGTCGAGCGTCAGCCAAGCGGGCCTTGTCAACAACCTCAACGACGGCATGGCCTGGGGGCTGTTTCCGCTCTTTTTCACGGCTGCCCAAATGGACCTGGGTCAGGTCGGGACGCTCGCCGCCATCTACCCCGCAACCTGGGGCATGGCTCAGCTCGTCACCGGAGCGCTGTCTGATCGCGTCGGCCGCAAGTGGCTGATCGTCTGGGGAATGTGGGTGCAGGCGGTAGGTATCGGGGTGGTAGTACTGTCGATGGGCTTTGTCGGCTTTGCCACGGGAGCGGCTTTGCTCGGCGTCGGCACGGCGATGGTCTACCCGACGCTGCTCGCGGCGATTGGTGACGTGGCGCATCCGTCATGGCGCGCGTCTTCGGTGGGTGTCTATCGTCTGTGGCGCGACCTTGGCTATTCGATCGGAGCGCTGATTGCGGGCGTGACCGCGGACGCGTTCGGCTTGCCGGCTGCGATGTGGCTGATCGCGGGCCTTACCTTTGCGTCCGGAGTGGTCGTTGCGCTGCGCATGACTGAAACGATGCGCGCGACGCTAACCGCTGCGGAGACTCACAGTCTTTCGACGAAAGGAACCTGACCATGCCAAAGACACTCTTCATCTTGAACGATGCACCTTACGGTACGGAACGCAGCTACAACGCGTTGCGACTCGCGGGTGCTCTCTCGAAGCGCGAGGGAGAGCAAGTCAAGATCTTCCTGATCGGGGATGCCGCGGCATGCGCGAAAGCACATCAGAAGGTGCCCCAGGGCTACTACAATCTCGAGGTGATGCTGAAGGTTCCGGCGCACCACAACGCCGAGATTGGCGTGTGCGGTACCTGCATGGAC
>JBKJIA010000118.1:0-9866 GCA_046598735.1 Polyangiales bacterium
GGCCGCCTTACGGATGCACGCGCAAGACCCGCCCGATGTCGTGGTGTTTCTCGATGGCGATCACAGTGATCACCCCAGCGAGCTACCGCTGTTGATTGCGCCCATCGCCGACGGTCGCGCCGAGCTGGTGATCGGATCGCGCACGCGCGGGCGCTTGGAATCGGGGGCGCTCACGCCGCAACAACGCGTGGGCAATGCCATCGCTTGCGCAGCCTTACGCTTCTTATACCGTGCCCGCTATAGCGATCTCGGCCCGTTCCGCGCGATCCGTTGGGACGCGCTGCAGCGCTTGCACATGGCCGATCAAGATTGGGGTTGGACGGTCGAGATGCAGGTAAAAGCGGCCAAGCTCGGACTGCGTCACGTGGAAGTGCCGGTGTCCTATCGCTCGCGTATCGGCGTCTCGAAAGTCAGCGGCACGTTGCGCGGTACGTTGGGCGCGTCACGCAAGATCCTATGGGTGTTGGCGCGTCACGTATGATCGCTGTCTTTGTCAGACCGGCCACACCAAAACGCGCCAAAACGCGGCTGATCCCAGCCTTGGGCGCAGTGGGCGCAGCAACCTTATATCGCGCGATGGCATCGGACGCGATCACGCAGGCCTGCGCCGTGCCCGAGCATACGGTCGAGCTATGGGTGGCCGGTGCCATCGATGATCCTGACCTTGCCTACGCGCCTACGCATTTGAAGCGCCATTCGCAACCCGAGGTCGATTTGGGCGGTCGCATGCTGCACGCACTCCAAGCAGGCATCGCAGCCAGTGGCGAAGGTATGGTCGTGGGCAGCGATGCGCCGGGCTTGCTGGCCTCGGATCTCAGCTTGGCCTTGCAACGCTTGCGCGGCGCCGATGTGGTGCTCGGTCCGAGTGCCGATGGCGGTTACACGTTGATCGCGGCGCGACGTACCCAGCCTCGGATGTTCGAAGGCGTGCGCATGTCGTCGCCCCACGCGCTGGCGGACACGAAACGGGCGTGCCTGGCCGCTGGTTTATCGTGCGCCTTGTGCCCACCTTGGTTCGATATCGACACGCCCGCCGACCTCAGCACCTTGCGGGCCCTGCTGGCGGTCGATCCAAAACGCGCGCCGCACACTGCACAAGCCCTGCAGGCATTCGGAGAATCGGCGCCTGTCGGTCCCGCGCCTTTTGACCGCATCGGCTGAGACTTGGTACTCTCAGGCTCGGTGCAGGATTCAGAGCCACGATTTGCGCGGGTGCTCAAGGCAGGCGACGTCGTCTTCCACGAGGGCGACCCCGGCAACACGATGTTCGTGATCCGCAAGGGCAAGGTCCGCATCTCCAAGAATGTGCGTGGCGGCGTGAAGACGTTGGCCACGCTCGGGCAGGGCGAGTTCTTTGGTGAGATGGCCATCCTCAATGGCGAGCCGCGCAGTGCCACGGCCACGGCCACCGAAGAAGTGATGTTGCTGGAAGTCGACGCCAAGCGCTTCGAAGGCATGATCACGAAACAGGCCGAGATCGCAGTGCGCTTCATCCAGAAGCTTGCGCGTCGTCTGCAAGACGCCGATCAGATGATCACGATCCTGACCAAACGCGACCCTAAGACGCGCTTGATCTTAGGTTTGATGCGCGAAGCTGAGTTGCGCGGTTTTCCGGGCACGGACCAAGACGCCATCGTTGTCTCGCGCGATTTAGACGACCTATCCGAAGAGCTCGGCATCAAACGCAGCGAAGCCGATGACGTGCTCGGCCGCTTAATTCGCGTCGGCATCGCTAAGCCCGTAACGGGTGGAATTGAGATCGCTAGCATCGCGCGCCTGAGCGAGTTCCTCTCGTTTTTGGAAGAGCGCGGCATCGTGCAGTCGTAAGGTTTTTCATTCCCCATCACGGCTTCCACTGCTGCAACGCGCTTTGTTCATGCGCGCACGACGCCGTAATGACGATCGCAGAAAATCGCGCATGCTTTCGCGATCGGCCGCGTGGCACGAACCTCGCTATATGGGTTGGTACATAGCGACGACTTGCCCGGGCGGATACCCCCCTTTCCGCCGCAAGTTGCCAGGCAGCTCGGCCGTCCCCCCTTCGTGCGAGCTGCCTTTTTTATTCCGTCAGCGCGCCGTCGTGGGCTGGCTTACTAAGGCATCTCAAACCATCAGGTCAGGAAAGGTCGTCACCACGTTGCGCAAGCCACAAAGTATGACGCTTGCCGCCGCCAGGTCGCGCTGACACGCGCTCGGTGCGCGAGCGAAAACCACCGCGTTCCAAGCGCTCGGTGAAGGCGCGATCATCATTGACGGACCAGACCGCGAGCACGCCGCCGCGGCGCAGGGCGCGTGCCGAACGCGCGATGCCGCCGGGCCCATACAAACCCCTGTTCGATGCAGACGTGAGCGCTTCGGGGCCGTTGTCGACATCGAGCAAGATCGCGTCGTAGAAGCCGCGCGTATCGGCCAAGATCTTACCCACGTCGCCCTGCAGCACGCGCACGCGCGGATCTTCGAGCGGATGACCGGCCAGATGCGCGATAGGTCCACGATTCCAATCAACCACCGCCGGTACGAGCTCGGCGACGTCGACTTCGGCATCGCTCGACAACACATCGAGCGCCGCTTTGAGCGTAAAACCCATGCCAAGCCCGCCGACCAACACGCGCGCACCCCGCACGCGATCGAGACCTTCGCAGCCTCGTACGGCGAGAATTTCTTCAGAGTGGTAGGCGCCGCTGCCCATCAAGTCTTGGCCATCGATGCGAATCGCAAACTCATGGCCGCGGTTCCAGAGCACGAGCTCGCCACCACTGGGCTCGCGCGCAGTATCCAACTTCTTCCAGGGCACCATCGGCGCGAAGCTACCAGAGTTGGCGCAGAAAGCCCGGCCGGCTCAGAACAAACCTTGCTGACGATTGGGGCGCGCGAGGCCCAAATGCTCGTAGGCGCGATCGGTTGCAACACGGCCACGCGCGGTGCGTGCCAAGAAACCTTGCTGGATCAAAAATGGCTCGTACACGTCTTCTAGCGTGTCGCGCGGCTCGCTGAGCGCAGCGGCCAAGGTCTCGATTCCGACCGGGCCACCCTTGTAAAACTCGACGATTACGCCGAGAAAACGTCGATCCATGTCATCGAGGCCGGCACGGTCGACGTCGAGCCGGTCGAGCGCTTGCGTAGCCACCTCTTGGGTGAGTCTTCCGTCGCGCAACACTTCGGCAAAGTCGCGGGTGCGTCGCAACAGACGGTTCGCAATGCGGGGTGTGCCGCGGGCACGACGTGCGATTTCGAAAGCTGCCTCGTCTTCGATCGGAATCTCGAGCAAGCGTGCGCTGCGCAACACAACCTTGGCGAGCAGCTCCGGCGGGTAGTAGTCGAGGCGCGCCACGTAACCAAAGCGCGAAAGCAACGGCGCGGTGAGTAGCCCCGTGCGCGTAGTCGCTGCCACCAACGTGAACGGCTTGAGCGGAAGGTGCAGCGTCTGAGCGTAAGGTCCGTCGCCCGTCACGATCTCGATGCGAAAGTCTTCGACTGCGGTGTACAAGTTCTCTTCGATCACCGGCGACAAGCGATGGATCTCGTCGATGAACAACACGTCGCGCTCGTTCAGCTTGGTGACGAGCGAGGCGAGCTGCCCCTTGTGCTCGATCGCCGGCCCCGACGCGAGATGCAGACCCACGCCCAGCTCTTGCGCGAGGATGTTGGCGAGCGTGGTCTTACCAAGCCCGGGCGGCCCGCAAAACAACACGTGATCCAATGGCTCTTTGCGCTGCAGCGCGGCCTGCACGAATACCTTGAGGTTGTCTTTGATCTTGTCTTGGCCGACGAAATCATCGAAGCGCGAAGGCCGCAAGGTAACGTCGTAGCGCTTGTCGTCGCCTTGTACTTCGGCTTCGACCAGCTCGTGACCCGCAATCAAATCGCTAACAGACATCAGGCAAGCACCGAGAGGGCCTCGCGCAGCAGCTCTTCGGTCTGCTTACCCTCTGCATGGGGTTTGATTTTTTGCACGGCAAGCTCAGCCTCGCCGCCGCGATATCCCATTTGCACGAGCGCGCCATGCACCACACCAAGCGGCCCCGCGAAGGTAGGCACAGGCGCCGCACGCGCAGGCGCCACGAAGCCACTCGCACCCGCGCCAGTGAACGAAAGCTTGTCTTTGAGCTCGAGCACCAAACGCTCGACGATCTTTTTGCCGACGCCGCTCACGCCGCGAAAGCGCGCCTTGTCGTCGCGGTTGATCGCGTCGGCGAGCTCGACCGCGCTCATGCTGCTCAAGATGCTGAGCGCAAGCTTGGGTCCCACGCCGTTGACGCCGAGCAAGCTGCGAAAGGCGCTGCGGTCTTCCAGCGAGGGAAAGCCGTAGAGCGTGAGCGCGTCTTCGCGCATTTGCGTGTGCACGTGCAACGTCACGCGCTCCGGTGCCCGCGGCAATCGCCCAAGCGCGCCAAGCGGCACGTGTACTTCATAGCCGACGCCATTCACCTCGAGGATGCATGCGCCGTCCAGGCCTTGTTCCACTACGATTCCGCTGAGCCGACCGATCACAGGCCGACCCTATCACTCGCCTGAACGCGTATCCAGTCTAAGCGCGCATCGATCTGTGACGGACTGCGTCGAGCCTTCGCGCTTTCCCTGCTGGCGGCCCGCGCGCATGGCTGGCCACCTGGACAGCTGGACAACCGGCGGCTTTGGCCATGCCAACCCTACAGCTTACCCTTATAGTCGCGCCGCATGTCGAGCCCCGCCCCCGAAGCACGTGTTTATCGCTACTACGATCTGATTATGGCCGCCTTCGTGTGCGTGCTTTTGTGCGCGAACTTGATCGGAGTTAGTAAGGTCACCCAAGTCAGCTTGTTCGGGCACAGTTTCGCGTTTGGTGCGGGCAACCTGTTTTTCCCGCTCAGTTATTTGTTCGGCGACATCCTGACCGAGGTTTACGGTTACGCCCGGTCACGCAAAGTGGTGTGGGCTGGTTTCAGCGCTTTGCTGTTTGCCTCGTTCATGAGCTGGGTGGTGGTGCACATGCCGCCTGCGCAGGGTTGGCAAGGTCAGGCCGTGATCGAAGCCGCCTTCGGTAGCACCTGGCGCATCGCTTTAGCTTCACTGGTGGGCTATTTTTGCGGCGAATTCGCCAATTCTTTTACGCTCGCCAAGCTCAAAATCCTGACCGAAGGCAGACAACTTTGGACGCGTACCATCGGCTCCACCGTGATAGGCGAAGCCTGCGATACCGTGGTGTTCTATCCCCTCGCCTTTTACGGCACCTGGCCGAACGAGCTGCTCGCGAGTGTGATGATCGCCAACTACATCATCAAGGTCAGCTGGGAGGTCGTGATTACCCCCGTGACCTATCGCGTAGTAGGCGCGCTCAAGCAGGCAGAGGGCGTAGACTTCTACGATCGCAACACGAGCTTCACGCCCTTTTCGCTCAAGACCTGAGCATTCGCTCGCCAACAGTAAGGCTGTGCGAGTCTTACTCTTCGCGCAGGATCACGTGGTAGCCGAAGGGCGTCTCCACCACCTCGGACACTTGCCCTACTTGCAGCGCGAACATCGCTTGCTCGAACTGCGGCACGAGCTCACCGCGTGTAAAACGGCCAAGCTCGCCACCGTCGGGCGCGCTCGGACAATCGCTGTGCTTCTTGGCAAGCTCCGCCATATCGCCGCGGCGCAGCACGATCTCGTCGTGTAGCTTGGTCGCCAGGCGCTGCGCCTCTTCTTTCGTACGTTTGACGTTTTCGCCGGCGCCGCGCACGCCTTGCCATTGGATCAAGATGTGTCTGACCCGCGCCACCGGATAGGCGACGGCACTCTCGGCCTCGGCTTGCTTGCGTGCGGCAGGCGATTCTTGCAGCGCACGTTCCACCGCGTCTTCGAATACTTCGTAAGGTTGCGCGCCAGCGATCATGCGCCCGTTGATGAACGTGGCAGGTGTGCCGAAACCACCGGAGGCTGCGCCCGATTCCGCAATTGTGCGTAGGTCATTGGCCACGCGTTCGGCATGACGATGGTCCGCGAGCGCCGCGGCCACCTTGGCGCTGTCCACTCCGCCGATGCCGTGCGCGTACTGCACGAGCTTGCTCGCTTCGAGCGCATCTTGATGCGCAAACAACGCGTCGTGAAAGGCCCAGAAAGCCTTGTCGCCCGCTTGCGTGAACACTTCGACCGATGCTTCTGCGGCCGGCATTGCATGCTCGTGAAATGGCAACGGGCAGTTGCGCCATTCGATGCGCAAGAGCTCGCCATAGTTTTCCTCTAGCTCATCCAAGGTGGGCTTGAGGCGCGCGCAAAAGGGACACTCGAAATCCGAGCACACGAGCGCCGTAACTTTGGCGCTAACACCACCGCGCTTGGGCGCCGTATTGGACGGTCCCAATGGGAAAATTCGCTCCACCGCCGTATCGCGCGCAGCAGGCGCAAGGTGATCGGACTGCATATTCTCGGGCGCAACTTCGGGCGCTGCCGCCTTGGCCGTAACGGGCTTGGGGGTAGGCGTGCCGGCACATGCACTCGCCCATAGAGCAAGGGCAAGGATCAGCCTGATTCTTCGCAACTGCATAGGCCGCGCAGCCTAGTCGCAGCCCCAGCACGCCACAACACGAGCTTGTGCGAACGCGTAAGGGTCTGTGATCAGCGTAGAAGCCAGGAAGTTATTCGTGCGCTGGCCCTAAGGCTTGTTAGAGCAGCAGGTGGCTGATAGACATGCCAGGCCCATGACGCGCCCCGCTTGTCTTTTGTTTGTCGCGCTCTTGCCCGTAGCGTTCGCGCCCGTCGCGTTCGTGCCCGTAGCGAATGCGCAGGTTGTCGGTTCGCCGTTCGCGCCAACGTCGCCTCCCGCTGCGCCTGGCGCGCCCGTGCCTGGTGCGCTTCCGCCAACGCTAGTCACGCCCGCGCCGGCCGACAGCGGCACACCGTCTGCGCCCATCGATCCCAATCAAGTCAGTGCGCCCCAGCTGCAAGTGTTCGTCGATGCCGGTTACCCCGACGAGGGGCGCGAGCAGAAGCTAGAGCCAAGCGTGGTGGTGCGCGCAATCGTGGGCACGGATGGGTACGTAGAAAGCGCAGAGCTCGCGACTACTCCGGTCGGTTACGGTTTCGATGAGCTTGCGCTCTCGGCCGTGCGCCGCTTCTTGTTCGTGCCCGCCATGAAGGGCGACGTGCCGATGCGCGCCCGCATCACCTATAGCTACGACTTCAAGCTCCCTGCGCCCGAGACCGTGACCGCACCCGAAGCGCCGATCACGGGCGACTTCGAAGTCAGCGTGCTCGATGCCAAAGGTCAGCCCGTCGCAGGCGCAGAAATCCTGCTGAGCACCGCCAGCGATCCAAACTTTGCACAACGTATGGTCAGCGATGAAAAAGGTCAGGCCATCAGCAAGGGTCTGAGTGTTGGCAACTACGAAACACGCATCAGCGCCGAAGGTTTCGCGGCGCTGACGCAACAGGAAGATGTCGCCGCGGGCGAAGTCACCACCGTTACCTATCGTCTCAGCGCAAAGGCCAAAGAAGACGAGGAGTGGTCCTTCGGCGCGGTGGCCCGTGTCAAAGCACCACCGCGCGAGGTCGTGCGTCGCACCATCGAACGCGAAGAGCTCACGCGCGTAGCCGGCACGCGTGGCGACGCCTTGCGCACGATCGAGCTCTTACCAGGTGTCTCGCGGCCGCCGCTCGGTGCGGGCTTGATCTTGATTCGCGGTTCGGCCCCGACTGACTCGCAAGTCTTCTTGGAGGGCATGCCAGTTCCGTTGCTCTATCACTTCGGCGGTCTGACAAGCTTCATCAACTCGCGGGCACTCGAGCGCATCGATTTCTATCCGGGCAACTTCTCCGCGCGTTACGGCCGGCAAATCGGCGGCATCATCGACGTGGGCGTACGCGATCCGCGATCTGACGGTTACCACGGCGTCATCGACGTCAACCTACCCCTCGATTCGTCGCTCGTCTTAGAGGGCCCACTCAGCAAGAACGCAAGCTTCTTAGTGGGAGGTCGTCGCAGTTACTTCGGCGAGGTGGCCAGAGCCACCATCCCCGAGGGCACCTTCGGTGCGTTCGCTGCGCCGGTCTATTACGACTACCAGAGCTTCGTCACCTGGCGCGTGACCGACAAAGACAAGCTCAAGATCGGAGCTTACGGTTCAAGCGACAGGCTCGACATCTTGTTTGCCGAAGTACCCGATACGGATCCTTCGATTCGCTCGCTAGAGTTCGGTCTATCTTTCCATCGCCAACAGGTAGGTTGGGAGCATCAGTACTCGAAGAATCTCGACCATAAGATCACGGTTGGCTTTGGGCGGGTGAAACAGAAGTTCTCGTTCGGCCCCGAGCTCGATTTCGACCTTTTGGTCAACAACATCTACGCACGCGGCGAGTGGCGCTATCGCATCAGCCCGCGCGTGCAAATGATCGCGGGCACGGACACGTTTATCGACTTCTTCGACGTCCAGTACACGGGTCCCCCGCCCCAGCAGCAAGAGGGCGCCAACAACATGCAAGGCTCTTTCGGCGTGCTGCCCGTGACGCGCATTCGTGATCAACGCGGACGCGTCTTGCCGGCTGGCTACGTAGAGCTCGATCTTAGGCCCATCGAAAAGCTGCGCATCATGCCGGGTCTGCGCCTCGACTACTTTCAGGACAATGCGTCGTTCGCGTTCGACCCGCGCCTCGTCAGCATCTACTCGTTCACCGACGCCTGGCGCGTCAAGGGCGGCGTGGGCGTGTTCAGTCAGGCGCCCGAGCCGCAAGAGTCGTCGCCGGTGCTAGGGAACGCGAATCTGCGCCCCATTCGCAGCGTGCACTACGACGTGGGCGTGGAGCACGATTTCACGGACGCCCTCTCGCTCAACGTCGAAAGCTTTTACAAGCAGATCTACGACCGCGTGGTGAGCGCTCCGAACCCTAGCAGCCCTGATTTCAATCCCGCTCAGCCGCTTTTCATCAACGACGGAACAGGCCGCATTTATGGCCTCGAAGTCGCCGGTCGCGCCAAGCCCAAGGGCCGCTATTTCGGCTTTCTCTCGTACACGTTGATGCGCAGCCAGCGCAACGACCGCGGCGAAGGCTGGCGCTTGTTCGACTTCGATCAGACGCACATCCTGACGCTCGCCAGCACCGTAAGACTTGGTAAGGGTTGGGAAGTCGGCGGGACCTTCCGCTACGTCACGGGCAATCCCATCACGCCGGTCGTCGGATATGACTATGTGGATCTGGCCACGCGCCTGTATGCGCCGCAGGCCCAGTCGGGCAAGATCAACACATCGCGCAACCCGGCCTTCAATCGCTTGGATTTGCGCGTAGAGAAGACTTGGACCTTCGCCGCTTGGCGCCTCGCCGCCTACCTCGATGTGCAGAATAGTTACAACGCCACCAACCGCGAAAGCACCCAGTACAACTACAACTTCAAGCAGGGTGCTCCCGTGCGCGGCGTCCCGATCATCCCCATTCTTGGTCTGAGAGGCGAGCTATGAAAAAGCATCTCGCATGGATCGCCCTGCTGTCGACCGCTTGCAACACAGGCTTCACCGAAGCCTATGAAGTCGATGAACCCAAGCTGATGGGGGCACGCGTCGAGTCAAAGAACGACGTGGCACAGCCATGGCCACGCGTGGGCGACGCATTTACGATGAAGATCCAGGTCGCACGTTCGAGCAAGCCTGCGCCGTTACCACTCGACCAGCAGCTGTCTGCTTCTGTGTCGGTCTGCGTTGGCGGCAAAGCGCCCGGCGGTTCCCTGTTCTGCGTCGCGGAAATCCCGGCCGAAGTCTTGCAGCCGCTGCCCACGGACAAGAATCGCGTGGTGAGCTTCGAGCAGATTGACATTCCTTTGACGTTTGGCGGGCTCGATCCGCTGGCGCTAGCTGGAACGCGCGAGGTGTTACTTTTCGGCGCCGTGTGCGTAGAGGGTAAGGTAGAGCGCATCAAAG
>JBKJIA010000282.1:0-3790 GCA_046598735.1 Polyangiales bacterium
TTCACGCAAGGCGCGCCATCGCTCGACCCGTGCCAGCTCTTGCCGCTGCGTACGCGCCTTTTCTCGATCGCCTGTGCCCTGATCGGAGTCGAGGCCGTCGGCTGCGTTTAGCAAAGCTCGGCGCACCTGCTCACGCGCTCCCTCGAAGAATGACGCCGCTTTCGCGCGCGCCTCACGCATGCTTTCGCTGGCGTGTTCACCCGCTTCGTGCAGCGCATCGCGCGCTTCGTCGCTCGCGACCTTGCCCGCGGCTTTGAGCTCTGAGCCCGCGCGCTCCACGTGCTCGGCCGCGCCTGGCTTGGGCGCAGGCTGCGTCGTCGGGTGGTCTTGGGCATTTGCCGTGGCTGCCGTCAGCAGGCACGCGGCCGCTGTCACACTGAGAATGGTTCGCATCCGCACAGCCTAGTCATCCCGGCCCAAGACGCACTAGCCGCGCGTCAGGAATCGCTGGGCGGATTCTTCACCACGCGCAACATGGGCGGACGACTGGGCGGCGTCGATTTGGGCGCCTGGGCCGCCTCGGGCCACATCACGATCGGACCCGTGTACGGCTCCGCGATCCAAAGGCGACTGCACGCTTCCCACGGGACCGTCACGTGATGGCGGGCGCCTTGCGTCACGATCGTGGCACTGAAGCCGACCTCATTCAGCACCAGGTCAGGCATGCCCATCACGCGCGGATCGCGCCCCACCCGCAGCACCAAATCCGTGCGATTGAGGCCACTTGGAACGTTCACGCCAGGCTGAGTCGCGTCCACCGCGACGAACGGACAGAGCGGTAAGAGTGCCTCCACGAGCGCGCATTTCTGCTGATTGAAGTTCAAGGACGGCCCTCCTCAAGGTCGGCTCCGCGCTGCTATGCGCTCGGTGTCGCGCAAAAGCAACCGCCGGGCCGCCCGCGCACTCCCTGTTGTCTCACGGACTTTCACCCCGAACGTCGAGGGCCACCATGCTGCGTCGACCGCTATGGCCACTCGCTGGGCAGCGGACTCTCGACTTCGATCCACTGCCCGCGCTCGGGATGCCGAAAGCGCACGCGCGCAGCGTGCAACAAGTGGTGATCGATGCCAGGCACTTGCTCGCCGCCGTACAACACGTCGCCCACGATCGGGGCATCGACGGTCGCAAGGTGCACGCGAATCTGGTGACGGTAAGCATGGGCAGCGCGCGCCTCGACTAAGTAAGATGCGCCACGCGGCTCGCAACGCACGATCTCGGTCACGGAAGGACGCGCGGTTGGATCGCTGTTGACCTCCACGCGACGGCTATTTTTTTGGCTTGGTTGCAGTGCCAAAGACAGTGTGCGCGGCGCGGCAATCGGGCGCGACACCAGCGCCAAGTATGTCTTCTCGATCTCGCCCGCGATCAGTGCATCGCGTAATGCGATGAATGCTTGTTGCGTGCGGGCCGCGATCAGTAAGCCGCTTGTGTCATTGTCGAGCCGATGCACCAGTCCCGGCTCACGAGGTCCGTAGCCGACGCCTGCCATCTCAGGATAGTGCGCCAAGAGCATGTTCGCGGCACAACCGAGCTCGCCTGCGCGCAGCGGATGACTCGGTACGCCCGCAGGTTTATCGACGATGACCAACGCGTCGTCTTCGAAGCGGATCTTGAGCTGCATGTCGGGATCGGAGATCGCCACCACGTCCTCGACTTGCATTTGCACGGCAAGCCGCATGCCCGCGCTCAGCAACATGCCTTTTTGCGTGGGCCTGCCCGCAATCTGCACGCACCCTTGCTCGATCATGCGTTTCACCACCGCACGGGATAGCCCAAAGCGCTCGCATAACGCCCGATCGAGGCGCATTCCGGTGTGCTCGTCGCCAATTACAAAAAGCTCGCTCAGCTGACAACTCCCAAGGCTTTTCGCGCGCAGACCGCAAGCGCGCGCGCACTATGAAGGCAAGTTGCCACCGCACCAACTCAGAAGGGTGGTGAAGCTCTCATCTGCTGCACACTTTTCGCACGTGAAAGCGTCGCAGCTGGTAGGGCGCGTGGCTTGTGACCTGGCCCTTGCTCATGGCCATACGCAGCTGTTCTTGCGGCGTATTCACGCCCTCCACGTTGGGCAAGAGCACGCCGCGTTGCGATCCTTGCTGCACGACCAAGCCGTATTCTTGAGGGTCAAGCTGCGCGCTGCTGGCGATGGCTTCGAGCGCGCCGAGCACGCTGACTTCGATGCGCAAATCGGCGAGCTCGCTGAGCTCCACGTTCGCCATCCGATGATCGCGGAGCGCCGCAGCCACGGCGTTGTCTGCAACCTCTTCAGCCAAGCTCTGAAGCATGGGCTCGGTGCGGCCAACGCAACCGCGCAAGGTTCCGTCTGGGCTGCGCAACGTGACAAACACGGCGCGCGCGCGGTCCCATGGGGCGGCAAGGGCCGGTGTTTGGTAGTTGCGCCCCGTCAGCGCGTGCTCGATCGCGTCGCGCGCAATCTGGAGCAGCTGCTCGGGCGGATCGCGATCGAGCACAAGGTAAGGTGCCGTATCGTCGTCGCGCGCAGGCCGTAAGCTCGTAACGCGACCGTAAGGTTCAACCGCACCGCGATCGGAATATAAGACCGCCTCCGCGTAGCCCACGCCAAACGGCCCTTCGTAGGAGAGCACGTCAAGGCCGCGCGACTCGTAGCGAACCGCGGCCGCCGCTACGCGCGTCGATTGCACCACGTCTTCGGCCGCAAGCTCCTGCAGCACGGGATCCGGTGACACGGCCGCGCGCAAATCCCCATTGCGCAGGCAACTCACGAAGGCGGAATCAAAATCTTTGGCACGCGGATGGTAACCAGCGGGTGCCCCGCGAATCAGGCGATGACTCATGTCACCCGAGGCCAAGACCGCCCAGCGCTCGTGGCAACTTTCCGCGGCCTGGGTAATGGCGTGCCCAAATGCGTCTTCGGTCTGCGTGCCGGGATGGGGTAATGCCACGATCAACGTGGGGCCGGACCAGCCCATTTCACGGACAAAGGTAAGGGGCACGAGCGCCCCATGATCAAGCTCGATGCCGTCACTGACACTGACCGGTAACCCAAGCGCACGCGCTGCAGCTTCGAGTGCCTGTGCGGCCCGCGGTGCACCCCGGAAGGTTTCGCTCAGATCGGCGCGGCCAAAGCGCTCAAAACTGCCCGCAATTTCTGCGTCGTGTACGATGCCCCAAGCCGTGCGCTGACGCGGCGCGTGCGGCGTGACCACCACTAAGACGTCAGGGTGATGGGCTACCAGCGCGCTTGCCACAGCACGCATGGCTTGGGTAGTCTTGACGCAATCTTCCGCACGCGAACCCGCGATGGCAGGCACCACGATGGGCGCGTGACACATTAGGGCAGCACAAGTGATGCTCATGGGACACCTCCCTCAAACGCGGGCTTAGTTTAGTTTAAGCACTCCTCTTTCGGAGTCATCCCCTCCCAACAATGGGAGCAAGCTTGCCAGCTGACAGCGGCGCAGAATGACTGGTAGAGTCCAAGCATGCGCTGCCTCTCATTACGAACAAACCTTGCCTGCTTGGCCCTCGTGGCTGCCTGCTCTAGCTCGTCCTCACCCAAGAAGTCCGATGGGGGCGGCAATAATGGAGCCACGGGCGCGAGCAACGGCACGCAAAGCGGCAACGGCACGCAAAGCGGCAACGCAGGCAACGCAAGCAACGGCAACGGCAGCAGCAGCAACACCAGCAGCAGCACGAGTGGAGATAGCGGCTCGACTCCCCCTGTCTGCAGCGCAGCCAACGCACCAGACGTGGGTAAGCTGTTCTTGGAGGCGGTCGTGGGCGGGCGCAGTGGCTTGGTAATGGCCGC
>JBKJIA010000331.1:0-3987 GCA_046598735.1 Polyangiales bacterium
TGGCAAACAGACGGCCGAGCGCACTGGCGATGCTCGCACAGATCTGGACGGTGGGTCCCTCACGCCCAAGAGCGGATCCGGTGCCGAGCTGAATGGAAGAAACGAAGAACTTTCCGACTTTCCGAATGCATCACGAAGTCTGAGTCGCCCGCTCTTGACGGCATAGACAGGGCGGATGCGACTTAGTGTGCTCACCAGGGTAGGTCCGGCGCGCTCATCCCCTTCGGTTCTTGTCGACAATCGCGACGAAGATCAGACCAAAGGCGACCAAGCGCGGGAGGTATGCAAGCGGGCGACTGTCGGACGCCGCGGGGACCGCTGCGAGTAGAGTCCAATGCATCGCCAAGACGGCAAAAGCCACAGCAAAGATCGCGAACAAACGATCGCGGCTATCGACATAAAAGCGGGCCAGGAACAAGCTTGAAACGAGACTGGCCATCGTCAGCATACCCCACATGAATTGCGACATGACAAGTGCTCCTCTAACGCGGTTGCCAGACGAAACCGAATAGTAAGGCCAACATGGCAACCACAGCCGTCCCCGTGCGCCAAACGGCCAAGTCCACCGTCGGGAGCAGCACAAGGTCGGCCACCAGTAAGATGTTGCTTAGCGCGAGCCCCAGGAAGCCGATTCCGCTCCAGAGGATAAGGTAACCTGCCGCGCCCCGTCGTTGCCTAAGGAGTAGGAAGGCACAAACGCTGCTCAGCAGGGCGCATAGGGTGTAGATCGTTTCAGCCACGCTTCTTCTCCGAAGAAATGCAAAAAGCCTGAGCGAAGACGCGAAGCGCGCCGCTGCGAACGCGTGAAATCGCAGACTGAGAAATGAAGACCAACACCTCGATTCGATGCGCGCCGTACGCCTCGGCGAGCTGCTCCACCCGAGCCTCCAGGGCGGGCGTTTCGGGGTCGAACTTAGTGGAGCTATTGTCAGAGGATAGAGCGCTGCATAGGCCCTTCTGGACCAATAGTTGCAGAGCCGAACGGGTGAGGGCGGGGCTGATCTTTAGCGCTTCGGCGACCGCGCTATCACTCCAATGGCGCAAGGGCTCCGCTCGGAGCAGCATTAGCGCCTCTAACTCTTCAATGGAGTGAATCCGCTCTCGGATCAGCTCCTGAACCACCTGCGTAAGGGGCTCTAGCGTTCCCATCTCTGGCTAGCTCCTTCGGATCGTGAGCTCATTTGCACAGGCGATGTCCTGATCGAGACGACTCGGCGAAGGGCAACTCGGCAACAGAACGAAAACCACACTAGCACCATTTTGTTTGTGCTCAAAATATATCTTCTGCCGTGGATTCGCTCAGCCATGACGCGGCGTGATGCCCCAACGGGGCTAGCTACCGGTCATCGCGCTGCAACTCTTCTGCTAGAGCGAGCAGAACCTGCCGCGCCGCAGCAATCTGGTCTGAATCCACCCGTGCCAGCGCACGACGAACTGCAAGCTCTACCGTGCCCGCTTGGTGATCATCCAGTTGCTTGCCCGCTTGAGTCAGCTCCAGCCGCATGCGGCGAGCGTCGTGTGGGTCGACCTCCCGGCGTAAGGCCGCCCGAGCGACCAATCGTTTGAGCACACCCGTCAATGTGCTGGGATGAATGTGGAGCAGCTCGGCAAGTTGCCCGGCCGAGATTTCTGGAAAGCGCCCCACCAACCTCAGCACGAGTCGTTGTGGGCCGGTGATGCCCAACTCCGCCTTCATGCGCTTGCTTCGGCTCTGCAGAGCATGATCGACCGCCCACAAGACGCGCATGAAATCCAAGGTAGCGCCGAGCTGGCTAGGTTCGAAAGGAACAGTCATCGAGCTCCTTACGGTAGCTGACCGAAAGTGATTGGAGGTCAAATCAAATCTAATGCAACGTGAGGGCTCCAACCTAGCACTTTGAAGCCAAAGGCCCCCTTTCCTTCATGGGGGTGGCGATGTGGAAGGCTCGGGGGTTGGACGGCAACTACCGAGGGTGAATCGCGCGCGCCAAGCCGGGCCACTAAGCCACGTTACGTTTGGTAATCCCTCGACAGCACCATGCAATCGCTCAGCGAGGACGGAACGGGCATTGAGCTCGCGGCGGCGTTGCACTTCGGGCGGCACTTCGGGCGGCACTTCGGGCTCCTCCATGCAAAGCGCAATCGCGGATGTGCTGCGGGCTCGCTCTACCGCACGCTCGAACGCCTCCATTTGGTTCGCGGAGTCGCTCAATTCGAGCTCGCCTGGAATGGGTAAGTCGATAAGCTCTACCGTCTGATCCAGTGAGATCTTCAAGGCGCGAGACACACTCTCTCGTGAGACGGCGTCAAGGGGAGTTCCGATATGGGTCACGGCCACCTTGAGCACACGCGCCGAGCCCGGGTAGAACCACGCGGCGGCCAGCGCGCCCGCGTGGGTTGACGGCCAAAACTGATCGAGCTTTTCGCGAATACGCGCGTGCGCTTCGAGCAGTTGTGGGCCAGGCGCTGGCGCAGGAGGCTCGGTTTTTACTGGCGTGGGCGCATCCAGCAGGCGCGCAGCGAGCCCAGACAGGGCACGCGCATCAGGCACCGCGACAACCTCCACGAGCGGCGTAACGCCTGCTACCTTAGCCAGCTCAAAGGTAAGGTCTGATTGTGCGCCCTCAGCTTGGTCCGTGGTGCCGATCAGCAGCAGCTTGAGCTCCACCTCTCCACGCTCTACGCGCAGTTTCGACTGCACGACGTGCCCGAGCAGTGGCGCGAGCGCTTCATTCACGGCGCTTCGCACGCGGATTTGCCAGGCAACCTGGTCGAGGGCGTGGCGCAGGGGGAAGTACACGGCTGCAAGCAGCGCGAATGGCAGCAACAGACGCATCACTGGCCCACCCGGCGAGGCAAAGATGCCCGCGAGACGCAGCGCGATGGCACGGGCGATTGGCTCACCCTGCGCCCTGGCAAGCTCGCGCGCTTCGAGCTCCGCGACATTGAGGCGGTTGAAGCCGGCTGCGACAAACGCGATCGTGCACACCACGACAATCGCGGCGAAGTTGGCGGTGAAGAGCAGCGCGGCGCCGCGGGCAACTTCCCACTGAGCCGTCCCGACACCATACCCACTTGCGCAAAGAGGTGGGACGAGCGAGATGCCAATCGATGTTCCCGCAGCCGTCGCGGCAGTCCCTGAGCCTGGACGCATGCTCGCGTACGCTCCCGCGACGGCACAGAATGCGGCCGTAAACAAGTCGAGAGCAGTGGGCGTCGTTCGAGCTGCGATCTCGGAAGTGAGCTCGTTGAAAGGTAAGAGCTTCGTGATGATCGCAGCCCCACCGATAGCAACACTAATGCTCAACAGCACTCGGCCTGCTGAGCGTAAGACGAGAAATGGCGAGCCCACCGCAAGTCCCATGCCCAAGCCCACAATGGGCGTCATGAGTGGAGCTATCAGCATGGCTCCGATCACGACCGCTGTGCTGTCGAGAACGAGACCAAAGGTTGCAATACCGGTCGCAACCACGAGTTGCAGCCAGTACGCGGTCGCTTCGGCGGGGGTGCGGGTCAACATGTCAGACAGCAGGGCCTTGCGCGCCTCCGGAGCGCAGCCCAGCAAAGCTCCCAATCTGTCTTGAAAGCTCGCCCATCGAGAACGCACACCCACCGGGTCAGTTGTCGATTGGTATTTTCCCGTCATCTGCCGCACCGTGCCGTGAGCCGCCTATTTGCTTGGCTCTGCAAGTAAGTTGCTTTGAGCTGCAAAGATATCCGGATACGTACAGAAAGCACCCCTTTCCGCAGCCGGGCACGCGGCCCGTGGTTCATGGAAAGTCGACGCTGCGCAAGCGCTCGACCTCATCACGCCTTCATGCGACGCTGCCCGTGTTTCTTGCAAGGGTGCAGCGTGCGAACCGCGCTGCAGGACAACGGATGGTCGGGCCGCCATCCCGCCGGCACCTGCCGGCAGGTGCGATGCATGCCTAGCGCCAAACCGTCTGAGTCGAACGCGCTCCCACCGTCACCGCCTGAAGCTTGGGAGCCGTTCCTAAAATTGGCGCG
>JBKJIA010000083.1:0-15859 GCA_046598735.1 Polyangiales bacterium
CCATGGGAAGGAGCGCCAGTTAGTGAGTTGACCAGCGACGAGCACGAGCACAAGCACGAGCAAGCGGGAGCAGGCGGCAAGATCTCCCACTACACGTGTGCAATGCATCCGTCCGTCAAACAAAGTGGCCCTGGAAAGTGCCCGATCTGTGCCATGGACCTGACTCCGGTTTCCAAGCAGGAGGTCTCGACCGGCACCATCTTCGTCGACCAAGTTCGCCGGCAGCGCATCGGTGTGCGCACGGATGCCGTGAAGAGGCGACCGATGACACTGGAGGTTCGTGCGGTAGGCGCCGTTCGCTACGACGAGACTCGCTTGCACGACGTCAACCTGCGGATGAGCGGCTGGGTGCAGCACCTTGTGGTCGACGAAACGGGCCAACGAGTCAGGGCCGGGCAGACCCTGTTCACGCTCTACAGTCCGGAGCTCTACGCGGCTCAACTCGAACACTTGACCAGCGCAAACCGCCAGAATGAAGGCAACGAGCTGCGCGCGCAGCTTGCCCAGGCATCGCGCACTCGCCTGCGCCTTCTCGGCATGAGCGACGCGCAGATCTCGGCCCTCGAGACACGGGGCGAGGCTGAACAAAACGTGCCGATTGCATCACCCGCAAGCGGCTATGTGATCGAAAAAGCGATCGTCGACGGAGCGCGCGTCGAAGCGGGCATGCGCGTGTACCGAATCGCGGATCTCAGCCAAATCTGGATCGACGCTGCGATCTATGAGTCTGACTTGCCGCACGTGCGGGTGAATCAGAGCGTGCAGGTGAGCCTGCCCTACATTCCTGGAAAGTCCTTCGACGGTAAGGTCGATTTCATCTATCCGAATCTGGATGCGCAGACACGAACCGGCACGATACGCGTCGTGCTCAAGAATGAGGGACTCGAGCTCAAACCTGACATGTACGCCAACGTCCTCGTCCAGGTCGACCTCGGCGAGCGGCTGTCGGTGCCCGACTCCGCGGTCGTCTACACGGGGCCGCGCCGCCTGGTGTTCGTGGATCTCGGTGAAGGCAAGCTGCAGCCGAAGACCGTCGAGCTGGGTGCTCATGTCGATGGGTTGTACGAAGTCACCTCAGGCCTGTCCGAAGGAGAGGTCGTCGTCACGTCGGGAAATTTCCTGATCGCGGCCGAAAGCCGGATTCGTTCCGCGGCGAAGTACTGGGAGAGCAGCGATGCAACCGAGTAGTCCCGGAGCGGAGCAGGGCCTGATCGCTCGGTTGATCGCCGCTTGCGCGCGCAAGCCACTACTTACGGTCTTCCTCGTCGCCTGCGTCGGGGTGTGGGGATATTACTCCCTCAAGAACACGCCTCTGGACGCCATCCCAGATCTCTCCGACACGCAGGTGATCATCTTCACGGAGTGGCCGGGCCAGAGCCCAGACCTGGTGGAAGACCAGATCACGTATCCGATCTCGAGCTCGCTGCTCGCGGCCCCGAAGGTGAACTTCGTGCGCGGGCAATCGATGTTCGGCATGTCGTTCGTCTACGTCATCTTCGAGGAAGGAACGGACATGTACTGGGCACGCAGTCGTGTGCTCGAGTATCTGAGCTCGGCCCAAGACGACCTGCCTGAAGGCGTCAATCCGTCGCTTGGACCGGACGCGACCGGCGTGGGCTGGGTGTTCCAATACGCGCTGACCGACAAGAGCGGCAAGAACGACCTGCAGCAGCTTCGCTCGCTTCAAGACTGGAACATCCGCTTCGCGCTCTCGAGCGTACCCGGCGTAGCAGAGGTCGCGTCCGTGGGCGGCTACGTCAAAGAGTACCAGGTGCAGGTCGACCCTGTGCGCCTTCGAGCCTACGGCGTATCCATCAACGAGGTGGTGCGCGCGGTGCGCGAATCGAATGAAGACGTGGGCGGCCGAACCCTCGAGATCTCCGGTCACGAGCACGTCATCCGTGGTCGGGGCTACATCGAGAATCTCGAAGACATTCGACAGATTCCACTCAAGGTTGGGAAGTCCGGAACTCCCGTCCTGCTGCGCGACGTAGGCGTCGTGAGTCTCGGGCCTGACGAACGGCGCGGCCTTGCCGAGCTCAATGGCGACGGCGAGGCCGTGGGAGGCGTCGTGATCATGCGCTACGGAGAGAACGCGCTCACGGTGATCGATGCTGTCAAAGCACGTATCGAAGAAGTGCGCCGCAGCCTGCCGAAAGGTGTCGAGCTAACCATCGTCTACGACCGCTCGGGTCTCATTCGCGACTCGATCGATACGCTCAAGCACACGCTCATAGAGGAGATGATTGTCGTCAGCATCATCATCTTCTTGTTCTTGCTGCATGCACGAAGTGCCTTGGTCCCCATCATCACGCTGCCGCTGGCTGTGCTGATCGCCTTCATACCGATGTTCTATCAGGGACTCACTGCAAACATCATGTCGCTCGGCGGAATCGCCGTCGCCGTCGGAGCGATGGTGGACGCGTCGATCATCATCATCGAGAACATCCACAATAAGATCGAGGAATGGGATGAGGGGGGCCAGGTCGGCCCTCGGCGCGATGCGCTCATCAAGGCGATGCAGGAAGTAGGGCCTTCCATCTTTTTCTCGCTGCTAGTCATCACGGTATCGTTTCTTCCGGTGTTCACCCTCGAGGGCACGGAGGGACGTCTGTTCAAGCCGCTCGCATTCACCAAGACCTATTCGATGGGCTTCGCCGCGATTCTCGCGGTCACACTCACGCCCGCGCTTGCAGCACTCTTCGTTCGCGGCAAGATCTTGCGCGAGGATAAGAACCCACTCAATCGTTGGCTGGTGGCGCTCTACGTCCCCGTTGTGCGCTGGGTGGTGCAGTATCGCAAAACCGTGATCGCTCTGTCTGTGCTTGGGATGGTGCTGACGATTCCGGTTTTCACGCGTCTAAGTAGCGAGTTCATGCCTCCACTCAACGAAGGCGCCATCCTCTACATGCCGACTGCCCCACCAGGCATGTCGACCACCGAAGCAGCCAATGTACTGCAACAGATGGATCGCCAGCTAAAGCAGTTTCCTGAAGTCGTCAGCGTGTTCGGCAAAATGGGTCGCGCACGCTCACCAACAGACTCGGCTCCCATCGGCATGGCAGAGACGACCATCGTGCTCAAGCCGAGGTCGGAGTGGCGGGAGGGCCTCACGTGGGAGGGGCTCGTCAAGGAGATGGACGAAAAGCTGTCGTATCCGGGTATGCCGAATATTTGGTGGATGCCGATTCAGACGCGCACCGAAATGCTGGCCACCGGAGTGCGCAGTCCGCTTGGAATTCAGGTGTTCGGTGACGACCTGAGTGTCATCGAGCGCACCGCCATCGCGATCGAGAAAGCGGTCAGCCAGATTCCTGGAACCCGCAGCGCATTCGCTGAGCGCTCGCTGGGCGGCTTCTATGTCGACGTGCGGGTAAGGCGAGCGGATGCCGCCCGTCACGGCATCAGAGTCCGTGACGTCAACGAGGTCATCATGACGGCTGTGGGCGGCATGGCCGTGTCGACCGCGGTGGAGGGGCGCGAACGTTACCCAGTCAGCGTGCGCTACGCGCGGGAATATCGTGACGACCCGAATCTGCTGGGTCAGATCTTGATCAGTACCCCGACCGGTGCGCAAATCCCCCTCAGCCAAGTCGCCGATATCGAGTTCGTCAGCGGTCCTCCCATGATCCGCAGCGAGGAGGGCAAACTTGTGGGCTTTGTCTTCGTCGACACGGACCGGCCGATCGCCGATTATGTCGCGGACGCACGCCGCGTGATCTCCGAGCAGGTCCAGCTCCCAAGCGGCGTGAGGTTGGGTTGGGCAGGGCAGTTCAAGTACTTCGAGCGCGCCATGGCCAAGCTGACACTCGTCGTGCCGATCACGCTACTCCTGGTGGTCCTCTTACTGTACTGGAACACGCAGTCGGCGGCGGAGACGGCGATCGTCCTGCTCGCGGTACCATTCTCTCTCATCGGCGCGATCTGGCTGCTCTACCTCCTTGACTACAACATGAGTGTCGCGGTCTGGGTCGGCCTGATCGCACTTGCCGGGCTCGACGCGGAAACCGGTGTGGTGATGCTTCTCTATCTGACCTTTGCGCACAAGCGTTGGTCCGATGAGGGACGAATCAAGTCCTTCGTCGATCTGCGTGAGGCGATCGTCGAAGGCGCGGCGAAGCGGGTCCGGCCGAAGCTCATGACTGTGCTGACCACGCTGCTAGGTCTGCTTCCCGTCCTGTGGAGTACCGGCACCGGCGCGGACGTCATGAAGCGCATCGCGGCGCCGATGGTCGGTGGTCTCGTGACCTCGTTCTTCCTCGAACTCACGGTGTATCCGGCCATTTTCGCGATCTGGAAAGGACGGGAAATACTACGCAAGAACGCCGCAATTGAGGTCGGATGACAAAATGGGACAGCACTGGATCACCAGCGGCGACATCGTCTCCGTGTTGTGCCACGCTGTGAGGAAAGAGCGACTGGCCGTCACGCCACAAGCAAACGAAGTCAAGGAAAGGGAAAACCTTATGTCGTTCGCGATTTACATAGTTGGCTACATGATCCTCATCACGGGCCTGGCGCTCGCAGCCAACATGCTCAACGTGCCTCCGCAGTGGATCGGCATAGGCGCTCTGTGTCTCGTCGGCGTAGCAATTGTGCATGGCGTGAGCGTTACCCGCCAAAAGGATCCTCCTTCGGTTTGAGAAGACCTCCCGTACTCGCTTTGCCCACGTTCGGGGCACCACTCCCGCGTGGTGTGAAAACTCACCGCATCGAGCAGACTCGACCGGTGCAGGGAGGGCGCTTGAGATAGGACAAGCGCCTGCGCGGCGAAGAAATTCTCCGCTTGCGAGTGTGGAGGACGAATTCGATGCGTGCCTGGATAAGCTTAGTTCTTCTAGTTTCCATGATCAGTGTCGGCTGCGGCGACAGCGACGAGAAAGAGAGTACCGACGGCGAGACCAACGGGCCGGACAACTCAGCGGTCACCGGAGGCGAGAACTCCGACGCGGGCCCAGAGGATCCCTGGCAGGATTGCGACCGCGAAATGACTGAGAAGGAGATCCAGGGTTACACTGGACCGATGCCGACGTTCTCCCAAGCAGACGGAGACAGGTGCCTCGAAGTGTGCATGAACCAGTCTGAAGACTGCTACTCCGACAAGAACTGCCCCGGTATCGAGGTCTGGGAGATGTGCCTCAACCGCAACGCGTTCGCCTGCTCGGTGAGCGAGGGCAAGGCGTGCCGCACGGAGTACGAGAACGTCGAATGCTGTGGTGGCGCATCGGGCTGCAAGGAGCTGAGCTGCGTTGAGCAGAAGTGCCCGGCCGAGGCCTCCGCACTCCGCGACTGCCGCGCCGCCGACAAGGCCTGCGGAGTGTCTGCCAGGAGTGCATGCTTCGGCGCTGGCGCGGGCACGCCCGACTAGGGCCGTACGGTCCCGGCGTGCGGCACTAACTCGGTCTACACATGTTCACAACCTCGGCCCTCAGGGCGCAGCCGCGCGTTCGTCGTGGGACACCCACGCCGGGTCATCGCCCAGCATCTGCTCGATCCAAGTCGCGATGTTCACGCCGTCGAGCTCCGTGGTCTCGATGTTCCCTAGGTCGAGGCCGGGCAGCGGGGCGCCCACGATCTCGCGCGCATCGCCACCGAGTGTCGTGTGAACGCCACCCTCGACGAGGAAGGCTCTGAACCTATCGTGCCCTGCCATCAACCGGCGAGCCTCTTGCTGCACGTATTGGCCGAAGGTTTCGGGCCCCACCATCAGGAACGTCTTCGCCAGAATCGCATCACCGTAAGAGGAGAACCCCGCGACCTTCAGGTTTGGATCTTGCTCGAGCTGCCAGCCGATGTAGCGCGTCATGTGCCCGTTCGCGATGCAGTCTGGACATGACGCCGGGATGAACGGCTGCGACTTATACTCCTCGACCAAGCGCGTCAGGAATCCTGGGTCGGATTCACCCTTCCCGATTCCAATTCCCGAATCGTTGAACACGTAGATCGGTACGTCCGGATAGACCACGCGCGTCAGCGGCGTCGCGAACAGCGTTCCGTAAGCACCGCCACTGCTCCCAGCGAGGAAGATCCTGCGCGGGCTCGGGAACTGCTCGCGCGCGACGTCGAGCGCCGCAGAGAGGTTGCGTAGGCCGAGCTGGAAGCGGTCATCACGTTTATCCCCATCCTCGTCGAACGTCGCGTCGGCGCTGAAGAACGAGCCATCGCAGTAAGGCAGGAACAACACGTCCCAATCGCGCACGGGGTTCGCAGCGAGCTCTTTGGACAGAATCTGCATGTTAGGGACACCTTCCACCGCGATCTCGGCGGCACGGCAGAACCCGGTCCAACATGCACCACCACCGGCCAGGAAGATCACGAGGTCTTGCGAGCTCGGGTTGTCGCGGAAAGTAACGTTGTAAGAGGCACCGCGCAGGCACTTGGGACCGCTCTTAGAGTCGAAACGCACTACGACCTCGTCGCCCATCGGCACGCGCTCGCTCACCCGCGCCTGACCCAGGTAGTCCGCCATGCCCTGCGTCACGAGCTCTGCAAACGGCTGGGGGTCGGCATGCCCCGCATCGCTGGCGGGTTGCGCCGCATCGCCGGTGGCAGGCTCCTCCGTCTCGACTCGGGGGCGGTCGTCGCTCGCGCACGCGACGAGGCATGGGATCAGGGCATAAAGCGTCCGACACATTGGCATGAGAATCTCCAGGAAGTTGCCCGACGGTCAGGCTCGCGCAGCTTAGCCGTTGCTGGCCGCGCGCTCGACGGTTCTGTCGCATCGTAAGTCATTGTCATCCAGCAACCACAAGGTCGCCTGCTCTAGCGAGGCGCCCGCTCCGGGCCTGCGCAGGAGACTCGGAGCAGGCGCTATGGTAAATTTGCGCTTAGGGGAGCGAGACGATTCAACCAAAACGGTTGCCGCGTACTCTTGTTGTTCATGCGCGCCTGTCTAATCTTGTGTACCGCTCTGTTGCTGGCATGCGGATCGAAGGGCGAGCCCTCGGGGCCCGGTGGAAGTGGGGATGACTCTACCGGTGCCAGTTCTAACGGCGACAACCTGTTCGCAAATTGCTCGCCCGACATCGGCTCGCTGAGCAACGACCTTTTTACGCCGACTTGTTCCCAGGCCGGGTGTCACCTTGGCGCGATGGCTGCGGCCGCGCTCGATCTATCGAGCGGCGACGTTGCGGCGCGACTGATCGGGCAGTCCGCAGGAACGTGCGACGGCTGGAGGCTCGTCGTACCCGGAAGCCCCGATGAGTCACTGCTGGTGCGCAAGCTAGAAGGTAAGGTGCCTGCTGACTGTGGTGATCCGATGCCACCAGCTGGCTCGCTCATCTCGAGCCAAGGTATCGCGTGCGTTCGCGACTGGGTCTCCTCGCTCAGCGGCGATGGCGCCGTGGGAACCGGCAACGGTTGCGAGACTTGTGGCGGTGCCGACTGCATCGATCTGGGCACGGATGTCACGCACTGCGGAAGCTGCGCTATCGCATGTCCTTCTGGAGCTGCCTGCGTTGGTTCCGGGTGTGACTGTCCTGGCAGCTTGGAGCAGTGCGGCACGCGTTGCGTGGATCTTGCGGCGGATGCACAGAACTGCGGTGCGTGCGGCAAATCTTGCGGAACCTTCGCCCTATGCGCCGCAAGCGTGTGCAAGTGCGGAGCGGGCCTTGAAACTTGTCCGAGCGGTTGTGCCGAGCTCCGAACCGATCCGCTCAACTGCGGTGGATGTGGCGTCAAGTGTGGCGCGGGCAAGTTCTGCACACCCACGGGGTGCGGAACCCAGGTCGCATGCGCCGGCCTGACCAAGTGCGGAAGTGCCTGCGTGGACACCTCCACCAGTCTGATGCACTGCGGAGGCTGCAACATGCCTTGTGGTGCGGGCAAGGCGTGTGTGAACGGGAGCTGCGCCTGCCCGGGCGGCGGCGAGGTGTGCGGGGGCGCATGCGTCGATACGAGCACAAGCCTTGTTCACTGCGGTGGCTGCGACAACGCCTGCCCCACCGGCACCATGTGCAACGCCGGCGTCTGCGAGTGTCCTGGAGGCGGAGCCGCTTGCGGAGGCGATTGCATCGATCTGTCCGCGGACACAGCGAACTGCGGCAAATGCGGGAACGTTTGTGCGCCGGGGCAGGCCTGCGCAGCAGGCAAGTGCACGTGCTCGAATCGGAGTGTTTCGTTCGCGACAGACGTGGCCCCGGTGCTCGCTCGAAACTGCACCAACTCAGGTTGCCATTCAGGCCTTAGAGCAAAGGCTGAATTGGACCTTACTCTTGCCAAATCTTACGTCGAGCTCGTGAATGTGAAGACATTCCAGTGCGGCGGCTCGCGCCTGCTGGTGAGTCCGGGACAGCCGTCGACGAGCTATCTCGTGCAAAAGCTGCTTGGCGTGAACTTGTGCACAGGCACCCAGATGCCCAAGGCCGGCTCGTCACTCCCGCAGGCTGAGCTCGAGGCCATCACGGCATGGATCTGCCAGGGAGCCCCGAAGTGACGCGTAGCGGGTTCACGGGCAGGCTCAGTTCACTTCGGATGGTAAGGTCAACAGCGAATCCTCCTTGACGATCTCGAAGCGACTCGTGCTCAGCGCCATCTGTTTGGACGTCCGGCACACACAAAATCTTCGCTGGGATAGATACCCAAAGGTAGTGTGAAGGACGCCAGACCTCCACGACATGGAGCTTGCTGCGGGGCAAAGTCGTCGACCGCACCAATCTGAGCGTCGCACAGAGCGCTGGAGGTCGTATGATGTTGTCTTCTCCCATTCGTTGTCAGTGGGTAGCCGTCACGTTGTTCTGCGCGGGGCTGTGGGCCTGTCCAGAAACGCCGATCGCAGCGCCGCGCGACGATGGAGGAATCGCGCAGGGCGACACCCTCGAAGGCACCGCCGACGTGCTAGTCGCCAGGCACCACGATCGCGCTGAAGTGCAGTACTACGTCGAGACCGACGCGGGGCTGCACATTCGCGTCCACTTCGAGGGCGATCTCGGGATCGTGCAACCGGGCGAGCGACTCGCGCTTGCCGGGCGCTGGAACAACGAGAAGTCGCAGAGCGTGCCCACGTTCACGGCGACCGCAGTGCTGAAGCATCTGGGCGTGGACCACGATCAAGCGGCCGGGAGCAGTGCAAACGGCGAGGTCACTACGGCTGCCGCAGGCGTGGGGACGCGTGCGCCCATGCTCCACCGCGTGGCTGTGATCATGCTCGGCACACCGAGCTACACAGCGCAACAGATTCGGGCCCAGGTCAACCAGACGGCGGGCTCGGCAGGGTCCTTCCTGACCGAAAATTCAGATGGCATCGATAGCTTCGAGGGCGATGTCTTCGGCCCCTACAATGTCAATACGTCGGACTGCGCCAATCGCAGCTACCAGATCGCGGACCTCGCCAAAGCGGCCGCGGTTGCTGACGGTAAGAATTTGAACGGGTATACTAATATTGCACTCCTTCTGCCGGCAGGGTCGAGTTGCGGCTGGGGTGGACTCGGGCAAGTGGGCAGCCCGGGTCGAACCGGGCAGCTACTAACCTGGTATAACAATTCGTTCAGCTGCAGGTTGGTCGCGCACGAGCTCGGGCATAACCTCGGGATGAACCATTCGCATTCGACCGCCTGCGGGACAAGTATCTACGCGTCGAAACGGGCCGGATGCACGGACATCGAGTACGGAGATGTCTTCGATGTGATGGGCTCCGCGGACTGCACCGGCGGCCATTTCAGCGCGCCGCAGAAGCAGTACATGCGCTGGCTCGATAGCTGCCAGGACGTGACCGCTGGCGGCAATGCGGTGTTTAACCTTAGTCCGATCGAGGCAACCTGTGGCGTGCGCAGTCTGCGCATTCCCATCCCGGGCGAGACCAGCTACTACTACCTCGAGTACCGAAAGAGGAGCGCCGGTGTCTTTGGGGGCGCGGGAGGCCTAGATCGGGTCGTGATGTCCGTCTCGAATGACGGCGCGACCGTGCGCCCTGACCTTTACCGGTTGGACTCCACGCCAAAGACCAGCGCGGGCCATCGTGATGGTTGGCTTGCGCTCAATACCTCATATACCTTGCCCGGCAACGTTCAGGTTCGCCTGCTCGAGCTTGGCGAGGTGGCTAGGGTTCAGGTGACCATGTCTCAAGGCGCAGGAGCGAAGTGCCGCACCGGCGAGCTCGCCCCTGCCGACACGAGTGGCAGGATCGGAGTCGGTTGCGCTTCTGATGGCTGTCCGACCGACCCGAACAAAACGGATCCGGGCTTCTGTGGCTGCGGGATCCCTGATACCGATACCGACGGCGATGGCGTTCGGGACTGCAACGACGAGTGCCCAACGGACCCCAACAAGACCAAGAAAGGTGTCTGTGGTTGCGGGGTGTCCGAGCTTACATGCACCGGATTTGAGCCGGGCCTTATCCGCAAGCACTACAACGGCCAGTGGTCCACTCTGCCTAACTTTAGTGAGCTCACGGCAGACGCCGAAAGCGTCGTCTCCACCATCAACGTTGCCGGCTATGCTGCCAAGGACAACTTCGGCTTGGTGTTCACGGGTGGCGTGCAGATCTCGACCGCCGGAACCTACGATTTCGAGCTTTCGTCCGACGACGGCTCTCGCCTTCGCATCGACGATCGTGAGGTCATACTCAACGACGGGATCCACGGCCTTATCGCCAAGACAGGGAGCATCTCGCTCGCGGCCGGCCCTCACACGATGCGGATCGAGTTCTTCGAACGCGACGGCGGCGAGACCTTACTCTTGCGTTATCGTCGCAGCGGGGGCGCGTTCGCCGAGATCCCCGCGTCGCTGCTCGTGCATCCGAAAGCGACGAGCTCCGATCAGTGCCCGAACGATCCGAACAAGACCGTACCCGGCGTGTGTGGTTGCGGCGTGCCCGAGGGAAGTTGCGGCGGCACTCCCTCTATTACGACGGCGAAGGCGACGTTCTCAGTGGGGGAGCCCATCGTCGTGAACTACGCAAACCTGCCCGGCGGCGCTCTGGACTGGATCGGTATCTTCACGGCAGGAAGTGCGAACACCGCGCACCTGCAGTACTTCTATACCGGCAAGACGAGCGGCAGCCTGACTTTCAGTGCGCAGGCAGAGGGCGCCTACGAGGCGCGGTTGTTCTACAACGACAGCTATACACTCGTGACTAAGGTATCCTTCCGCGTTGGGGTCGTGGACGAGTGCCCGAACGATCCGGCCAAAACCGCCCCGGGAACCTGCGGATGTGGCGTGTCAGACGTGGACAGTGACGGTGACGGCACGGCGAACTGCAAGGACGGGTGCGCGAGTGACCCCAGTAAGATCGTGCCGGGCCTGTGCGGTTGCGGCGTGCCCGAGGGAAGCTGCGGTCCCTCAGTCAAGACGGCCAAGGCGACGTTCTCAGCAGGGGAGCCCATCGTCGTGACCTACGCCAACCTTCCTGGCGGTGCTACGGACTGGATCGGCATCTACGTGGTAGGAAGTGCAAACACCACGTACCTGCAGTACCTGTATACAGGCGGCAAGACGAGCGGCAGCCTCAGCTTCAGTGCCCGCGCCGCAGGCAACTACGAGGCGCGCCTGTTCTTCAACGACAGCTATACACTCGTGACTAAGGCTCCCTTTAGCGTGACCGGAGTAACGGCGGCACCATAGCAACCCAGCACTGCACATAGCAGGCATCGTGCACGAGCCGGGCGGCCAATGGGTCATGCAAGTTGGGCGCAACCTACTCGATGCGGTCGATGGCTTCTTACGCAATAAGAGGTACCTCAGCCTCGATCGTGATGCGGTGTTCTCTACGCGGTTTCGGCGCCTCATCGGCGACAGCCGCGTACAACCTGTGCACCTGCCCGACCTCAAGGCACTAGTCCCCACAATGGTAAGAGCTGATGTCGCGAACGGGTAGGGGTGCTGAAGTGCTATTACACGTGGGCCTGCGATCAGCGATTGGCTGCCAGTCCAGCGCGTGGCAAATTCATCGCATGATCCATCCCATCCATGTCGTGCTGCTGACCATCGTCGCGGCATCCATTGCAGGCCCCGCGTTCGCGAACGACGGGGGCGAGGATGGTGACGTTGTGTACCAGGAGCTGCCCGACGATGGAGGGGTGCTGCCCGCGGAGGACGAAGAGTTGGAGCCAGCGTCTACGAAGGTTCGCTCAACCAGCGAGCCACAGCCGCTGGGGTTGCGCGCAGCAGGCGCGCCCGGACCGCCCAAGCCGGGCCACGGACACGCACGCGGGTGCGGGTGCGATATGATCACGCGCGGCTACACGCCGAGGAGCACGACCTGCCTGCTCGGGCTCAGCGTGTTCTTGTATTGGCGAAGGCGAGCACGCGTGTCCCACGGACGCGCTGCGCTGAATGGTCGCTGACGCGGGGAAGGAGTCGCCGTGCGTCCATACCTTTGGCTCTTGGCACTCTCAGCATGTGCGCCAGCCGGTGCAGGCCCGCAGCCCGAGACGCCGACGCGGAGTCAGGCCCGCCCACCAGCTGGGGCGCGTAGGAGCCCTGCTCCCTCCGGCGAGCAGGGGGAGCTTCTGCGGGCGCACAACCAACGTCGCGCCCAGCACTGCGCCGAGCCGCTGCGCTGGTCGAGCGAGCTCGCGCGCGCTGCACGAAGTTGGGCGGGCGAGATCGCAAGGAGAGGCTGCACGCTCGATCACAGTGATACCGAGTTCGGAGAGAACCTGGCCGCGGGGACGAGCGGTGCCTTCACTCCCGACGCCATCGTGCAGATGTGGTATCGCGAAGGCGAGGACTATAGCTTTTCCCGGGGCGGTTTTTCGATGAGCACAGGCCACTTCACACAGCTCGTGTGGCGCTCGACGAGCATGGTCGGGTGTGGGGCTAGCCAATGCAATGGTCTGCAAGTTTGGGTTTGTCAGTACGATCCTCCAGGCAACGTCGAAGGCATGTTCCGCGAAGAGGTCTTACCATCGACATGCCGCCGGTAGATTGAACCCCGTGCTTTCCCAGTACTCGATCGCCGCAAACGCGCCTGAATTCCAGCCATTTCTTGAGCTGATCCCGGGATGAACTGAGCCATACCTAGGGACTTCCACCGCCTATGTTCATCACTCGGGCCCACCAAAGCGACCATGCTCCAGCGCATACCGAGCAATGGAAGGTCGGTATGCCTGATAGACGACAATGGTAGTATCGTCGAAGTGGGCCAGGATGTGACGGCCGCCTGTAGGCCACCGCTCCGCTTGCTCGAGATAAGGCAGGGTTAGTAAGTCAGCCATGGCGAGGGACCTCCGAGGACTGCATCACCCGCACGCCGGCCGCACGCATCTCCTCGATGGCCTTCGGAACATCTCCCACGCTAAGTCCGACCCCACGACAGCCATCCTCGACGAGGTGCACCCGAAAGCCTAGCCGCAGAGCATCGAGCGCCGTCCATTTCACGCAGTAGTCTGTCGCCAGCCCCATGACGTAAACGTCCCGGACTCTTTCCTTGTGCAGGTAGTCTCCGAGGCCCGTGGCCTTGCGCTGGCCGTTGTCGAAGAAGCCGCTGTAGCTGTCGATGCGCTGATCGGTTCCCTTGGGAAATACGCGCGTGATCCGCGAGGCCTGGAGTGCTGCATGAAACTCAGACCCCGATGTGCCTTGCACACAGTGCGCAGGCCACAGCACCTGAGGCAGTCCGTCCAGATCGATGATCTCGTAGACGTTCTTACCTGGGTGGTTGCCCGCGAAGCTGAGGTGAGTGGGCGGGTGATAGTCTCGGGTGGCGACCACCAGCGAGAAGCGAGTCAGCAGCGCATTGGCCACCGCAACGACCGCATCTCCGTCCGGCACTGCCAGGGCACCGCCAGCACAGAAATCGTTCTGCACATCTACGAGAATCAGCGCATCCATGACTTCCTCCACCGAGCATCGGGAACTACTAAGGTTAGATCTGTGCCCAGCGCGTGCGCGCGAACGCGAGCACTTCGCCATGATCGAAGGCAAGAGACGGCAGGGCATTCAGATCGAACCACGCGGCCTCGCTGGCATCGTCACTTCCTTTTGGCGAGTGATCGGCGATGTTGACCACGGCCATGTGCGCAACGGAGATCACGCGCTCTCGCGGATCGCGGTTCACACCGTCGAATGCCCGCAATTGTTCTGCGTGCGCGAGCCGAAGGCCGGTCTCTTCTTCGAGCTCTCGAAGAGCGGCCTCCTCCAGGGTCTCGTGCATCTCGACAAAGCCGCCGGGCAATGCCCAGCAATCCGGGTAGGGAGGCGAGGCGCGACGGATCAGCAGCACTTTCAGCACGTCTCCGTCACGCGCGAACACAACGCAGTCAACAGTAAGGGCCGCGCGCGGATAGTTGTATTGATAGGACATGCGGATCAGGCCTCGTTGAGTTGTGCGAGCTCGCGCTCGAAGCGACCGGACAAAATCGGGAAGCGGAACCAGGTCTTGGGATCAAGGTTCTCGTCGTCGAGATGAAACGACGGCGCGTAGCGCTCACGCTTCCATTGGTTTTGCGCAAACAAGCTGAAGAAGCGAGTGACCGCGCGGGTCAGCTCGGCTCGCGTAAGACCTGTGGCCTCGGCCTCCAGGGCGCACAACGTTTCACGCGGCGACCGGCGATCCCGGACCGCATGACGCTCGATGCGATCGAGCAGCCAAAATGGCATCAGGTCGCTCTCTGAGGTTTGCGCGGCGCTGGCAGGTCTCAGCTCCGGCGTCGACGCTTGCTCGTTGACAACCGAGAGCGCTGGGATGGGCCCAAGGCCAAGGGGGCCCTGGTGCTGCAGCCAACGCAACCACGATCTCAGAAACGCTTTGTCGATGCCCGCGATCGGAGACAGTCCGCCGCAAGTGTCGCCATCCATGGTGGCGTAGCCGAGGGCCGCCTCGCTACGATTGCTGGTGGCAAGCAGCAACGCGCCTTCGAGATTGGCGACGAGCCACGCGCTCGGCCCGCGCGTCCGAGCCTGAATGTTCTGTAGCGCGATGTCGTCCGTCTCCCAGCCTAGAGGTCGCTCCAGTGCGGCCTCCACCAGCGCGGTGTAGGCGCCGACCACGGAGGTCACGTCGAGCTCGAGATGCCGTGCTCCGATCGCATCGGAGACCGCATGCGCTGCGCTCCGCGTCGTCTCACTGGAGGTCGCCGTAGCCTGGTAGAGCGTGGTCAGGAGCCGTCGGGTCAGGGCCGCTGGCGAGCTCAACGCGCGCGTCACGTCCGGCACATGGGACAGTCGCTCACCGAGCAACTCGGGGCCAAGCTCACCGAGCGCGCGCTGCACCATGAGATGGACGAGACAGGCCACAGCCGAAGAATCCGCTCCGCCGCTGGCGCTCACCACGAAGCCCTTCGCCCGGCTCTTGCGCAGGTAGTCGAACAGGCCGAGTGACAGGGCACGCGCCAGCTCCTCTTCTTTGAGATGCGCGCCGCCCTCCCAACCGGCCGCGGCTACGACGCGGGGCTCGAAGGTGCGAACCGGCCAGTGGTGATCGACGCGCACCAGACCCTCAGGTTCCGAGAGCTCGGGTCGAAAGCTGCCCGTCCGAGCCTGAGCGGTGCGGGTAAGGTCGATGTCCACCACAGCGACGGTGAGCTCGTGTTCGGCGAGCGAGAGCCGCGCGCCTCGCGCCACGAGCGCCCCGCTTGAGGCGATCAGAGATCCGCCGTCGTAGATCACGCGTCCCGCCTCGTTGCCGACCAGGTTCGCATACACGTAGCTAACGCCAAAGGCGCGCGAGCCTTCGACGACGAAGCCCTCGCGCACCGCAGCCTTGCCGAATGCGAAGTGACTCGCCGACGGATTGAGGATGATGTCGACTCCCACCTGCGCGAGACGTGCGCCGGGCCGCGCCGCAACCCAAGCGTCTTCGCAGATCTCAAAGCCGAGCCGGATGCCACCCACGTCGAACACCAGATCACCGAAAGGCACCGAACATCCGAGTACGGGCACGTTCACTCGAACACCAGGAGCCCAAGCCTTGAACCAACGC
>JBKJIA010000203.1:0-3801 GCA_046598735.1 Polyangiales bacterium
CTCGCAGGCATCGTAGCGACGGTAACGCGATAGTAAGACGCGCACATGCATCTTATAAGCGCGCGACTCGAGCCACTTGAACCAACCGCGCAGGCCGAACCAACCGTCAGGAAAGCCCTGACTATCGCCTTCCAGCAACCATTCACGCTGCTTGGGAGTAAGTTTACCTACCGGCACATCGAGCGGAACTTTTTCGGCCTTGGCAAAGAGCTTGAGCTGCCCTCGCTCCCAAGCGGTGGACTTACCCTTCCATGCGAGGATAGCACCGCCATCGAGGGACCGGTTTGGATCGAGCACCTTATCCCAATCGACGCCCATCACACGGCCAAAGCCGCGGCAGGCATCGCAGGCGCCGACCGGACTGTTGAACGAGAACATGCCGGGTGTAGGGTCGGAAAAGGTAAGGTCGCAGTGGGTGCAGACTAGGCCCGTGGCAACATCGATGCGCTCGCCTGCTTCGTCGATCACACTGGCGCGCCCGAGCCCGCGCTTGAGCGCAACTTCGAGCGCTTCAATCAGGCGTGATTGGTCCGTTGCGCGAGCGGTACAGCGCTCGACCACGACCTCGAAGCTTGCGGCAATACTCAGACTCGCTGTGGCCGCTGGCGATTTTTTGGCGCGTTTGCTGGGTAAGGCTGCCGCCGGCAATACATCAGTCGGTCGTACGTCATCGAGGTCGCGCACGCTGCCGTCAATGCGGATACGCCGATAGCCGTCTTCGACCAAGCTTTCGCGCACACCCAAGAAGGCATCCGCGTCGGACACGGCTTGGCGATAACAGACGAGCACGCGTCGATCCGCAAAATCGCGCAGCACCACGGCCGCCGCGGACTCTGCGTTGTGACGACGTACCTCGCGACCGCATGTGGGGCAGCTCAACGTGGCGCAATGGGCCCACAAGCTCTTGGCGTAGTCGGTCACATCCGTCAGTGAGCCGACCGTGGCGCGACTGGAGCGGATTTCGCCCTGACGGTCTACCGCGATGGCCGCGGCCACCGGCTCGAGCGAGTCCACGTCCGGTCGCGCTAAACGCTCGAGAAACTGCCGCGCATAGGCGCTGAAGCTTTCGATGAAGCGACGCTGACCTTCGGCATACAAGGTTGCAAAAGCGAGCGAAGACTTACCAGCCCCCGAGGGACCGACGATCGCAACCAACTCCGAGGGGCGCAGATCTAAGTCGAGATCGCGCAGATTATGGGTGCGCGCACCGCGCAGACGAATCGGCAACATCGCGATAAACCTAACCGCTCGATGCGGGTAAACAAGCCGCTCGAGTGAGAGGTGCTGCTAAGATTCTCACGATGCGTCTATTGTCTGCACCCGTGCTTAGCCATGCAATGGCATGCGCGCTGATCGTTACAGCGTGTGCTCATGGTAGCCAGCAAATCACCACACGTGAGCCAGCCATCGATGGCCGTGCTGCACCGTTCGGAACCGACGTGCGTGCAGGGGGCGTGCGCGGCGATGCGGCCGAGGCAAGCCTGGTACGCACGATAAGCGAACAATGCCAAGCCAAGCAGCTCACGCTCGACGGACGCTTGGGCGAAGTAGCGGAAGGAGTTGCCCGCAACAGCCAAGGCGCCCAGCACGCGCCGTCTTACGCTCAAGTGAGTCACTACGCACGGCACGCAGGTCTGATCGAACCCACGCCGGAGGTGTGGGTAGCGAGTGCCGGTGATGGCAGCCAGCTCGAGTCGTCGATTGCAGAAGCCGTTGCTGAGGCTGCGAAAAAAAACTCGCTCACGCACTGTGGCGGGGCGGTCGTGCGTGAGGGACCGCGCTTGGTGGTCGCACTCGCCTGGTCTACGCGTCTGCTTTTGTTGAATGAAGAAGTGCCCGCACAGATCGCAAGCCACGACGGGATTAAGCTGCGCGGCAAGTTGACAGGTGGGCTCCAAAAGCCGCTCCTGGCCATCACCGATCCAGGAGGTCAGGTCTCGCGCACGCCGCTCGGCGACGGCGCAACCTTCGATCATAACCTTACCTTTCCTGAGCGCGGGGTATACACCATCGAGTTGCTCGGCGAAGGGCCAGGCGGCATTACGGTGGTCGCCAACTTTCCCGTGGCCGTGGGCGTCGCCATCGAGCAGTGGTCAAGCGTTGAAGAGGCAGGTCCGGCCGAGCAGAATGCCCAAGACGTGGGACGAACTTTGGCTGCGCTCATCGCAAAGGAACGCGACAAGCACAAGCTGCCCCCCCTTACCATTGAAACCCGTCTCACGCAGATCGCGCAAAACCACAGCCAAGACATGTTGGCCCATGGTTTTATCGCCCATACCTCGCCCTATACCGGCGAAGCGTCAGACCGGGTTCTGCGCGCACGCCTTACCACCACCGTGGTGCTCGAAAACATCGGCCGTGGCTACAGCGCAAGCGAGATTCACCAAGGCCTGATGGAGAGCCCCGGTCACCGCGGCAACATCCTGAATGCGGACGCGCGCGAGCTTGGTATCGGAGTGGTTGAACAGGCCGAAGGCGAGCGCTTGGCATTTCTGGCCACGGAGCTGTTCACGCGTCTGGCGCGTGAAGTGAGCGTGAGCGATGCGCCACGTGTGTTAGGTCAGGAGCTGGCAGCCCATCGCCGCATGAAGAAGCTCAAGCCCGTGAAGCTCGATGCCAAGCTCGCGCAAGCCGCGCAACGTGCCGCGGATCGCTTGGCGGAAGACCCGCTGCTCGACCAAGAGGACCTTTTGGATCGCGCGACCGCCAGTGTGGAACGAGCGCCCAAAGGCTCCAAAGACGTGGGCGCGGCCTTACTCACTGCGGTCGATCTCGATCAGGTGCTCGAGAGCAAGCGCTTCCTCGACCCTACGCTCGGCTGGCTCGGCATCGGCGTGTCGCGCTCCAAGAGCTTGACCGCTGCGCCGCTCATCGTGGTGCTCGTGTTCGCAACGACAAAGTAAGGTTCAGGCAAGCAGCTGAACGTGCGCCGTCAGCGCGCAGTCGTGGGCATGGCGGCCCACGATCAAAGTGCAAGCCTCGGTACGCAAGCGAAAGTCCTGGGCTGCGACGTCATAGTTTGCGAGATCGCGCCCGCTCACGCGCATCACCAACCGTAAGGTTTGCCCGGCGGCCAGCGAGAGCCGACCAAAGCCGCACAAATGACGCGGCGCATAAGAAGAAGGTCGACTCGCATAGAGTTGCACGACCTCATCGCCGGCACGTGCTCCAACATTGGTCACATCGACCGTGACCACGAGCTCCTGCTCGATCGACAGCTCGCTTTCGTTCAGCTGCAGATTGGAATACTCAAAGCGCGTGTACGACAAGCCAAACCCGAATGGGAATTCTGGCAGCGTGCCGCGACGATCGAGATGAAAGCCCGCGTGTGCGTGATCGTAAACTACAGATTTGCCCACATGATCGAACACGGGAAGGTCGGCCGCAGCGCGCGCAAACGTGACCGGTAGCTTGCCGCTCGGGCAAACGCGTCCGAACAGCACGTCGGCCACAGCTTCACCTCCCAACATCCCCGGATACCAAGCCATCACGAGCGCAGGTACCGCGTCGAGCCAGGGTCGCACCTCGATGGCGCAGCCGCCAATCAGCACAACGACCGTGCGGGGCACGAGCGCTGCCACCTCGTGCACGAGCGCCTCTTGCGCCGATGACAAACGTAAGGTGTCGCGATCCCCACCGCCTTCGATGAACGGGATGTTTTCGCCTTCGTCGCGATAATCGAGCCCCACCACCACGATCGCAATTTCTGCGGCGCGCACGCGCGAGCGTGCATGGGCATCAAGCGTATCTTGGCCCACGTGCTCGATCTGAGCGTCCGGCAAATGATCGCGCACGCCCGAC
>JBKJIA010000330.1:0-10792 GCA_046598735.1 Polyangiales bacterium
AGTCTCTGTACTGCTCGCGCGCACTGCAGTCACTTCATCGCAGGCGAGCGTTGGCGCGGAACGGGCAAGCGAAAGCAAGGCATCGATCTGAAGCCAGCCTTCCGCCTGTGCACCCCAATGATCGAGAAGCGCGCTAGGCAGCACGGTTTCGTCGGCGCTGTGCAAACCTAGATGCCGTTCCGCAAACGCGTGCTTGCTATCACGGGGCAGGCCACCAAAGAGTAAGGCTCCATCAAGTGACTTGCCCAATAGCTCTAGGTGACCGCGACTACCGACACGGTTCGCTAACACCCCGCTCAATGGCAAGGCGGGGTCGAACCCGGCAAAGCCCGCGAACAAAGCCGCAAAGCTGCGGGCCATGCCGCCCGCATCGACCACGAGTAAGGTCGGAGCCTCGAGCCACTTTGCAATCTCCGCGCTCGAGCCTTCCTCGCTCGTGGGCGAGGCCCCGTCGAACAGTCCCATCACGCCTTCTATAAGCGCGACATCCGCATCCCGCGCGGCGTGCACGAAGGTAGCGCGCACCGCCTCCCGGCCCATCATCCAGCCATCCAGATTGTGACTCGTGCCTTCGACCGCACGCCCGTGATAGGTGGGGTCGAGATAGTCAGGTCCGCACTTGAACATCGCCACGCGCAAACCGCGCGCACGCAAGGCTCGCGCAAGCGCTATCGTGACGGTGGTCTTGCCGACGCCGCTCGCTACGCCTGCCAGGAGCAGGCGCGGGATCGTATGGAGGGCGCCCGTCATGTGCAGCGCAACACGCTGTCGCGCACTACGTCCCAGATCGCTTTTGGCATGCCGCCAAGCCAACGCGCGTCGACCGCATCCGGCACCGGGTCGTCCCCATCGTCCTCGTCTCGGAGGCCCGCCGCCAGACGCCACAGTCGGTCGCTGACCGAGCCATTGCGCGGGATCACGAAGCGCTCACAAAGCAAGCGAGGCAGCGCTTCGCCTTCGACATCGAGCACGAGCCAGGGTGGTTCGAGCTCAATCTCGCGCAGCGCGCTAAGCGCGATAAAGGGTGTCGACAGGGCGTCGATACTGGCTGGCGTCACAAAGCCGCGCGCTGCGAAGTCGCAAGGGCGCTTGGTATTGCCGATCAGATAGTAAGACCGATCGGTCTCTGCCAGCATCGCGCCCGCAAGCCGTGCCACGCGTGCCATCAGCCGTTCTCCATCAAACCGCCCGCGACGACGAGCGAGTGCGCGGGCCGTTGACCGGGCAGTGTCTCGCCCGCCCAGGTGTACTTATTGGTGTAACCACGCGGGGTAACCATATAGCCCTCGAACAGGAAGGTCTGGCTCGAGCCCACCAGCACGGTAGTCAACATACCAATCTCGAAGTCGAGAAAGTGATCGACGTCCGTAAGGTCTGCGGTCTGCAGCTTGCGATAGGCGCTTTTCACGAGTGCAACCGGCGTATCGCCCGCACGATGCGCACGGATCATGCGCTGCGCTTCCACGATCTGACGCGTGCGACGACCGCTCGCGGGATTGTAGAGACCGATCACGAAGTCAGCGGCGGCGGCAGCTTCGATGCGACGCGCGATGACGGGCCAGGGCGTGAGCAAGTCTGAAAGCGAGATGGCGCAGAAGTCATGTCCCAGCGGCGCGCCTACTAGCGATGCGCAGGAGTTGGCGGCGGTTACGCCAGGAATGATGCGCAACTCGGGCGAATCGTCGCGCTTCCAGCCCATTTCCTGCAGCACCTGAAACACCAGGCTGGCCATGCCGTACACCCCTGCATCACCGGACGAAATCAGCGCGACCTTACCCCCATCGCGCGCGCGCTCCACGGCTGCACGCGCACGTCCGATCTCCTCGGTCATGCCCGTGCGCACGACTTCTTTGCCGACAATCAGATCTTTCACGAGCTTGATGTACGTGCTGTAACCGACCACGAGCTCAGCGTCGGCTATTGCGCGCAATGCCGCAGGGGTGGTGTGAGCTTCGGCGCCGGGCCCGATGCCAACCACGTACAGAATGCCTCTTTGAACCGTCATGATGGTGCCTCCGCACGCTTGGCAAATTGGGCTCTGGCGACCGCGATCGTCATGCTGCGACCTGCCCCTTCTTCTGTGTAAATCGTCTTGGGCACGAGCAACTCGTCCACGCCAGCGGCCAGCCTGGCCGCTGGTTCCGCGACGCCGCGCGTGCCTATGTGTTTGAACACCGTAAGGGATGGACTCTGTAGATTTGGCACGTTGTCGAGCTCTTCGGGCGTGTAGAACTGAATCGGCCAGCCATGCTGTGCGCTGAGCGCAAGCAGTCCTACTTCGTCATTCTTCTTGTCTACCGATGCCAGGCCGCGGACTGATTTCATCGACAGTCCGTGTCGGGCCAATACGATACGCACGCCCCGCTCGATCAGCTCAAACGGTGTATCCCGATCGCAGCCCAGCCCAAGCACCAGGCTTTTCGGCCGATACAACACCGCATTCTCCCAATGCTCAGGTTGCAAAGTCTGCAGATCGCGGTCGCTCGCGATCAGTAAGATCTCCCAGGCCTTCGGGTCCACCCCATCCAGCCGGGTGGTATAAGCCACCCCTGGTGGCAGCGCTTTGTCCAGCGACCAAAAGCTCGGTTCGCCCGTCTCATGCACGAACAGTACGCGCTCGCTATTCACCACGGCAGCGCAGCCACGGGTCACATTCTTGTCCATGTCGTCCAAGGTCCAGCCGAGCTCGCGACCCAGAATGTCCACGGTCAGCGTGCCGATTACATCCGAAGCGGTGGTGATCACGGGCGTGGAGTCGAGCGCCCTCGCAACTCGTTCGCTGAAGGCATTGCCGCGGCCCACGTGTCCAGAGAGCACGCAGATCGTAAAGCGTGCGGCATCGTCCACGCACAGCACGGCCGGATCTACCTTTTTGTTGTCGAGCAGCGGCGCAATCATGCGCACCACCGCACCCACGCTGATCACGAAAACATGACAGTCATAGGCCTTGAACGTGCGCTGCAAGAGCGGTCCCATCGGCAACGCCATCGTGTGCGCTGCGCCGAGTGCGGGAATGTCGCGTGCGGCGGCGATTAGCTTTTCAGATACGTAGACATCTGCGCCCGGGATCGCGGTCGCAAGCTTTGCGGCATGCGTCAGGCCGTGACGGGTGATCGCATAGATCGCAAAGGACTTGCGCGCGTCAGACATCGCGCACCTCCGCCCGTGGCAGAGCGCAAGGCATGCCCGAGGCAGCCACGTCACCCATCAATACACCGGCGCGCTCTCCACGCGAGATCACCACCATCGCAAAGCAGTCACCACGCTCGTGAGAAATCTTAGTAAGGTCGCGTTCGATACGCTGCTCCTCCATGGTGGCGCGAGACACGTACACCGCGCGATCGAGCAGCCCGGCGACGCGCAAGGCAGCGATGATCTGCGGCAGCGCCTCGCCCACCTTCATCAAGACGACCGTGTCGAAAAGTGCCAGTATTGCGGGCAAATCAGCGTAGCCACTGGTTCCGGGCAAGACCGCGACTCGCTCTTGTCCGTCGCATAGCGCAACGCCCGCCACCGCGGGCACAGCCATGATCGACGACACGCCCGGCACGACTTCGCAGCGCAGCGTGGGCATGCGGCGCATGAGCTCGCGGCGCACGTAGATGAAGGTACTGAAAGTGGAGGGATCCCCTTCGCTGACGAACCCTACAGCTTGTCCCCGTCGCAAGCGTTGCTCGATTTCGTCGCAAGCGAGCTCTACCGCTGGGCGCACGCGCGCCGGATCCTTACTCATCGGAAAGGTAAGAAAGAGTCGTTCTTGATCGCTGCCCGCGCGCAGCATGGGCTTGATGATGCGGAAGGCCATCGACGCGCCAAAATCCGAGCTGCGCGGCAACGCGAGCACGGGCAGCTGATGCAAGAGATCGAGCGCACGCAGCGTGAGCAAGTCGGACGCACCAGGTCCTGCGCCGATGCCATAAAGGACGCCTTCGCTCATGGCACCTCCGCTGCGGCCGGCTGTCCATGCGGCTTGACGACGCTGACGATCTGAATGGGATTGAGCGCCTCAAAGCGCATGTAGCGCGCCAGCGGCTCGGCACGCGACACCTGGAGCAGCGTGACGTCGGGTACGAGCCCACGCGCGCGCACGGCCTCGTAAGACTCCTGCGAGTTCTCGAGCGTGACGGCGTTGATCACCAACCTTCCGCCTGGCACCAGGCGATCGAGCGTAAGGTCGATGATCTCCCGCATGCTGCCCTTACTGCCACCCACAAACACTGCGTCCGGTGTCGGCAAGTCTGCCAGGGCCGCCGGCGCAAGCCCAGCGATGACCGTAAGGTTGTCCGTACCGTGCGCGCGGGCATTTTCGCGGCAAATCTCTACGCCTAATGGGTCGACCTCGATCGCGTACACGTGACCATGGGTCGCTATGAGTGCCGCCTCGACGCTGACGGATCCTGAGCCTGCCCCCACATCCCATACCACGCTGTCGCGGCGCAACTGCAACGCGGCGAGGGACAGAACGCGCACCTCGCGCTTGGTGATGAGGCCCTTCTTGGGCATGCGCTTGGCGAACGCATCCTCATGCAGGTAAGGGATGATCGGAGTCGTACTCGCTTCGTCAAGGCGCGTGCGCTCGAGCAGCAACACATTCAGGTCTGACAATCCGACCGCATCACGCAATCCCTCGAGGTCGAAGGCCCGCACCCGCTCGCCCGGCCCACATAAGTTCTCGCAAACCCAGGCACGAAAATCGCGCTCGCCGAAGGCCAGCAAGTGGTTTGCAATCCGTTGTGGTGTGTTCTCGCGATCCGTAAGAATCGCAGCCTTACGCACGCCACGCAGACGCGACACCACGCGCTCGAACGGTCTACCGTGCAGGGAGAGCACAAACGCGTCGTCCGAGGACATACCAACTTTGGCAAATGCCCATTGCACGCTCGAAGGTTGTGGAATGACCTCCACGTGCTCGGCTCCTAGCCGCGCGATCACTTTGGCTGCGATGCCAAAGAACAAGGGATCACCCGATGCAAGAATGCACACCGTGTTGTCCTCGGAAAGCTCGGCGATGCGCTCGATCAGTGGAGTCAGACCGGCACCGAGCACCAAGCGCTCGCCTTGAAATTCAGGGAAGAACGCCAGCTGACGCTCACCACCTACCAAGACGCGCGCGCGTGCGAGGGCATCCATGGCGCGGCTGGTGAGCCCGCGACAGCCGTCGTCGCCAATCCCGACTATCATCACGGCCTTACTCACGAGCCTGCCTCCGTCGACAACAGTAAGAGGGCGTGCACGATCGCGACCGCGATGGGACTGCCGCCTTTACGGCCCCGCGCCACGATCGAAGGAACTTGCGCAAGCTCGAGTACGGCTTCCTTGGACTCCACCGCGGATACGAAACCCACCGGTACGCCGATGATCAACGCAGGCCGCGCACCTTGCTCCCGCACTAACCTTACGATCTCGAGCAGCGCAGTCGGCGCGTTGCCCACAGCGATGATCGCGCCATCTAGCACACCCAAACGATGCGCCTTTTGCATGGAGATGATGGCACGCGTGCTGTTCTTGGCGCTGGCTTCTGCGATCACGTCAGGGTCGGAGATAAAGCTGTGGACGGTGCAACCGTAAGCCCGCAGACGGTCCTCGTTGAGCCCGACTTGGATCATCCTCACATCGACGATGAGCGGACAGCCAGCGCGCAGGGCCGCAATGCCCGCGGCAACCGCTTGCGGATGCACTTTCATCAAGTCCTTGAACTCGAAATCTGCCGTGGCGTGGATCACACGACGCACGATCTGCCACGCTTGCGGCTCGAGCTCGTGAGGCCCTACCTCGCGATCGATGATGGCGAAACTACTGTCTTCGATGCTACGGCCCAGGGCCGTGAGCTGCCGCATGTCACTCATGACCGTGCTCCTTGCGCGTTGCGCGTTGCATCCAACGAGGGCCACTGCGCGAGCAGCGCACCGCCAAAGTCCACGAGATAGGCTTCGACCTCAAGCGCGCCGCCCGCGTGGCGCGACGTGTGCTCCACGGCGCGCTGGCAGATGAGCTCCGTAATGTGGACGAGACCTTGCTCGGTACAGATCTCAAGCACGTGTCGCGCCGTATTGGCAGTGCGGATGCGTTCGTAGGTCGCGTCATCTGCGCCAAGCTCGCGCGCGAAATCCGCGAGCAAGTCGAGGTTGACCTCGGAGCCCGCCACGTGCGTCTGCATCTTACCATTGGCCATTTTGGATAACTTTCCCATCATCCCCACGATGCGCGCACGCTCGAGCTTGCGTCGCGCCGCCTGCTTGATCGCTACCCCCACGAAGTCGCCCATTTGCACGAACGCTTCCTCAGGCAAAAGCGGGAACATCTTCATCGCGTAGGCTTCTGTCTTTCCGCCCGTGGTCAGCACGACTTCGCTCAAGCCCCGTTCCTTCGCAACGTTGATGGCTTGCACCACACTCGCGCGGTACGCCGCGGTAGAGTAAGGTTTGACGATACCGCTGGTCCCTAAGATCGAGATGCCACCCAATAGACCGAGGCGCGCGTTGGTGGTTTCCTTCGCAAGCTCTTCGCCGCGCGGCACGCTGATCGTGACGGCTGCGCCTAGCCACTCTGAACCCTCAAGCTCTTCGTTCACCATCTCGGTGATGTTGCGCCACGGCACCGGATTGATGGCTGGCCCGCCCACCTCGAGACCGAGCCCGGGCTTGGTGACCCGTGCGACCCCCACACCCCCGTGGATCTCGACGCCTGCCTGCTCGCGTAAGAGCACCTCCGCCACGATCTCCGCGCCGTGTGTGCAATCGGGATCATCGCCGCCGTCCTTGATGATACTGGCGAGCGCACGCGCGCCCGTTCGTTCGCTGCGCGAGAGCGCAAACGTGACGGCCTGACGGTTGGGAAGCGTACTGTCGATCTGAGTGAGCATGATGTTTTGAATCAGCATTCGTGTGGCTGCTTTGGCCGCAGCTGCGGCACAGGCGCCCGTGGTGAAGCCAGTGCGCAAGCCCTTTTTGTCACGTGGTGGGACGGCCATCCGGCTCAGGCCGCCTGAGTTGAAGTAGCCTTGCGCACGGCATGATGAAAGAACGAGTCCGACTGGATCGCCCCCGGCGCGACCCCGAGCGCGAGCAGACGTTCACGCGCGCAGCTGATGACCTTACCATCTCCAATCACGTAGACCCGTGACGGTAAGCCTTGCTTGGCAAGTTCAGTCACGCGCGCGTCGACCTCGAGCAAACGTTGCTGCGAGCCGATGGCGGCGAGCAGCTCGAGCTTGGCTTCATTGCACGCAGGCACACGCGCCAGGAACGCGTCCGGGCAAAGAAAATACTCAGGTGAAGGCGACCACCAAATGAAGCGAGTCGCCGCAAGGTGCGGTTGAAAGCTCTGTGCGCGCGCCAAACCAAGCGCCGCGGTCAGTCCGCTGTCGGTCGCAAGAATCCAAATGGGCCCCCGTTCGCCCGGTTCGGGAGCGCTCAATTTGCCCCACGGACCACTGAAGCGAAGCTCGGCGCCCAGCTTTAGCGACAGCATCCACTCGGAGCCAAGCCCATGGTCGACGTGACGCACGGCAAGCTCGAAGCTGTGTTGATCGAGATCGGACGAGAGCAGCGAAAAAGCGCGCTTGCGTCGCTTGCCGTCAGGCAAGGTAAGGCCCGTATCGACGATCAAATACTGGCCGCCGCGAAAGCCGAGCTCGGCGCCGTCGCTCATCTCAAAGCGCATGAGGCGACTCTCTCCATAGCTCGTCGCTGCCACGAGCTGCGCTAGCCGAGGCTCAGTCACGCTTCTTCTCCCGGATAGAGCTCATGGATGAAGTCGTGCATCTCTTCGAGCTCGCGACAGATGCGCGCAAAGCCTGCGATTTGGGCGGCAAGATCGAGCTCGACCTTCTTGGCGAACACCGTAAGGGTTGCAAGGTACGGACGCCCTTGTGCGTCGAGGGGCGTCTTGGCGAGTCGCTCCTCGAGCTGCGAGAGGCTGGTCTCGTAGCCGGCGCGCATCAGGCGAAAATCGTTGGCCTTACTAAGGGTGGACAAAGGACCTGGCGCCGTCGCCAAGGCACCGAGCTCTGCAAGCTCGTGCGCTCGCTCGCTCTCCTCGAAACCTCCAAGCACATTCATCATCGCAAGGCGAAGTGCAGCAATCTCGTGACAGGCCATCGTTCTCTCTCTTTCAAGCCATGATGTTGTCGACTAAGCGCGCAACGATGCGGTCGCCTAGTAGGTGTTGATGGACCAGGTCGTGCACATCGCTCTCGTGCACGGCGCGGTACCAAATTCCGTCCGGGTAGACGACCACGGCCGGGCCTTCTCCGCAGCGCCCCATGCAGCCGGTGCGTGTGACGCGAATCTCTCGCTCGCGTCCGAGCTGCTTGAGTGTGCGACGCATGCCCGCCAGCACACTCATGCTGCCGCGATCGACGCAGTCGCCGTTGGCGCAGACGAGCACATGTTTTTGAAGCGGTGCATGCGCATGCGCGTGCGGTGCGGCCTGGGCGTGCGTGACGCTGTGTCGAACGCTCCACAACAGGGCGCGAAGCCCGCCCACTTTCTCGGTGACTGCTCCCACGGGCTGTCGGTATTGGCAGTTGTCGCAGGGCAGGAGCGCCTGTCCGCGTTGCGCAGCATCGATGCGCTCGCCCAGGGTCGCCATCACACCGGCATGATCCGCGAGGGGTTCGCTGACTTCATGCGCGATCCACGGTGTGCGCGCCGCAAACGCGTCCGTGATAGCGCGCAGCTTATCGTAGATTCGGCCGCCAAAAAGTAAGTAAGGTGCGACCACCACGCGTGCAGGTCGCATGCGTGCTGCACGCTCTAGGGCCTCTTCGAGCGTAGGTTGCGAAATGCCAGCAAAGCCCACGTCCAACGACTGAAAACCGCGCCGTTCCGCCACCATGCGCGAGAGTTTATATAACTCCCCGTTCGCATCAGGGTCGCTCGCGCCGCGCCCGACAACCACCAATGCCGTGCGACTCAAGTCGCCAGTTACGTGCACGGAAATGCGCGCCCAGAACGCATCGATCATCGCAGGATGCACGCCGAGCGGTAAGGTCACACGGAATGTCACAGCCGGGTGCCTTATACGCGCACGCGCCAGTGCCACAGGTAGGTCATTCTTGACGTGGGGTGCTGTAAACAGGAACAACGGCGACAGGATAATAAGCTTACTTTCCTGCGCTGCGCTCTGTAGTGCTGCATCCAGTAGCGGTTGAGCGAGCTCGACATAAGCATGCCGAACGCGCTCGCTACGCCCTGACGCAAACGAGCGCACGAGCGCCTCGAACGCGGCCGTGGCGCTCGCATCGCGACTGCCATGCCCCACGATCAGGATCGTGGTCTCGCTACTATGTAAGGTGTGAAGAATGAGAAAAACCCCTTATTCCAGCGCTAGAACAAGGGGTTCACATCGCCACACGCTGTGTATGCGGGCGTGGCTGGGGTGACGCCCCGTGTCCACGCGGGAACGCTTTCCGAAGAAGCTTCAGGTAGGTCTCCTGGCTCGCAGGCCTCGAAACGTTTCGCTTCGAGCACCGCTCCACCTTCCCTGGCTTGATATTGCCAAGTGGCTTCTAATGAGCGGCTTATGCCTGCTTACAGTGGCGGGACCGCGCCGGTCTTTCAACGGACTTTCCTGTTATGCCCTCGCGGGCACCTGAAGCAGATCGAGGATGAGAAAGAACGAAACCGGCACTACAGGTACGTGAGCGCCGAGAAGCTGTCAAGCGCGTTGCTGCGGGCGACTGATATCTCTCGCCCTCGCGAGTACACGACGCCGTCCCCGTCGCAAAGCCATTGCCAGACCCAGTGTCGACAGAGTGAACCCGAGGGTCATAAGCCCAATCATGAAACTTCGCCAGAGGGTGCGATACTTATATAAGACAGGGAAGTCGACGCTGTGTACACCATGATAGAGCCAGCGTTCAAGTCGAGTCGTCTCAGTGTGCCGTGCCAGCAGGCGCGGGCGTTCTGGATCGAAGTAGAAGCTCGTTTGCTCGCGATCCCGCAAGTCAAAACGTACGTAATTGCGTCGAAAAGCGCTGTTTTGATGAGTGGGGTAATGATAATCATCCGGCTGCGTCTCCAGGTTCACGGTGACCCGTGTTTGCAAGGGAGCGAGGCGACCCCCAAGAGTGCGCAGCGTGCGTGCGTCGATACGCGACTGTACGGTCATCGTCGGATCGCGCAGGTTTACTAAGCGGGTGTGCCCGCTCTTGTCCACGCATAAGGCGTACAAGGTTTCTGCCAGTCCGACGATTTCGAGCTCCACGACGTTGAGCTGCATACGACACCCCGCAAGTGCCTGTGCGATGGGCAGCACCTCGCCTTTGAGAACAGTTGTACGATGGGCCGCGGCGACCTCCGCCGCACTGGGCCAGGCGCCCCCGCTCCAGGCGAAGGGAGACAACGAGAGCGCGCCACTGAAGAGCCAAGTGCAAACAAAGAGCCCGAATATAAGGCCCAAGCGCTGATGCCAACGAAGGTAAGGGTCGCGCAATCCAGTTGCGGGTTTCTGTCCGCGCGCGCACTTTTTACGACGTTGGACCCATGCGAGGTGCACCCCCGCGAACAAGCCTGACAGTGCGACCGCGAACGCGAAGGACACAAGCGTGAGCACGGTCGTGCGCCACAGCCCCGATTCATTCCTCAGTACGGCCGGGTATATCCAATGGGGAATGGGGCCAAGCCACGCAAGCACGCGTTCCATTCGCGTGCTCTGCTGCACGATTTCGCCAGTTTGCGCCGACACATAAACTTCGGTCCTATCGCCGTCGTCAAGCGCGATGCGGAACAAGGGAAACCAGGGGCGAAAGTGGCGACCGACGGTCCATTGATCGTAGGAGGTCAGCTCC
>JBKJIA010000353.1:0-10539 GCA_046598735.1 Polyangiales bacterium
ACACGCTCGATGCGGTCTGGTCGAAGTTGACGACGGATCCAAAGAAGCCGTCGATGGCGAGTACGCCCGAGATGGACGCATTGCCATCCGCGACGCCCGCGCTGGCGCATTTAAATCCGCACTGCTCGGCGGCGGCATCGCAACCAGCAGTTCCGATTAGTCCTAGGCCCAGTGCGGCTAGGCTTAGCGCGCGACCCATTTTGCTGATGCTTACGTTCATTCTTGCGTCTCCCATTCTTACTCTGCTGCTCGTTTGCTTCGTTGGCCGATGTTTGCTGGCCGCTTGGAGCTTGTCTTTGTTGCGATCGTGGGCGTCTGCTGCAGTCGCCGATCGCTCGCAAACTACGCAGCGATAGCCGCGTGATTCGCACTGCCCCCTGAGGCCGAGCGACGGTACCACAACCGCTCGTCACGCCCCAAACACGACGCATGCCTCGCTCCATTCCCCGTTCTGTTTCTTTGATCGGGTGTGGCCGGGTGCCACATGAAATGCCGCGGGACATGTCGCGAGCTGACTCGTCCCAATTGCGGGTTGTTCATCACCCCTCGGGGTGAAGTGGAAACTAGGCGTCTGACACCACTTGACGTCTTACTCTCGGTGTGCGCCCAACCAGCTTGCACAGGCCCACCCCTTGCGGCTAGGACAGGCGACACGCAGCGATACACCTCGCTACATCGTCCGCGTGACGCAGGTTCGTCGCGCACCTCTGGAGGCGGCTTCTTATGTGGAGTGAACTATTTCCAACGCAGCTCGTGGGCAGCTATCACAAGCCGCACTGGCTCTCGGATCACGCCAAGGTCTACGCAAAAGAAGGCACTTGGTGGCGCGTTGCATCGGAGCATTTGGCGGCCGCGCTCGATGATGCCGCGCAGCTTGCGGTGAATGATCAGAATCGCGCCGGGATCACATTTGCAACGGACGGTGAGGCGCGTCGCCAGACGTTCAGTGGTCACTTCTACTTCGGTCTTGGCGGCATCGATGTCGACAATCCTGGCGAGTTTACGAACTTCCACAACGACATCACAGAGTTCCTCGACATGCGCCAGAAGGCCAAGGGCGTGGGGCAGACCGAAGATAAAAAAGAATCCATGAAGGTTTTCTTTCCGCGCGTGGTCGACAAGCTCACGCGGCCCAAGCCCATCTTGCTCGACGACGTGAAGTTCTTGCGCAAGCACGCGGCCCAGCGCACCAAGGTCACCATCATTGGACCCGTGTCGTTGACTTACCGTTTGGTCGACGCGGGTGTTTACGGGTCGGACAAGGCCGTGGCCTTCGGTATCGCCGACGCGCTCAACCAAGAGCTCAAGGAGCTTGCCGCGGCGGGCTTGGACCTCGTGCAGATCGACGAACCTGAGGTGCACTTCCGTTATTCGCAGTGCAAGGATTGGGCGGTCGAAGCCATCAACCGTATGATCGACGGCGTCGATTGCCGCACCGCTGTGCACGTTTGTTACGGCTACTCCAAGAACATCGCCTTCAAACGTCAGAGCCCGGTCTATCCCAAAGCCGTCAATTTGATTGCCCATAGCGAAGTCGATGCGATAAGCGTCGAGTACGAGCAGCCGCGTCACGACCCGGAGTTCCTGAAAAGCCTCGGCGACAAAGACGTGATTCTCGGCGTACTCGACACCAATCCGGACAACGTAGGCGAAACGGTCGATCACATCGTCAAGCGCGTGGAAGCCGCGATGACGGTGATGGGCAAAGAGCGCATCAGTCTTGCGCCCGATTGCGGCATGTGGTTTCTGACGCGCGAACGCGCCTACAAGCAGATGCGCGCCATGTGCCTTGCGTCTGAAGTGCTACGTTCGACCCATGGGTGACGGCGTGAAGTTGCGCCCGCACGGAGAGGCCGGAGAGCTGACATGATCGAGCCGAGTGAGGTCGAACGGATTTTGCGCGCCGCGTTCGAGGATGCGAGCGTGCTCGAGATCGAAGATCTCACCGGCACCAAAGATCACTACGAAGCGACCATCGTCAGCGCCAAGTTCGAAGGACTATCGCGCATTGCCCAGCATCAAGCGGTGTACAGCGCGCTCGGCGATCTGATGAAGGGGCCCGTGCATGCGCTGGCGCTTCACACGTTTACGCCGGCGGCTTACGCAAAAAAGCGCCTGTAACTGCGGCTTAGAGGCGCAATTGCTTCAGGCGATGATTGACGTCGCGCGCGAGTGATTGCTCTTCGTGGCGGGGCAAACCGCTCGAAGCCATGAACAGCGCGTACGCCGCAAGCTCGTGTAGAGCTTGGTGGATCTGAGCCATTGGGTCGTCGAGGTTGGCAGCTTCGAGAAGCGCGATCACGGCGTTCGCCTCGACCGTGCCGTCGATATCGACACGGCTGCCAAGCACTGCGGAGTGCGGGCCGAGCTCAAGCCAGCTCGAGAGCGAGCGACTCGCGAGCTCCATGCTGCCGTAGGTCGCGACTACTACGAAAATGTCGCGCACGATGTCGTTGAACTGACGCACCAAACGCAACACGACTTTCTTGTCGAGCGTGGGCCCGCGACGCAACTGCACTTGGTTGCCGCGCAGCAACTGGTACACAGCTTTGAGCGCGGGAAACTCGCCCAGTCCGCTTTCGCGCGCCAAGTCGTCGATGCTCTTGGTGCCATCGCAACGCGGCAAAATGTTTTCGGTGACGTAAGGCTCGATGTCTTTCGACTTCAGCGGCGTCGCACTCGACAGAGCGAACGGGAAGAAGCGATTGTGCGGAATGCGCTCGCGATACAGGCTCATTTCGTCGATGCGCTGCACGCCTTCCATCAACAGTGCTTGAATCGGAAAGTGCACGGTGGTGGCGGGCGGAGGCGCATCGTCCGGTGGCGCTACGAACCAATAGGCGCCGCGCTCTTCGAGGAGTGAGGCTTGGAAGATGCCTTCCACCTGATTCTGTAGTTGCTTGAAAAGCGTGCCTTGATCGAGCAGGCCGCGTTCGACCAGCATTTGTCCGAAGCGCTGATCCTGGCTCTTTTGTTTGAGTAAACCCGGCAGCGCATCACGCTGTATGACGCCCGCGCGCACTAACACTTGGCCCAAACGTTCGATTTCGAAGTCGGTCTGGGCGTGCTTCAGCGCGCCTTGATCAACCGTAAGGATCCGGCGACCGGTAGATCCCACGATGTGCAGCTCGCCGCGCCAGTTCGCCGAAGTCACGAGGTTGATGATCTCGACCACGGTCATGCGCGACACGAGGTCACCCATCATCAGGACGCGACCGCGAGGCTTACCAACTGACGATAGGCGCGAGAGCATCCACATGCCCGCGGGGCCTTCTTCCATTCGATACTCGCCGGGTTGCGTCGCGAGTCGCGCGCGTAACCCGTCGCTCGCGGACAGAAGGCTGCCGTCGGCGCCCACGCGGATGCGATCATCTCCCACCTGGCGATGGTAACGCAGATCTCTGGCACGCTAACGAATCGCTGACATCAGATCGTGCATCGCCTGTGCTTCCGCGGTAAAGGCGGCCTCTGGAAGGCATGGACATGGGCAAGATCGCGTTCGTATTCCCGGGGCAAGGGTCGCAGGCAGTGGGCATGGGCAAGGCGGCGTTCGACATGTCGGACGTTGCGCGCGGTGTATTCCAAGCGGCCGATGCGTCGCTCGATTTCCCGCTTTCGAAGCTGTGCTTCGAGGGACCGGACGAGGACCTTAAGCTCACGGCCAATACTCAGCCGGCGATTTTGACCACGTCGATCGCGCTGCTGCGTGCGTTCGGCGAAACGTCCGATGTCGTCGCAGGACATAGTCTCGGCGAATACTCGGCGAACGTAGCTGCAGGAACCGTAAGCTTTGAGCGCGCGATAAAGCTCGTGCGCGTGCGTGGCTTGTACATGCAGGAAGCCGTGCCCGTGGGACAAGGTGCGATGGCGGCCGTCTTGGGCGGCGATTTGGCCGCGATCGAACAAGCGCTGCGCGATGCGCCCGGCGTGGTGGAGCCCGTGAATTACAACTCGCCCGGCCAGCTCGTGATCGCAGGCGACGCGGAAGCGGTGAAGGCCGCAGGCCCTGCGCTGCAGGCGCTCGGTTGTAAGGTGATCCCACTTGCGGTGAGCGCGCCGTTTCATTCGAGCTTGATGCGTGCTGCAGAAGATAGGCTTACGCCGCACTTGAAAGAGGTGCCTTTCGCCGACGCGAGCGCGCCTGTGTACATCAACGTCGCTGCCACGCCCATCACGGGCGGTGCAGACTTGTGCGACGCGTTGATCCGTCAGGTTAGCCGTCCCGTGCGCTGGCACGAAACTGTCACGCGCATGTCGCAAGATGGCGTCACGCTGTGCGTGGAAATCGGGCCAGGTAAGGTGCTCGCGGGCCTGATCAAGCGCATCGACAAGACACTCAAGTGTGTGAGCGTGCAGACGCCGGCTGACTTCGACGCCGCGCGGGCCGCGATGGCCGCAGCGCGCGGCTGACCTTACGGTTACTGCGCGCGCTTTTCTTCTAGCTCGGCCCAGCGTTCCATCAATCGTTCAGATTCAGCACGGGCTTTGTCGCGGGCGCTAATCAGCGCGGGCACTTCCGCCGTGCGCGCGGAGTAGATGTTGGGATCGGCAAGCTCGGCATCGAGCTCGCTGACGCGCGCATCCGCAGCCGCGATAAGCTCCTCGATCTGGTCGAGCTCCTTCTGTTCTTTGTACGAAAGGCCGGCCTTCTTCGCGGGGCGTGCGCTGTCGGCGGGTGCGAGCACTTCAACGCGCGCTTCGTTCTTGGGCTTGGGTTGCGCCTTGGCGTCGCGGCGCGCCGCGGCGGTGAGCATCGGCTGCACGCTCGTATAGTTGCCGACGTAGCGCGTGAGTCTACTGTCGCCTTCGAACGCCAAGATCGCGGTGGCGATGCGATCCAAAAACCATCTGTCGTGGGTGACGACGATAGCGGTGATGTCGTGCTCGAGCAGCAAGCCCTCGAGGGCTGCCAAGGTGTCTAGGTCCAAATCGTTCGTAGGCTCATCGAGCAACAGTAAGCTCGTCTGCTGCTGCAGCAAGACCGCCAGGGCCACGCGCGTGCGCTCACCGCCAGACAGCGCGGAAATGGGTTTGCGCGTTTCGGCGCTCGTGAACAGAAAGTTCTCAAGATAGCTGACGGTGTGAATGTCGCGGTCGCCGATGCGCACGTGCGAGCGCCCCTGGGCCACGTTTTCTAGGATGCTTTTGTCCTCATCGAGACCGGTGCGATGCTGACTCAAGTACGCGATCTTCGCGTTTTTGCCCAATGTAAGCCGGCCAGAAGTCAGTGGATGCTCGCCCAAGATCGCACGCAGTAAGGTGCTCTTGCCGCAGCCGTTCGGGCCGAGAATGCCGAGCCGCTCGCCTTGGGTAAAGTGCAAAGTAAGGTCCGTGACCAGGCGACGCTTGGGGCCGTTGTCGCCAAGCGTGTCGATGCAGACGCGGTCCAGATCGAGGATGCTCTTACCGCTGCGTGAGGTCGCAAGCTCAAGGTCAAGCTTCTTGACTTTAGGAGGCGGCCGATTTTGGATGGCTTCTTCAGCGCGGACGATGCGCGCTTGTTGCTTGGTGGTGCGCGCGGGCGGGCTGCGACTCAACCAATCGAGCTCCTTGCGCAAGAAATTCTGACGGTTTTGTTCGGTGCGCTCGGCCAAGGCCAGACGCGACGAGCGTCCCGCCAGGTAATCACCGAAACCGCCCGTGTAACCAAACGTCTTGCCGCGTTCGATCTCGACGGTGCGATCGACGACCGCGTCCAAGAAGTAACGATCATGGGTAATGAGTAAGAGCGCGCCGCGAAACACATCCGCGAGATAGATCTCGAGCCACTCGATGGCCGACATATCCAAGTGGTTGGTGGGCTCATCCAGGATTGCAAGGTCGGGCTCTGCGATCAGCAGGCGCGCGAGCGCAACGCGCCGTCTTTCGCCACCGCTCATGCGACCGACCTGAGCATCTAGCTCGCGAATGCCAAGCGCTTCCAGGATCGATTCCGCACGATGCGTGACATCGAAACCGCCGTGATGCTCGAGGTCGCTCATGGCGCTCGCTTGTGCTGCGAGCGAGGCATCGAGATGTTCGCCGCGCTCGAGCGCAAGGCTCGCGCGTTCGTAGCGTTGTTTGGCATCCCACCAGACTTCGAGCCCGCTGAGCACGGTGTCGATCACGGTGCGTTCCGGATCGAGCGCGGGCTCTTGCGCGAGGTACAGCACCTTGGCATCGCGACGCACTGCGAAGTCACCGCTGTCGGCCTGTTCGATACCCGCGAGAATCTTGGCTAACGTGCTCTTGCCGCAGCCATTTTTGCCGATTAAGCCGACGTGCTCGCCCTGATCTAAATTCAGATCGATCCCGTCGAGCACAAGGTGCGGTCCAAAGCTCTTGGTGAGTCGCGTAGCAGTCAGGAGGGTCACGGCGCTGCGTGTAGCGTGTATTGTGCATCCCGCCCAACCGGCGCCCTTGACGCTGGTGCTGCTAGCGAACGCTCAGCTGTCGAGGCCCTGCGCTTCGCGCGCTTTTGCGTGACAGTCAGGACACACGCCATAGAGCTCGTGTTTGTGCGACCGCAGACGGAAACCATACCGTTCGGCAACGCGGTCCTGCAGCACTTCGATGGCTTCGTCCTCGAACTCGACGATCTTCGAGCACACCAAGCAGATCAGGTGATCGTGGTGATGCTCGCCTTCATCGCGCAGCTCGTAGCGGGTGACGCCATCGCCAAAATGCCGCACGTTTGCAAGCTCACACTCAGCCAGCAGCTTCAGGGTGCGGTAGACTGTGGCGTAGCCGACCTTGGGATCCTGCTCGCGTACCTTGGCGAGCAAATCCTCGATCGAAAGATGCCCACCCGAGCGAAAGAAGATATCGGTGACGAGTCTGCGTTGATTGGTGGAACGCAGCCCCTTTTTCGACATGTACGTCTGCAGAACATCGTGCAGCGTCGAGATGGTCTGTTCGTTGAGCTGTGCCATCTGTCCCATGACCGTCTGCCCCATGGCCTGCTTCAATCGCTATAGAGTAGGGCAGACTAGGGCAGGAACGATTCATTGTCGACAGCGGCTGAAGACGAAGGGGAAGGGGAGGGCCGAGCAGCGCCGGTGCGCAGGCTCGTTTTGCGCATTGCGGCCGGACTTGCGGCGATCGTCTCCATCATCGCGTTATGGTCTGGTGAAAGTGCGCGTGTGGCGGACGATCTGCAGTTGTTTGCGGAGCCGGCAGCGCGCCCGGGTGAAACGCTCGCGCTGCGTGCACTGTTGCTGCGCGATGTGGAAAGTGTCGAAGGTCCCACGCTTGCCACCGCCGCGGTGAAGGTGCGTTTGCTCGATGTGCAGGAGCGAGAGCTTGCTTCCACTAGCCTGCGCGCCACGGCCCTGGACAGCATGGAAGGCTTCCTGCGCGTGCCTGACGTGGCACACGGTAAGCTTCGGCTCGAAGCGACGGTCGACGACGGCAAGCGCGATACACACGCGCGTCTGATGGTTCAACGAACGCTGCAAGTGCGCGCCACGATCGAGCCACGGACTGCCACTTCGCGTTCAGCGGGCGCGCTGCAACATTTCGCAGTGGGCCGTGTGCATGCGCTAAACGGTGCGCTTCCGCCAAGCCAACTTGAACCGCGCGTGATCGCAGGCTCCTGCGTTCCGGAGCAACGCTGCACCCTGCTCGTCTGGGTAGGCGAGCCCGCAGCGTCGATTCAAGTACAGCCGGCGCCCGCGTTTACGCAGCTTGGTCCGGTCGAGCCAAGCACTGAAACGAGCGGTCTCGTTGCGATCACGTTGCAGGTGCATGGCGCAGAGGCCGACGTCACGTTGCGAGCGTTGAGGGCAAACAAGGAGGTAGCTGAGCGCGCCATACGTTTGCCGGTGGCGCTCGGAGAAGCGGTCATCGCCATCAAGCACTCACCGCTTCTGCCTTCGTTGACGGCCCTGGCACTCACGCTCACGGCGCCACCTGGTCGCGATCATTTGATCGTCGATACGTTTGTGGCAGGCCGCTGGTCGCAAACGAAAACGGCGGCGAATGTGGCCAAATCAGCGCTGGTGTACCTCGACCCCATCGCCCACGCGGCGGGCATCGTGCGGCTTCAAGCGCGCAGCGATCGCTATTCCGCAGAGGGCTCGGGCACGCGTGTGGTCTACGTTCAAGCAGCGGGCGAGAGCGCGGAACACTCGCTTGCGGCGATCGCGCGTAGCGCTCGCGAAGCAGGTTTGGCCGATGCCGCGAGCGAACGATTCGAACGGTCTTGGCAACCGCTCAGTCATCACGATACGGCGTCGTGGGCCGCCTACCTGCTTGCACCCTTCGAGTTGTCACGCATGACGGTTCCGCTTGCGGCTAGCGGTCGCCCCGCGCGTTTGGCGCGCCTGGCGGGCGTGCGCACGTTTTTGCGCTTCGGTCTGGGGGGCGTGCTCGTTTGTTGTGCGATCGTGGTCGGCGCGAGCCTTCTGCGCAGCGGATTTGCCGCCTCGGAACAGGCCGGGTCGATCATGGATGAAGCCCGCGAAAGTGCGCACGCTCAGCCCAGCTCGAGATACGCAAGCCGCCTGTGGGTGCTGGTGTGGGTGGCCCTGGTTTGCATGGCATTTTTGGCCGCCGCGCTGCTCGTGGTCGCCAAGCCGCTGTGGTTTTAAGGAGATCGCGGCGCGAAACACACACCGCAGGGAACATTGCAGCGCCCTCGTGCGTTGCTGCCGCTCCAAGATACCTGCGGTTTTCCGCGGGTAAGGCTTCGCCCGCCACGCCTGTCGCAGGCCGCGTTGCGGAGGGCTGCCGGGCGGCCTAGATTGAGGCGTTTTCGGCGGGCTGTTTGAAGGGAAAATCTCAATGTTTCAGTCGGTGCTTCAACGAGTCTTCGGCACCAAACACGAGCGTGAGCTGAAGCGGCTTCGCCCGATAGTCGAAGCCATCAATCAGCGCGAGGCTGCCTTCGCCAAGCTCACCGATGCGCAGCTCAAGCAGCAGACGCCGGAGTTCAAGCAAAAGCTAGCCAACGGCGCCTCGCTGGAAGACATCAAATTCGATGCGTTCGCCGCCTTGCGCGAAGCCAGCAAGCGCGCCCTCGGGATGCGTCACTACGACGTGCAGCTGATCGGCGGCATGGTGTTGCACGAAGGTAGGATCGCCGAGATGAAGACCGGCGAAGGTAAGACGCTGGTCGCAACCTTACCGTGTTATCTCAACGCGCTCGAAGGCAAGGGCGTGCACGTCGTGACGGTGAACGACTACCTCGCCAAGCGCGATGCCGAGTGGATGGGGCGCCTCTACAACTGGATGGATTTGTCCGTGGGTGTCGTGGTGCCGCAGCAGCGTGATGGCGTGAAAAAGCGCGCTTACCGTTGCGACATCACCTATGGCCAGAACAACGAGTTCGGCTTCGATTACCTGCGCGACAACATGAAGTTCAGCATCTACGAGTACGCGCAGCGTCCGTTGAATTTCGCGATCGTGGACGAGGTCGACTCGATCTTGGTCGACGAGGCGCGCACGCCTTTGATCATCAGCGGGCCGGGCGAGAGCGCGAGCGACAAGTACACGCGGATAAGCGACCTCATCCCGAAGCTGCGCAAGGACGAGCACTACGTCGTCGACGAGAAGGCGCACTCGGTCACGCTGACCGAAGACGGCATCGTCGCCGCGCAAAAGATGCTGCGCAGAGCCGGCGTAACGAAGATCGAAAATCTGTACGAGCCGGTCAATCTCGAATCGCTCCACATCCTGAATCAATGCTTGCGCGCGCACACGCTTTACAAGCGCGATCAGGCGTACATGGTTTCGGCCGATGGTAAGGTCGTCATCATCGACGAGTTCACCGGCCGCACGCTGACCGGGCGTCGTTGGTCCGATGGCTTGCACCAGGCCGTCGAAGCCAAGGAGCAAGTGGCGATCCAAGACGAGAGCCGCACGCTAGCGACCATCTCGTTCCAGAACCTGTTCCGCTTGTACAAAAAGCTCTCCGGCATGACCGGTACGGCCGATACCGAGGCGGCGGAGTTCCACAGCATCTACAAGCTCGACGTGTGCGTGATCCCGACCAATACCAAGATCCAACGTAAGGACGCCGAGGATCTGGTCTACAAAACCGAGCGCGAAAAGTTCAAGGCAGTCGTCAAGGAGATCGAGGACTGCCGTACCAAGGGGCAGCCGGTGCTCGTCGGCACGACCAGCGTCGAGAAGTCGGAAGCACTCTCGCGCTTGCTCGAGAAAAAGGGCGTGACGCACAACGTGTTGAGCGCCAAGCAGCACGAGCGCGAGGCTTACGTTGTGGCGCAGGCGGGTCGCAAGGGAGCGGTCACGGTCGCAACCAACATGGCCGGTCGTGGCACGGACATTCTGCTCGGCGGCAATCCGGAAATGATCGCGCGCTACGAAGTGCTCAACGCGGCCGACGATGCGCTCAAGGCCGACAAAGAAGCGCTCGAAGCCAAGGTCAAGGAAGTTACCGAGCACTATCGCGGCCAGTGCGAAACCGAGAAAAAGGAAGTGATCGCCGCGGGCGGTCTGCACATTCTCGGTACCGAGCGTCACGAGTCGCGGCGTATCGACAATCAGCTCCGCGGCCGCGCCAGTCGTCAGGGTGATCCGGGATCCTCACGCTTTTTC
>JBKJIA010000400.1:0-7169 GCA_046598735.1 Polyangiales bacterium
CTCACCGCGATCTGGCAATTGGCAACCTTGCCTGCCGACCCGGTGTACGGGCGCTGAACTCCGACGGAATGCGTGCCCTGCTTCAGCATCCCGGTGTCGTCCACGATCCACGCCTCGATAGGACTGTGCTCGGAGATGGCCTCGATGGCGTAGGCGCTGGCCACCTGACGAACATCGCGATCACTCCAGCGCGAGTTCGACACGAAGTGCAGCAGGCTTTGATGGGCCGCGTCGGCGGCTTGAGGATCCGCGCACGCACGCGCTGCGATGGGCTCCACACTCTTACGGTCTCCGTCGCCAAGGATCCCATGGCGTAGATGGCAAACGACTCGCGCCTGCTGTCGTTGCCGAGCTTCTCGCCGATCTGGCCGAAGTATTTCCAACAAAATCGCAACCGATCGAAATGATCCAGCTTTCAGCGGCGCCGCGCGGCAGGAGTTCCGTGACGCAGTAGTGTTAAGCCCCCACCTTCCAGACCTTCGTCCGGGCAGAGGTGGAGCTTCCGAGCGGCACAGGGATCGGGGTATCGTCGTTAGTCACCTCGATCGGCCCTCGCGCACAAGAGCGCTCTAATTGGTGCTGGGGCACCTCAGCACAGATGATTATGTCCGAGTTTATCGATCCTCCTGAGCAGTGCGCATTCGCATCAGCACAGGGGCCAAGTCTCGGCAACTGCTGTGCCGCCAACGCCCACCCAGCCTGCAACGGCAGAGCAGAAGTCTGGCAAGCATTTAACAAATGGGGATACTCATATAATCGTTACGACATCGAAGACTTGACCAGCATCGCGCCTATCGTCCGCATGCTGCAATTTGGTCCGATCGCCCTTCACTACCCGGGGCACTATCAGATTGTCTCCGATTATAAAGAGATCTACGAGAACGGAAGCTGGGTACCTTATGGGTACAAGATAGACTCATCGCCATGGGGCAACTACAACCAAGCCACCCATGCCGCGTGGGTTCCACTATCGTCCCTTAGCATAGCCAACAACCCCAATGGCGCCGACGTCATGTATGGGAGCATCGCGGCAGTATCCGCCGATCTTACTGCGAACCTCACGATGACGTGGTGGGTGCCTACTAGCCGACTGGTCTATGGCGAAGTCGCCGCCGCAGGCGCCGACTATTTCGAGTACAGACTGTACAATTCTGGAGGAGACACCGACACCACTCTTTGGGACAGCGGAACTATCCGTGCTAGCCAGAGCTCGAACGACACGAGCACCAGGTTCAACTTCAGCCGGGAGATAGGTTCTTGGCTCTGGTATAATGTTAAGGTACGAGCGTGCAAAGATATCCCGGCTGACTGCGGCGAACGGGTCTCGCATCGCTCCGTAAGCCGCGAGCCAATCACCTACATAGACTCCCTGACAGTCAGCGGCGGTGTGTTGACTGCGAAGTTGCGGGCCAACCCCGCCCCCAGTCAAACGGTGTTCCGATATCGGATCAAGAACACGAGCACCAGTCCGGACGTAATCATTAGGTCAGCTTCAACCGACGATGGCGAGCATGACCCTCAATCAATGGTGACCTTCGGTCGATCTGACGCCAAGGCGACGGTTACGGTCAAAGTACCATCGGGGATCACCGCGAGGATACAGGCGCAGTCATGCAGCTTCAACGGCTGCAGTCCCTGGGTCGCCCAATCACTCGCCATACCGTAGGTTTCGAACGGTCGTCTAGGGCGCCGTTGCTCCTGGTCGACGCCAACCGCCACCCGCGGATGGTCCTGCGGATGGCCTTGGCGGACTTCGCGCTTACCGCCGGCAGAAAGTTCACGAAGAACTTCCCGTGCCGATTGCGCGCGAGTCGAGGTTGAAAGGTGTAGCCGCGGAAGTCGAACGCAACACGCTCATACTCCCCCGTCGCCCACGTTTGCGAGCTGGCGTCAGGGCACCACGCTCGATGTCGGCGAGTGGCTCACACCACGCGAGGGGCGTACGCCCGCGGTGATCGTGAGCGTTGCGCATCTCGACGATGACGAACGTGCGCTCGTGTTGGGCGTGCTGCTCGAAGAAGTGCTGTCGTGGGTGCGCAGCTTGCGCGGGTCGTCGCCTTTGCGTGCGCTCGTGGGGTTTGACGAGGTGTATGGCTTTTTTCCGCCTCATCCGCACAATCCGCCTACGAAACGTAGGTCGCTTGCAGACTGATGCGGATCGAGAACGCCTCGTAGATGGCCTTGCGACAGCAGACGTCGCGGGTGGCTCATCGCGCGCGCAGCTTGCCAACACACTCAAACGCTTGGGTCCGCGCTGGTTCGTGATGCGCGATGCACATACGCAAAAAGGTAACCTGCTCCTGCAACCCAGATGGGCGATGACTTTCATGCGCGGGCCGATGCCGCGCGCGGAGATACGCATGGCCCGGGAGATGCGGGAGGGGGCGGAGGGCGCGGGGCGGGGCGTGATGTGTCGAGCAGATCGTGCGGCCAATCACAGGTTCCTGGTGCGTCATCACGCATCTGAATCGCGGTTCGAGCACGCGTAGGCCCGGCAACCCAAGAGGCAGCATGAGCCACCTGCGTAGCGACGCGAGGTCACGAAGGTTCCTGCCGATCCGATCACCCCTAAGTTACCTTCGAGACGATGGGGCACTGTGCTAGGTTCTGCGGACCCCCCCGTCCGTCGCGCTCCCGCTTACAGGGGAACGCCGGCAAATCTCGGAGAAACCAGGATGAGCTCACATTCTTCATGGGCCTTGGCTGCCGCGCTGGTTTGCCTCGCGAGCGCCTGCAGCTCAGCAGACGGGAAGCTCAGTCGCTCCAACGGCGACGCGACAACACCAGCTGCGGATGCCGGTGTGTTTCCCGACGCGGCAGGTGAATTCGATGGAGGCCATTTGCCCGTCGGCGATGGCGGAGAAGACGGGGGGCATTCGCCTGCCAGCGATGGCGGAGAATATGACGGCAGTTCCACAGACGCGGGTGACGGCGCGATGCCGGCCAGCGAATGCACTGCCGGCACTGTGGAGACGCGCGTGCGGTATCGCGAGGCCGAGAGCACGTACGCCTGCGACGCCGAGCAGCAAACGCGCGCATGTCTCGCCGGAAAGTGGGGCGCGTGGGACGGCACATTCAGCTTCGAGGGGTGCACGGTCCTCGGTCACCGTGGCTGCGACGCCGCGCCGGAGGGCGGGAAAGAGAGTCGCGTGCGCTACGGGGCGGCGTCGGTCGCGTTCGGTGAGCATTGTATGCCCGAAATGCAGGCGCGCTCGTGCAGCGAATCGAAATGGAGTAGCTGGAGCGGCTCGTTCGCGTTCGAGTCGTGCGTCGTCGAACAGGCGCCCACCTGCAACGGCACGCCCAGCGACGGAGTCGAGACGCGCGAACGTTACGAGGAGGGCCACGTTGTCTTCGGTGCCAGCTGCCGCGTGGAGACGCAGGTGCGCACTTGCCAAGCGGGCGCGTGGTCGAGTTGGAGCGGCTCATTCGCATACGCGAGCTGCGCGAAGGATGCGCCGCGCGACTGCGGCGACACGCTGCACGGCGGCGTCGATGCACGCGTTCGCTATCAATCTTCGTCGGTTCCGTTCGGCGCTGCTTGCAAGCCCGAGACGCAGACGCGCACGTGCGACGATGGCGCGTTCGGCGCGTGGACCGGCAGCTATGCCGCCGAGACCTGCACGGCGCAGGGCGCACTCGCGTGTCCCGGCGGCGTGCCCCACGGTGGCGTCATCACACGCACCCGCTACGAGAACGAGAGCGTTCCCTTCAGTGCTGAGTGCCACGCGGAGGTACAGACGCGAAAGTGCGATAACGGCACCTTCGGCCCATGGAATGGAACGTTCACGTTCGAGACTTGCGATCAGACGAAACCCAAGAGCTGCGACGATACGCCGAGCGGCGGGAAGGTCTCGCGCGTTCGTTATGCAAGCTACTCGGTGCCCTTCGACTCGCAATGCGCTCCGGAAGTTCAGGGGCGGACCTGCGCGAATGGCGTGTGGAGCGACTGGTCGGGCACCAGTAGTTACGACGACTGCACCGTTGAAGGGCCGCTGAGCTGCGGGAGCACACCGTCAGGCGGGCAGCAAACGCGCACGGGCTACGAGCAGCCTCAGGTACGGGCGGGTTCGTCCTGCAACGCTGAGACGCAGGTGCGCACGTGCGATAACGGCGCGTTCGGCGAGTGGGGTGGCACCTTCGCGCATCCGACCTGCGAGGTCCTGCCGCCGCGCTCGTGCGACGGAACACCGCATGGTGGGCTCGACTCACGCACGCGCTACCGGTCTGAGCAGGTGTCATACGGAGGCCTCTGCGACTCCGAGGCGCAGACCCGTCGCTGCGACGAAGGGACCTGGAGCGAATGGAGTGGCACCTTTACTGCGGCAGCCTGCGTCGTTGGCCAGCCGCGCGCCTGCGGAGAAGCTGCGCACGGCACAGAGCAAACACGCACTCGATACTTCGCGCGGGAGGCCGTGAATAGGAGCTGCCAGGCCGAGACCCAGCGGCGCGTGTGTCAGGACGGAGCTTGGAGTGACTGGACGGGCAGCTTTGGCTTCGAGGTTTGCTCGCGATGCGACGATGCCGATGGTGATTTGCACGGTACTGGCTGCACCGCCGGCGGCGATTGCAACGACCGCGAGCCGACTACCTTCGTCGGGGCCAAGGAGGTCCCTTGGAACTTCGTCGACGAGGATTGTGACGGCAAGCTCGGGCGCCATCTCGAGATAGCCCATCGCTACGAAAATCGAGATTCACCGAGCATTGCCGCGGATGGCGAGAACCTTTTCATGTTTTCAAGAAACGCCATCGAGGTGCGCAAGTTCGGAGCCATCGACACGTTGATCGCTGTGCATCCGGGAGTCGACCACTTGCATTACGATATCCAACCTCGAAACGGCATTATCGCCGTGCAGCCCGGCTACGGTGCAGACGAGCACGCCGTGCTGATTTACGACTTCCGCGATGTGACTCGCGCGCCGCGGGCCGTGGCGCGGATCGACCTGCCACGGCAGGGCCGCCAGTTCTTCGAGCTCTCGCACGATGGGCGACGCCTATACATCAAGCATGAGCAACTCGACGTCTACGACCTGAGTGATCCGAGCGAGCCCGTATTGCTGGGGACGGTGCCACTTCCCTACTGCCCATCGACGCTCGGCTCCGGCATGACCCTGGTCGACAACGGTCGGCGCGCCTACCTGAGTTGCCAATACTCGGGCAGCAGCGGCATCGTAAGCGGAGACGGAGTCTTCGTAAGCGACACGGTGCAAGACATGACCAAGGCCGACTGGAAACTCCTGGTGATGACCTCCTCTCAAGAGTCAGCCGATATCCGCTCTGCGATCGACGCAGATGCTTGGTGGGTTATCAACGATTTTCGCCCTTACACGGCCGGACTCTACGAGCTCGACTTGAGCAACCCGGCGGCACCGCGGAGTCGTGAGCGCCCGACGTCATCCGGCACCTGGCCATCATCCAGTGCTGTCACGAAAGATCGCGTGCTGCGCTCCTATTACGACTTCAAGAATAGCGGCCTGTGTGTGTTCGAGCGCGCAGCAACGAGAGATGTGTGCACACCCGGGATCGCAGTGGGTTCCGTGCTGCTCGCGCACGGCACGCATGCAGTTCTCGGCGCTCCCACCGATCTGACCGAATACGACCTGACGAACCCCAAATTGCCCGTGGCCCTCGCACACTGGCGCTCGCTGCCGCTCATTGCGAATCACACCGGCGCAAACGCCGTCATTCGTGACGGTTTCGCCTATGCAGGCAGCTACGACGGACTTGCGATCCTCGATCTCGACGACTTTACAAAGCCCGTGGCACTGAGCCGCGGTGAGAGCTGGAGCGTCGCGGGCCTGAGCAGGGGCTACGTCTACACCTACGACGCGTATGACGGCGGGGCGTTTATCGTAGACGCGCGGGACCCCAGCGCGCCTTCCGTGGAGAAGCGCTTCGACTCTACGCGCTTCTCGGGCGCTGCAGTTGTTGCGCGCGGTGGCACGGACTTTTTGATGGCTGGCACTTACGATCAGCTGCGCTGGTGGAGTCTATCTACTCCTTCGGCACCTTCGGATTCGGGCGCCTCGACCGCCATCCCCAACGCGCTCAAGTTCGCCAGCGATGATCGATCGCTGTTCATTCTGCAGAAGGCATCGAACGGCAGTAGCACCTCCTCTATCGTTTTCGCCGCCTTCGACGGTCGGAGCGTCCGCGTAAGCAAGCGCTTTGGGGAAGATGCTAGCGACCTACTGCTCAAGGACCACCAACTCTACTGGACCGCTGGAGGCAAACTGAACCGTTCCGACGCCGACACGGGCGCGACGCTTGAGACCCTGACTAGCAGACGCTATCTCTCGCATCTCTGGGACATGGACAGCGTGTTATTGCTCGCTGGGTCTGACACGGTGTACACCGCCTCCGATACGCTGTGGACAGTGGACGATGCGACGCGGCAGCTGCTGCCCGTGCCCCTGCCTACCGAGATCAGCAGCTGTTCCCCCATGGCTGCGGGCGACGGGCTTCTACTCTGTGACTCGCGCGACGGCTCGTTTGTGCTGCGAGTGGTCGAATAGTAAGGGTCGAGCGCGACCGCACTCTTGAGTCTGGCGCCGAGGCTTGGGCCTTTGCAGCCGACCAAAAGCGTCCCGACTGCGTCAGGGTTCGTCGCAATCGGGCAGCGCGAGCTTCAAGAGTCCGGAAGCGTCTTGAGCGTACGCGCGGGCATCACGCCAGTTTTGTTTCGCGAGCGCGCCGCCAGCGCCGCCCGCGCGCGCCTTCAGTGCGAGCTCGCTGCGCACGCGCTCACCGCAGAGTGCATCGAAAAGGGAATCGATGACGTACGTCGCGATCTGAGCTGGCGCCCGAGGACGTGTCTCGTCGTCGTAAAATCTCCGCCAGCTGGTCGACGTCGTGGCGGCACTGGTTGCATAGTAGCCTGCCCCGAAGAGGCCCTCGTTCAGTTGCGGACCAAGGTCCTCGACAACCCAAGCGGGCTCGGAAAGCCCCCGCCCGAGCAGCAAGTCCATCGCGCGCACCACCCGCTGCTGCAGGAAAAAGCCGAACGGGTCCGGCCCCTCGTCGTCGGGAGAGCACTCCGCCGAAAGACCGGGAGCCCCCTGTGTCAGGAAGAGATGTCGCCGGAGTCGGGTGCATATACACCCCGGCTTCTGAGCCAAATCTGGTGGGCGTGAATCGAATGTGATCCTATGTCTCGGTCTTACTCTCCT
>JBKJIA010000575.1:0-5435 GCA_046598735.1 Polyangiales bacterium
TCGGGTCTGCCGCACGCTCTCGTAAGGCCTCTGATCGACGAGATGGGATACCTCAACCTGCGCCCCGAGTAGAGGCCTTACGAGAGCGTGCGGCAGACCCGAAAGGCGACATCTCTCACTGGGAGCCGACGCGACATCTTTATCTGGGTTTGACCTGAGCAGGAACGGCTAAAGGGCGGGGCCGGGGCCGCAGCGAAGGGAAATCGCGTTAAGCAGCACCGTTCACGTGTCACCGCGTACATTGGATTACGTTCGAAACAACAAAGAGTCATCGTGGCGGAACTTTGCCGCTAGACTGGTTGTGACATGTCGGGTTCCGCAGCACCGTTGGGCCAGCCTGTGACTCCGGTCGAAGCCGTGCGCGGGTCGCTCATCTGCGGATCGCTACAGACGCTTCGCGAGCGGGGGCACTACGAGCGCTACCTGGCGCTGCTGCCCGACAGGAGCCGGGAGCCCGTGCTGTACGCCCTGGCCGGAGGGTGGATCGACGTAAAACACGCCTTGGCCCACTACGGCGCTGCCGAGGGCTTGCATCTGCCCAACGAAGAGCTGTTGGAGATCGGCAGGTCCGTCGGCACCCGCATCCAGAGCACCTTCCTGGGCACTCTGGGCCGGCGCGCGCGGGACGTCGGTGCGGCGCCCTGGCTCTTCCTCCACCACGCCGACCGGGTCTGGACGCGTATGATGAATGGCGGGCGCGTTACCGTGCGGGAGCTCGGCCCCAAGGACGCCGTCCTGAAGATGGAGGGCATCCCTCTCGCACGCTTCGGCTACTTCCGCCATGGCTTCGAGGGGGTGATCCTAGCCGGAGCGAGCCTGCTGTCCCGCAAGTGCTACACGAAGATCCTCCCCGAGCGAAGCAGCGACGACGAGCTTGCCGTCCTGGTCCGCTGGGTCTAACCACGACCACACCTAAGTAGTGGTACGCCCCATACGCGCGATGCCGCCTGCTGCATCGCTACGGGATCTCCCGTCGTCACGAATTGATCGGGCATCTCGCTCGTAGGCAACGGCCACTCGCGGCTGACAAAGTCGACGAGCGCGGGCACCGGATCGAACAGCTGGGCGCCATCGCTCAGCAGCGCTCGCAGGTCTGCTTTGACCGCGGCGTAATGAGTGCACGCAAGCAGCAGCCCGTCGACGCGAGCGAGCGGCGCCATGATGGACCGCAGGTCGTGACGGTAGCCATCGGTGTCGGTGCTGCCCGCCTCGATGTGGGCCGAAAGTGGTTGCGCGATGCGTGTGACGACTTGCAGCCCGGGCCTGGCTCGCAAGGCGCGTCGATGTTGCCCAGAGCGAATCGTGCGTGCACCGCCGACAATGCCAAGAACACCCCGAAAATCGGCTGGAATAGCGCGAGCGGCATGCTCGATGACCCCCGTGCAAGGAACATCGGTGCGTAGCGAGGGTAAGACCGTCGCTGCGGCATTGCACGCGAAGATGATGCGGGTCGCGCCACGTTGGACAAGCCTGTTGACGACATGGGCTACGCGCTCTGAGAGAGCCTTTTTCGACATCCGCCCGTAGGGTGTTGCACCGGTATCGGACCAGTAGAGTACCGGTACCTCTGGATGGGCTTGCTTGAAGAGGCGGTAGCATTCGATGCCACCGATGCCCCAATCGAGCATGCCTATACAGGCGGCCGACTTCATCGATCTAAGGGTCCGCTGTCGAGTGCGATCACGCGACGCGAGAACGCGACGTCTAGCACGTCGAGGTCTCGGCCCGGTAACTCGGTGGCAAAGAACGCGCGATATTCAGCGAGGGAACGGATTGGATGTCGCGTGAGCATGTCCTTCCAATCGGGATGGGAGGTAAGCGCTTGCAAATCCCGCGTGAAACGCGGCATGAGGAAGGGTGCGAGCACTTGGCGCACGGCCGCGCGCGTCAGCCGCAAGCCGTCGCTAGCCCGTGCGCGCTCCGAGACCAGATCGATCATGAGAAAGCGTCCACCGGGCGCGAGTACACGCCGGATCTCGGGCAGGATGCGGGGCCAATCGAGATAGCGGAATGACAGGAACGAGATCGTTAGATCGAAGCTGCCGGTCGCAAATGGTAAGGTCTGATCGGGGACGACGTGGAAGCTGAGATTCGCTGTTTCCGCAGCGTGATATTTGGCGCGCTCGATCATGCCTGTCGACACATCGACGCCAATGCCCGTCTCGATGCGAGCTGAGAGCTCCCTGAGTAGCGCCCCAGTCCCGCAACCGATCTCGAGTACGCGCGGCACGGCATTGCTTGCAGCCATGCGGCGCATAAGCCAGCGCCATTCTGCACGCCTTACGCGAATGTCGGCAAAGGCGCGGTCATACAGCTGCGCCACGGCATCGTAAGCGGGCGCGCCAGCTTGGGTGAGCAGGGTGCGCACATGAGGGTCGGGCTGAGCAAAGCTCTCAACGGCAGCGCGCGGCTCTCGTTGTTCTGATCCCATGCGCCGCAGGCTAGTGCGGCGGGACACTCGTTGCTAGGCGCTGCCCTTCGCCCGGAAGCGATAGCCCACGCCGCGAATGGTCTCCACGTACGCGCCCGCCTCGCCAAGCTTTTCGCGCAGACGTTTCACGTGCGTATCGACCGTACGCGTGGTGACGTCGGCATGCACTCCCCACACGTCCTCGAGCAGTTGCGTGCGCGTCTGCACTCGGCCGCGGCGATTTAGTAAGGTGTGAATCAGGCGAAATTCGAGCGCAGTCAGGGCGATTTCCGAACCGTCCACCCACACCTGATGGGCCTCCGGATCGACGCGCAGGCGTTCGAACTGCGCCTCGGGGGTGGGCGCCACCGACTTACTGCCGCTCGAACGTCGCAAGAGCGCGCGTACGCGTAGTACTAGCTCGCGCACGCTGAACGGCTTACTTACGTAGTCGTCGGCGCCGATCTCGAAGGCCACCACGCGATCGATCTCGGTGTCTTTGGCAGTCAGAAACAGGATCGGGGTGGAACGCGTCTGCTCATGCCTACGCAGCTCACGACATACCTCAGTACCACTAATATCCGGCAGCATCATGTCGAGCAGGATAAGGTTAGGGGTAGGGGATGAAAGCGCAGATTCGATCGCGCTGGTTCCCGTGGCCGCCATGCGGCACGTAAACCCCTCCTGTTCCAGGGCGTAAGATACCGTTGCGGCCAGCTCGGCTTCATCGTCGACTACAAGGATCATAGGTTTTGCTTCCATGGCACGGCTCGCTGTCGCTAAGGGAAAGGTGTCTACACCGGGGCTCTTTGCCGCGACGCGCAGGCAACGTTCCCGTGACAAGACACAAAACAAAACGCGCCGGAGCGGGGCTCACGGCGCGCGGCACGACTAACTCAGGTCAGTTCGCGGGATAGTCTGTCCAACCCTTGGTCCAGTCCGTGCCGCCTGGCTCGAACGCGCCCCTATAGGTCGCCGTCGTATCCCAGAACGCGCCACTGGGAGGCGTGTCGCCACCATCCTTGGCGGGCGAGTCGGCGGCGGGCACGAAGTTTGGCTTGGTGCGGCTGGCGGCGTCGCCAAGCTTGGGGTCCGCGATGGTGATCTTACGGTCCGCAGCCGTGAAGAACGCGTTGTCATCGAAGCTGTCGGACATGGTCTTGTCGGCGTCTTCGTTGTCGTCCAGCGGGAAATTCGTGTTGCCATCCGCGCCGCAACCGAACACGACACCGTTGCTAATATTGAGGCTGCCGTCGTTGGCGTTGGCTGCGGTAAGCGAGTCACGAACGTCGATGGCACCCAGCTTGAAGCCCTGGAGCACGAAGTTTTTGATCGTGCCCTTGGTGCCGCGACGAATCACCATGCCCGCCGACTTTGCGCTATCGCCACCGATGATGGTCGCGTTGTAGACGGTCGGATTTGACACGGGGCTCGCAGCGTTGTTTTGCGCTTGGTTGTCGCCTTCAAAGCCGTTGGGATCATCCTCGGAAGGATTTACGGGCTGCTGGAGTGCAATGAACTGCGCGTTGCCGCTCCAGCCCTCATCCCAGTCGAGACCATCGTCGTCGTAGCTGCTGGCGACAAGGTGCTTCACGTTCGCCGAGCCGCCAAAGAACTCGATGGCGTCGTCGGCCGACTGATGGATATGGATATAGTCGAGCGTGGTGTCCGAGCCGCAGCCACCCAGCGAGAGACCGTTCAGCTCCTTGGTGGGCAGGATTTCGTAGCCCGCAAACTCGATGCGCGTGTACTTGATCGTGCCGCAGTTGTGCTTGGTGTCATCCCCGCCGTAGCGGTTCTCGGGCAGGTCATCCAAACCTTCAAACAGGTTAGAACCCCCGGTGCGATTGGTCTTAGCCTTACCAAGCAAGACGACGCCTTGCCAATCGCTGGGCTTGCGGGTGCCCTTGGCTTGGATGCTGGTGAACAAGACCGGCTCGACAGCGGTTCCCACCGACTCGAGCTTCGCGCTGCTGGTGACGATCAGCGCGCTGTTGACGTCGCCCTGGATCACGGTGCCGGGGCCGATCTTCAACGTGCCACCCTTCACGTAGACGCGACCATCGAGGAGGTATGTGGTCTTGCAGTCCCACGTCGCGTCAGCGGTAATGTCGCCGGTCACGGTTTCCGTTTTGCGCGAGCCCACCGCGGGGCACTTCGATGCTACGGGTCCACCGTCGCCGCCGCCATTGTTGTTGCTGGCGCTTCCACCATCCTCGTCGTCGCCGTTGTTACCTTCGGTGTTGCCGTTGTTTGTGCCGCCGTTATTGTCACCGGTCGGCATCGGGTCTTTCTTGTCATCCCCGCAGCCGCCGGCAAGCGCTAGGGCCATAAGCATCGTGCCGAGTCTTCGAGTTGCTGTAGTCATATGCACTCCTCGTATCTGCCTCTGGGGGCAGCGTTCAAAACTAGATAGGTTAGTAAGTGAAGCTCGCTCCCAGTTGAACGAGCGTGCCTGGGTTGAACCGCTCGCGCATGATGGGACCTTCCTTCTTTCGCGTGTCCTGGAGGGCCAGGTTGCGGGCGGTCAGGCGCAGTACCCAGTGGTCAGTCAAGTCGTAGCTTCCGATCACATCTACCGAGTGAAAGGGAAGCTCATATTGATCGGGTAGGTTATTGGCACCCACCTGGTCGATTCTCTTCCCAAACACGTTGTAGTAGACGAAAACGCTCAATTTCGTGGAGGGATCGGAAACACCGAGTGACACATTTGTGACGTAAGGTGATTGGCCGGATAACGGGCGCGTCTTGCTCGTGTTGGAGGTCGTCTTGTCCCCACGCTCCGCAATCTCGATGCGCGAGCGAACATAGGTAAAGTTCATGCCGAGCTGCAGCAACTTGAGCGAGTCGGTGATGCGGCCCAATGAAAGGCGTGCCTCGAGCTCGCCGCCGATGTTGGTCGCGCCATCCGCATTTTGGAAACTACGCAACGTGCCGATCTGATAGGGCTCGATGGGGTCGATAAACTTCTTATAGAAGCCGGTAACCGCAAGCACTTCGTTGGAGATGTTTCCATCGTCCAACG
>JBKJIA010000604.1:0-14727 GCA_046598735.1 Polyangiales bacterium
CAAGAGCTGGCGGCGACGCTCTGGCGCCGACCAGCGCGCACGCAAGTACGGCGACTTCTGAGCGAGCTCTTCGGCAAAATCACCGACCGTAATCACGGATTCGCCGATTTTGACTAGGGGTTGCTTCGCTTGGTCGCCCGTGAGGCCATGCTTGGTCTCCGGCCCCTTGGGCGCAACATCCGCTTTCTCTTTGCCTCCGCAGGCACTACCCAGGAGACAGGCTGCAAGCACGCTGGCGAGCACGCTGGCGAGCGTGCTGGCGATGTCAGATTTTCGCTGCATACGCAATGGTTTAGCCCAGCTTAGAGGTTCTCGCCCAGCTACCATATGGAGCCGGGGGTCGCAAGGGATCGCCAGCGGGCGCTCCCTAAACAAGGAATGATCGCAAAAGTGCCGAGCCAACCCGTACGGGCCGTGCTCGGCAGCTTTGTTTTTGGATTGTATCGAAAGTTCTATCGAAGCGAGTGCACGACTGCTCAGCCGCGCTCGAACTTTTCGATGCTGTCGATGAGTCCGCGTGAGCGGCCGGCACCCAACGAGCGGACGGCGTTGATCAACGCCTGCTCGTTCGGATCGTCCGAGGTGATGCGCAGACCCTTGGCGGTGAGACCGCCGCCCATAGCACCCTTCGGCTTACGACCGGGCTTGCCCTTGGCAGCAGCCGAGCCTGTGCCCTTGGCTTCGCCAGGACCTTTCTTCGCGCCCGACTTCAGCACGTAGAAGTAACCCTTGGAAAGCTTGATGCCCAATTTGGACGCCTTCTCGGCTGCTTCCTTGAAGGACATCTTGGGCGGCAGTGACTTCACGAAATCCGTGGTGGTCATCTTGCCGGATGCCTTGGCGGCACCTGCGGCGGGTGCGGCTTTGACAGCCTTAGTGGCGGGCGCCCCAGCCGCGCCGGCCTTCTTGCTCTTACTACGGTCCACCGCGCGAACCTTATAGACGTATTTGTCAGAGAACTTGAGCCCTGCCTCTGCACCCTTCTTGACGACGTCTGCAGCGGGCAGGTCGGGGAACTTCCGAACGAAGTCTGTCTTCGAGGTCTTCTTCTTCGCAGCCATCATCACTCCTAGGTCTGAGTCGAGCCGAGGTTGCACGACAAAAAGCGATTCGACAAGGAAGTTGTGTTGCTAATGCACCACGATTCGATCGGTACCACTACGACCAAAGGTCTCAGGCATGTACATCTCTTCTGCTTTGGCAGGGGGTACAACGTACTGTCCAGGGGTGGTCGCTCGCACAAGGTAACTATAGGTGTAAACACCCGCAGATACGAGAGATCCAAAGGCTTCGGCCCGCTCGTCGCGCAGGTTGTCATGCTCATACCAAGGGGACCACCAGGAGCCTTTGCAGGCTGCACAGATGCCATCGCCAGAGTCAGGTGCCTGGGCGCCGATTTTTAGCGTTGTGTGGATCGTTTCGAAGCCCGCAGCGAGTGGATCGACCAGGGCCACGTGATATCGGCGGGCCTTAGTCACCATCTCGACGTTGACTCGAACCCGCGCACCGGCCCGTACTTTCCAGGTGCCGTTCGCCTCGCGAGTCACATCTTCGGGGTGGTCTTCGCCTACGTAGCTACGGCTGACCTCGAAGCCTTGGTCTGTAGGGACCAGATCGAGCTGCTTAGGCGCGTAACGAAGCCCGAGCCGGTAGTACATACGTCCGGTACCAATGCGCTGCATGACGACGGGGCCGGGCTTCTGAGCGATCAGCCACTTCATGGGTACCGAGGTCGTATGCTGCTCGGTGGTACGGCCCTTAAAGCCCGCTGTTTGCACCAAGATCGCCCCCACGAAGGCGCGGGCTTCAAAGCTTGGTACCTCGCGCTCGTAGTGGTCGAAGTAAGCTCGTAGAGCCAGGGCTGCGAACACGTTTTCTTGCGTGTTGTTCCACCGGCCACGCGCACGATGGGCGAGCAGTCCCTTGGCGATCTTAGGCGCCAGGTCATGAGCGGGCAGGGCGCGCATCATACCTTCCAAGGCGATCGCATCGGAGCGCTGGCTCGAGTGCAGAAGCACATGGTTCGTATCCGTATAGCTTTCCGTGAACTGCGCGGTGGAGGCGGTCTCATTGGCGCGGCTTTGCAGGGCGCTTACCAGGGACTTGGTGAGAGGGCCCTGAGCATCCATTTTGGCTATGGCGCTGAGTACCCAACCGATGGCTTCGATAGACATGTCACCGGGCTTGCCTTCCTTCCATAGGGAGGATGCTCGCGGGCGAACGTCTGTCCCAAGCAGGCTATCCACGTAGAGCTCGTAAGCCTCCAAGGAGCGGCGAACGGTGGGCTCGTTGGCATACCGTGTATGCAGCGCGCGCAGGATGGAATGACCTTGCGCGATGGCCTCGTCGAGGCCGGCAATACCCGCGCTGCGGGCACGAATCAGGGCGTGCAGGGCGTGGACGCTGTGAAAGGGAACGGTCTCATCCCCCCGCTGCCAATAAGGGAAGCCCCCATCGGCATTTTGCATCTCGCGCAGGCGTTTGGCATCAGCCTGCAACATGGACTGCGCCTGGTCAGCATTGGGTACGCCCTTGACCTGGAACGCGTCCAACACGTCCCGCAGGGCCAGCAATGTCAACATGCGCGAGGCTATCTGCTCCGAGCATGCAAAGGGGTAGTCGACCACGTAGAGGACCGAATCCGTGAGGGCGGCCAACTGGGTGGAAGAGGTGGATAGGTCTAGCCCTCCGAACTCGGCAAAGACATCTCGGGGCACCGAGATGGGTTGGCCGACGGCCTGAGCATCGGCAAGGGAGCCATAGGTGGCAAAAGCCTCATCGGTGGCAGGCGTCCATACGGGTAACTCCACCTGGGCTGCGTCGGACGCAGCTGGGGCCTGAGCTGCCACTTGGATTAGGGCGCTGCCCGCAGCGCGCGTGGTCATGGGAAGTCGCACTTCCAGGCGATCGTGGGCAGGTACCTCCACCCGGCGGCCCCGGCCGGCAGTAAACAAGACATTGGAAGCACGGGCGGCCACAAGCACAGAAACAGCGCGATTCGCCTGATTTTCGATGACGATCGGTAGCTCGAAACGATCGCCGAAGTTCAGGAAGCGTGGAGCGGACGGCCTTACCATCAGTAGCTTGCGTGCGGTGATGGTTCCCTCGCCCTTGCCAAACCTTTCCGCACCCGACGCGGCCACGGCGAAGATGCGGTAGCGCGTAAGATCGTCCGGCACCGCAAAGTCGACGTGGGCGATACCTTGCTGGTTGGTAACCAATTTGGGTGCGAACAAAGCAATCGGGGAGAAATCTTTGCGGAGGGTAGGTGCAGGTCCCCGCCCACCCGCGGCTCCAGCCTGACCCATGGCCATGGAAGATTTGCTGCGCAGCATCCCATTGGCTGCCGCGTCCATGGCGCGACCCTGCAAGGCGACCCCACCGCCAGCGGCCTCGGCCATAGAGGGGGCGGAGGGAGGCTGGGTAGCGCGAGGTTCTTCAATTCTTACGAACTGGCGTAGGGCGACGCTCCAAATGCCAGCTTCCACGGCTGGGTAGAAGGCGGCCAGGGGATCGGACGGCGAGTATCCCGTCAATGCGAGCACGGCCTCATCGACGACGGCGATCGCTACTTCGCTATTGGGCAGGACTACCCCTTGCGAGTCGCGAATCGTGACGTCGATCCCGGTCTTGCTGCCCGGCTCAAGCTCACTTGCCGCTGGTTTGACGTCGATGCGCAGGGCGCGTGCGCCCAGGCCGATCTTGAGCTCCACCGTGCCTTCCGCGTAAGCGGGGACCCACTGCTTAGGATCTGCCTCGAGCGGCTTTTTCCCTGCGATGCTGACACTTACGTGCAGGGAAGGGGCGTAGGCATCCTGAATGGGGATGCGCACCAACTGACTGGGCCCCGTAAGGCGCACGTGTTCGACGTGCCTTATACCGTCCCGGGCATGCCTAATGATGGCATCCGCCGGAAAGAACGGGGACTGCACAAGCAGCTGAGCTTCCTCCCCTGCTTGGTACTCCTGTTTATTGGGGATGAGCTGGACGTCCTGCATGCCCACGTTGATGGCCCCCGCGGTCGTCGGGCCAGTCACCCATGCGGTCATGCGCGTCTCGTTCGGTCGTTTCTTGGCGTCGACCACGCGGGCCACGATCCGGTATTCCCCGACTTCGGCCGGCTTGAACGTACAGATATGGGGAGCCGCCTCGGAGGCAAAGCTGCAGACCTGTACATCGCGCTCATGCTCGATGGTTTCCCCCTTGGATAGCTCGGCCTCGAAACGGCTGGCTCTGACCTCTACGGGGCGGCCGCGCACCGCTTTTCCGTCCAGATCCACTGCGACCACGTTGACGGTAAGTGCATCACCTTGCGCCACGAACCAACGCTCACTCTTGAGCCCCACATAAACGTCCGCGGGGTGCACGAGCAGCGAGCTCTGCGCATTCCAAGCCTGGCGATTCACATCTTGGATGCTCGCGGTCACGGTCAGGCTGTGGGCATAGGCAGGCTTGGCCTGTTTTGCGACGATCTCCAAGGTCGACACACCGGAGCCGTCCGTCTTACTGGTCAACGTTTCCTGGCGTACGGGCCGGCCGTGCATCGGGCCCATGCCACCCCTAGGCGAGCGCCCCCTTTCGAAAAAGCCAAACCAGCGCATCGGCTCGCCAAAGGTGTACTCACTATGATGGGGTGGCGAGAACTCGGCCCGCTCAGCACTGACCGTAAAGCTAGTGGGAGCACCCGCAAGTGGGCCGCCAGTATAATAGGTGGCCTTGGCATCGAGCGCGATCACGTCGCCCGCGAAGTGCAGGCTTTCCCGGGCTTTGAGCGACACTTCGTACTCGGGGCGACGGAACTCTTCCACGCGGATGGTATGGGATGTCTCCCGGGGTTCCCGCGCTTGGTCGCTCTTGATCTGAATGTTGGCAAAGCCCAGATCCACAGTCTTGGGCAGCTGGAACGTAAGATCGAAGCCACCCAGCGCGCTGACCTTGGCCTTTCCTTCGGCGATCTTCTGCCCCTGCGACGAGCTCACTTCATACGCGATCTGCGTAAGCCCCGGGGCGAATGCGAGCTTGCCACCCTGACCGCCTTCGGTGGTGCGGACCCATCCCTTCAGGTTGGCCTTCTCCCCTGGGCGATAAGCTCCGCGATCGTCGAATACGAACCAGCGCAAGCCATCCGGGTTGGCCTGCTGTTTGCGCCAGCCGCTTTCTTGGCCTCCCTCATAGAAGCGCTCGGGAAAGAAGGCGATGTCGCTGCCCAAGCGCGCCACCAGAATGCGACCTCGGTTTTCGTCGCGAACGGGTAATACCAGTTTCGCTAAGCCGTGCGCATCGGTCCTGCCTTCGATCTGATCCGGCCACATGCTGATCGAGGCGCCATTCACGGGCTTGCCATCTTCGAGGCGTGTGACCCAACCGTAAGCCTGCTCGCGATCGAAGAAACCATCGATGGCAAGTTGCGTGGACTGCACCCAGGTCAACACCCGTGGCGTGTAGTCTCCTTTCCACTTCACCGGCTCCACCAGCACAATCACATGTCCTAAGCCCCCCTCTAGGAAGGCACTCAGATCGACAAGGGTGCTAGTGGCGACGCTCGGGTCGGCCACGCGCAAGGTGGTATCTAAGACACGCTTTCCAGGCAGTTTTGCGGGTTGATCCTCGCGCCGGAGCTCTTGCAGCTTGGCGAAGGGTTGCCAGTGCTCCGTGCTCACCCGATACACCTGTACATGCAGTTGGTCGACGCCGCTGCTACGCACAGCCAGCGCCCGCGGTCCCTTGGGATCGAGCACCGTAAGGGGTTGTACTTCGTCGAGCGAGGCTTGGGGGTCACCCACGGTAAACTTGAAGGCGGCACTCTTGTCGAGCACCTGACCGAACGTGTCGCGTACGCCTGCGGGCACAGTGAGCGTGTAGGTCGTGCGCGGTCGCGCTTCGACGCTGATTGAAATATCGGTCATGCCTCGTTCGCTCCAGCCGGCCGAGACGCCCGTGATGCGTGCCGCGGGCTCCACCTTGAACGCGGCGAGATCTAAGCTTTGCGGGTCGAGCGGGTTGGTGAGGCTGACCGTCCACTGGTCATAAGGTGAGCACTGACCGTTATAGCCGCAGTGCGATCCGACGATTCGCAGCGGACCGTGCGTGCGAAAGGTCGTGCTGATAGGCGCGCCCAGGCGCGGTCCCTCATCGGAAGGAATGCGTCCGAAATTGAGGGCGATCTGCGCACTTCCAGCCAGCGCTTGCGTAGGGACGAGCGCCACGGTGCGTGCCTCGACTCCCTCGCTGCGCGCCCGTTCCAACATCGATCGCACCTCGTCCGAGGCGTTGATCTCATCCTTGGTCGCTTCCCTTGCACCGATGCACTGCTGCTTATGACAGAAGCGCGTCTGCGCGATCAATGCTGCTCGCTTGATGGCTTGATCAAAGCGTGCGAAGGCGACCGGCGTGCGACTCATGGGCGTTTTCGCATCTTGGGGAGTCATCTCCACCAGCTTCGGCGCGGGCGTCTTGAAGTGTTGAATCACAGCCTTGCTAAGCACGCTGCCGTCCGCTGCGCGGGTACCGGCTAACACTTCCACGGTGTACTCGCTGGCCATCGGGAAACGCGTTTTCGGTGTAAAGGCCAAGGTGCGGGTGCCCAGCCAGCGAAAATTGCCGGCCGGGGTGGGGCTAAGCTTAACTGGAATGTTCTGTGCGCTTGCAGCGTGCGTGGTGAGCGCAATCATCGGCTGATTGAAGGTGACCGTGAGCTCTGGCGCAAAGTCCACTTCGCCTTCGGGAACGACGCGCAGCACCTCGAGCGGCGTTTTGGCGACCTTAGGTTTCGGTGGGGCGGGAGGTACAGCGCCAAACACGTCCTTGAGCTCGACCACGGCGGTAGGGGGTGGGGCCGAGCCCGCTCGTTTTGCAAAACTTGTATCGAGGGTCGCGTCCTTGGGTAATGCCGGCAGCCCTTTCAGCAGCGCATCGACTTCCGCATCGCCGACGGGTGTACCTGCCACATTGCGCACCCGTTCGGGCGCGGGATCTGCGTATTGCCCTGCGCGCAGCGCAAAATCGAGGCCCGGTGCGCCCAACATTCCATCGCGTGTGCGGTCGCCGCTTATTCCCATTGCGCTCGTGCTCCCTGCAGGTTGAACGGAGTCTCCCGTTGTCAACGTGCTCGATTGTTTAGAGGGAGCGCCACAAGCGACACTAACAACCACAAGCCATAAGGCCATCCGTACGCGCATTCAGTTCCTCCGTGAGGTTACCGACGGACGTAGCCCACCAAAGTTCCAATGCACGCGGCGAAGGTGCATGTGAGCGCACTTGCAGGTTGGGCCGCAAAGGCACTTCGCATGCGGCAGAAGGGGCCGCGTTGCAACGAGAGTGAAGCTGGGCCCATGCGCACACTGCCCGCGTCTCGGGCCGCGCTACACCATGTGACGTGTTTCACGCTCCTGGCGTTTTCGCTTCACTCATACAAGTCATTGCGACACCATCGAGTCTCTTGACCTGAGGTGCTTAGGTGACTGGTTTCTCGGCTCCCGCCGCTCCATCCAACGGCTCGATTGATACGCGCGTGTTCGGCCTCGTCATGCTTGAGCAACGGCGGGTGGTAGAGCGCATCCTTGGGCATGACGCTTACAAGCGAGCGCTTGCGCGGCTGCCGGACGATCAGCGCGCGGAATACACGAGCATCGGTCTGTTTTCGTGGTGTCGCACAACCACGGTGGCGCACCTGATGACGGCAGCTGCGCACGAAGCGGGCTTAGATCCCAACGTATTTACCGCTCGCGTGGTGCGCGAAGGATTTGGGCGAGTGATGCGCACGGTGTGGCGCCTTTTCATGAGCTCCTCGAGCGACGAGGCCATCGTGCGCCGCGCAGCCATGATCTACACGAAGACGCTCGATCGCGGCAAAGCCAAAGCATCGATCGAGGCCCCTGGGCACTTGGTGCTCGAGGTCAGCGAATGGCCTGACATCCACGCAATCGACATTGTAGCCATGGCCAGTGGCATCGAAGCCGCGCTCGAAGTGGCGGGTCGTAAGGTGCGTGTCTCCCATCGCAAGCTGCCGAATCAGATCGTGCGCTTCGATGTACGCAGCGCCGGGACCATTGATGAGTAAGATCTCGAGAGAGCCGTTCAAGGCGCTCCCGCTCACAAGGCCAGCGGCTCAGCCATCTACCTGAGCTACCATCGAAGGCATGCTCTCTGAGCTGAAAGATTCGTCCGTGCTTCCGTCCGCACCTGGCCCACTGGCAGGTGACCTTGCGGGTGCCTATGAGGCGCGGCAGCCGATGTCATGGGGCGCGTGGTGTCTGTTCGTGGTGCTGGGGTTGGGCCTGACGGTTGGCATTGCGTGGTTCGGCGCAACACTCAGGCCCGCGCGCACGCAGCAGCGAGAGCAACCGGTCGACCCCGAGCTATTGGCGGACGGTGTACGTGCGTACGAGAGTGGCGATTGGAAGGCCTCCGTGCGCGCCTTCGAGCGCGTATTGTCCGTGCGACCCGGGCACGCACGCGCGCTCGATTATCTCGATCGGATCGAGCTGACATTGCAAGACGCCGATCGCCTGCGCACGGCTGAAGAAGCGTTGGTGGCAGGACAAGCTTACGATGCAGAGCATTTGGCCCTGGCCGTGCCCCCCAACAGTCCGTTGTACGCACAAGCCGAAGCGCTCGCGCGCACTTCCATCGAACAGCGAGCCCGCACCCCGCAGGTCGTGCAAGGCGGACTGAACCAAGTGAGCGGTCCACCGCCGCGCCTCAATGTGAATGCTGCGCTGGGTGAGGCACTCGCGCTCTACGAAGCGGGCCGTTTTCCAGATGCGGCAGCGCGCGCACTTTCCTTGGCCGAGCAGGCCACACCGGAGGCGCGAGAAAGCCTGCTGCGCTGGGCAGAAGACTGTCGTCGTTTCGCGCAGCGCTATTCGCAGCTGCCGGAAGACTCACCCAATTTAGTACGCCATACCAGCCAAGTGCTGGAGGCCATCGAACTCGATGAGCGTCTCAGCGACGGACACTACGCACGCAAGTTGCGCCAACAAGCGGGCGATGCCGTGTCCGATGTGGCGCGCGTGTTACTCGATGGCGGGGACGCATTGGGCGGCTGCGAACGTGCCAAAGAGGCGTTCGCCTTCGATGCCCGGGCGCCGCGCGTCCTGGCCCTGCTCGCACGCTGCGACGCCGAGGCCGACCGTAAGGTCAGTCAGGCAAGTCTGATGGAGGCGAATCTGCCCGCGCAGGCACTCAAGCTATACCGTCAGGCCCTTGCGCTTGCGACCCGCAACTCACGGGCGTTTCGCGCAGCACGGGCCGGCGTGGAAGAGCTTGCCTTGTTCGAAGAGCGCTGAGTTGCGCCGCCGCACACGCCGCACACGCCCGGCCAGCAACCTTGTCAATCAGCTTGTCAATCAGCTTGTCGATCAGCGCGTCTGCTTGAGCACTTGCTCGATCTTGGCGTCGAGATCCGAAAACTCAAAGGGCTTGTCGAGGAAGCCATCGGCGCCGTAAAGCGGCGACGTCATCTCGTTGAGGCGTTCGCCGATGCCGGTCAGCATGATGATGCGCGTGTGGGCCAGCGCCTTTTCGTCACGAATCGAGCGGCAGACTTCCCAGCCGCTCAGGCTTGGCATCATCACATCGAGCACCACTAGATCCGGCTTTTTGGCGCGCGCGAGCTTGAGCGCTTCTTCGCCATCCGAGGCTTGATGGATCTCCGTGGCACGGCCCTTCAGGTGGCCAACTACGAGCGCCAGAATGTCGACGTCGTCATCGGCGACTAGGATCGAAATCTTTTCCGGGGCCTTTTTTGCGCTCGCCATCGGTGTCTCTCCACGCGTGCTGCCGTCCGCCATACCGGCACGGCACCGTCTTGTAGCACGGTCTGAGCATCATATCTCACCCACGTCTGAAGCGATCAGGTACCCGCGTCGATCCGAAGAAAGCTCGACTTCGACGAAGGCGCGCTCGCGTCCGAGGGCCCGAACTTCCGTGCCTTCGCGCAAACGCACGCTGGAGGCCGCGGATTCGTCGGGACCATCGCGCAGGGCCACGTCATCGTTCAGCACGATCGCGCGCCGCCCCGCTGCCCCCCAATCGCTCTTGACGCCAAGTCCCATCCCGGCGAGTGCGGCCACGGCGACGCTCAACGCGGCGAAGATGCCGAGCCCCAACCGCAATGCCTCCGCGCGCGTGCGCTGCAGTGCGAACAGGCACAGCGTGAGCATCCATGCGGCGCTTAGTAAGGCCAGTGCGAGCGCATCGACGGTAAATGCGGAAAACATCGCTTCGGTGAGCGGCGGCCGGGTGGCGATGGTCGCTTCACCCGTTTTGGTGGCGAGCTTCTGACCGAGCGCTTGCCGGGCTTTTTCGAGATCCTTACGGATCGTGATGTCGCGCGGTGCGAGCGTGAGCGCGTGCTCGAAGTTGCGAATGGCATGGCCAAGGTGGCCAGCCTTGGCATGGGCGATGGCCAAGTTGTAGCTCACGTCCGGGTCGTCTACGCCGGCTGTGCGCAGCTGCTCGTAGCCCGCTATCGCAGTCGCGTACTCAGCTTTGGCGGAGGCGCGAGTGGCGCCCGCGAATACGTCCGCCAAGGTCTCCGCCTGTGCGGAAGCCGGCAGGAAGGTCGCGAGACACAGTCCGAGCACATGCAGGTGACGCTTGCTCATGGCGCCTCGGTCGGGGCGAATTTTTCGAGCTCGCGAATTACACCGCGGCTTCTTTCGAGCGCCGTGTCGAGCTCGTTCCCGGTCGCGGCCAGGGGATTGAAGCGAGAGACTTCGCCCGCTTCGAGTTGGCCGACCACGCGGTCCGAGAGTGGTGCCGGCATGCCGCGCAACAGCAGATGCTGGCGCAAGGCCGCGTAAGTAAGGCCGCCGACCGGTTCATCAAGCCGCGCTTCGAGCGCTGCCTTGATGGCGACGGCGATCGCCGCATGGGCAGCCTTACTGTCTCCATTTTTGGCGGCCGCTCGTGCCGCTTCTAGGGCGGCTTGCGCGGATTTGAACGCACGCTGCCCGCGCTTCTCGGCGTGGGCCTGGCCCAGCCTGCGCCGCGTGGCCGACGTGGCCCGCGAAAACCCGAACAAAACCGGCCCACCTAGTACCGCCAACCAGAACCAACTCTCGCGATGGAGCGGACTCTGCTCACGCAACAGCGCGCTGTGCATACGCACGGCACCAAAGTCAGGCAGATCGTCATTCGCTTCTGGTTTGTCCGCGGTTGCTTGCCCGCCACCCGGCGTATCTGACCCAGCCGCTGCCCCCGTGATCGTCAACGTGATGGGGGAGGTCGCGACGCGTTGGTATTGGGCCGTGGCAGGGTTGAACACGTCGACGGCCATCGCTTCGATGCGAACCGGTCCGGGCTTCCGTGCAAGCAACAACCAACGCAGCTTTCGCTCTCCGCCGACTTGATCCAGATCCATGCTGACCTGGTCTTCGACCTCGGGCGTCAATACGTCCATGCCCGCAATGCGGGGATCCGCGATAGTAAGGCCCTTGAGGTTACCGTGGCCCTTGGCTGTCAGTTGCAAGGTAATCGCATCGCCCACGCGCGCATCTTTGCGGTCGACGTCTGCAGTTAAGGTCAGGTCACCCACGAAGCTGGGGCGACTCGTGTCGGGCCGCGCAGGCAAAGGGCTAACATCAACCGACACGGGGATCCCGGTGCGACGCACGCTCGCGCTGGGTCCCCCTAACAGGTCGAAGAGCGAGGGGCGACTCCCAATCTCAATCGCGGTCGGTCCGATGATGAGCTGCCCTCCTCGTAGCGCAAACCCCGCAAAACGACGTAAAACATACACGTTGAAGGCGCGACCATTCACCTCTTGACGGGCCGGCGAGAGTGAGCGATTCGGGGGTAATAGATCCTGTATCCAGAACCCGTCCGCAGTCGGCTCCTTCGTGATCGCCGGCGCACTATTGAGGCCGCCGCGCACATAAAGGTAGGTGGTGATCGTGACCTGCTCGCCGACCACGACCTTAGGTTTATCGACGACCGTGCGCACGAAGGCGTCCTGGTCGTACTCGGCGCCATCGAGCGGGCCATCGGGAGGTAAGGTAAGATCGGTGCTGTCGCTCGGCCCGTTGCCCGCGGTGGGTGGGATGCCCCCCTGCTGGTTCGAAGGCATGGCACTGCCTGTCACTTCGATGCTGATGGGCTTGCTAGTAAAGCGGCGCTTACCTACCACGATGGTTGCAGGCTCGATCTTGAATGTACCAGGCTGCGTGGCCCGCAACGTGAAGCTGTGAATGATCTGCGATTGCACGTTCGCGTGCTGACCGCCGGTCCCAAACCCGAAGCTTAAGCTGAAAGGGCGTGACACACGCCGCCCCAGTACCTCGAGCGTGCCAAAGTCAGGCAGCTCGAGGTCATCAACCTCGGCCCCGCTGACGTCGGCCCGGATCTCTACGGCGAATGGCTCGCCCACGGTCACGCGACTGGAGCTTGCGCTCATGGATACCTGCGCAGTCTGAGCGAGCGCAGCGCAAGGTAAGGCGCAAGGTAAGGCGCAAGGTAAGACGATGGCGATCACAGCGGAGCGCAGGCGGGCGCCAATGCTGCTTCCAATGCTCAGCCTTACGCTGACCCAAGCCAGAATTCGAAGCAGCCAGAGCACGCATACCTCACGAGACAACGCCTTCACCAGTCCTTTTCAATTCGCCGAGGCTGACGTGCAGCACGCATTCTCGCACGAACCTTCTCAAGGTTCTCTTCGCCATGCGACAACGCGTCGAGCGCCTGTTGCATGGGCTTGGGCATCGCCTCCTGTGCAGGCTCAGGCTCCTGACCTTCGCCATCTTGGGGCTGCTTGGGGTCAGGCTTTTTCGGGTCGTCTTTCGGGTCGTTCGCAGCGTCAGGCTTGTTCGGATCCTTCTGATCTTCGCCGGGTTTTTTCTCGTCGCCCGGCTTGTTTTCGTCCTGATCGCCGGTCTTCTGCTCGTCCTGCTTCTTCTGCTCGTCGTCCTTCTTCTGCTCGTCGCTCTTTGGATCTTGCTGCTCGTCTTCTTTCTTCTGCTCGTCTTCTTTCTTCTTTTCGTCCTCTTGTTTCTTCTTCTCGTCTTCCTGCTGCTTCTTTTCTTGCTGTTTCTTTTCGACTTCGACGAGCCGGCGCTTGGCGAGCTCTAGGTTCCAGGCCGCGTCGCGATTCTTGGGGCCGTTGCGCAGGGAGCTTTTGAATGCATCGACGGACTCGCGCAAAAAGCCCTGCGCTTCGTCGAGCTTGTCGCCTTTGGAGGTGGCCTCGGCCTGCTGCAGGAAGGCAACGCCCATGTCGTAGTAGCTCTGCGCGCGTACGTCCTTCGAGGCGCTGCCCTGGGTGGCAAGCTTGAAGGCTTCCCGGGCGGCGTCGAGTTTGTCCGTGGCCATCAACGCAAGGCCGCGATTGAGTTGCACGCCAGCATCTTTAGGAAGCTTGCGCGCGGCGGTGTCGTAGGCTTCCAGCGCTTCTGTGCCTTGACCCTTTCGAAGATGCTCATTGCCGCGCTGCACGTCGCGGCTCTCGGACCGGAAAGGATCCCAAGCGCGTACGGGCGAGCTCAGGCTCAACCCTAGCGCGAACGTTAGAACGGGAATAAGGACCCGCCACACCTTACTCATGTCCTTGCTCCTGCGCTGATGCGCCGCTGCCGTCGTGGCCAAGCACCATCGGGCAGTAGCCCTTCGATCATCAAGAACAGGAACGCCGGTATGAGCGCGAGCAAATAGCGGTCTTCCGCGATGGAGACCTTGCGCGCCTTGCTCTCGGCTTGCTTCATACCCTTCATCAGCGAGCGGATTTCGTCGATGCCGACCGTGCCTTCACGGGCGCGGAAGTACTTACCCTTACCGATCGAAGCAAGCTGCTTGAGCTGCACCTCGTTCTGGTCCGTGAGCGCACTGAGTACCGGATTGCCCTGTTCATCGCGCAAGTAACCCGTCCAAGCACCATCGGGGGCGTAGGTCGGTATGGGCTCGCCCGTGCGCGATCCAATGCCCACCACGAACACGCGAATCCCAGCTTCCGCGAGCTCTTTGGCGGCGGCGGCCGGATCCCCTTCGTGATCTTCGCCATCGGTAAACAGGATGACCACGCGCGAGCGCTGCTCTTCCTTGGGCGTATTTTGTTCGGACTGGGCCGCCCCGCGCTCGAGCAAGCGTCTACTTGCCACCAGCGCGCGACCGATGGCCGTGCCGCCCACGGGCATATCGTAAGGTCCGAGATCGCGCAGAAACAGCTCGAGCGCTGCGTAGTCGTTGCTCATGGGGAATTCCATGGTGTCCCCCGCGAAAGCCACGATGCCGACGCGGTCGCCCGTCAGGTCTGAGAACAGACGCGTAAGCTCCGCCTTGGCGCGTTCGATGCGACTGGGCCGCACGTCTTTGGCGAGCATGCTTTTGGAGAAATCGAGCGCGATCACCACGTCGATACCGCGCTTTTTCAGGACCCGCGTTTGGCTTCCGTATTGCGGCCCTGCCCACGCCAGAATCGCAAAAGCGATGCCGGCGATCAACAACACGCCGCGCGCCGCACGCAGTCGTGGCGCACGGCCCAGGATGAGTCCCTCCGCGGTGGCTGCGCTACCGTTGCCGAAACGGGCAAGCGCAGCGCGTCGCGCGCGATAGCCGTGCACGAATAGACCGATCAGGATCGGTACGATCGCGAGTAACCACAGAGCTTCCACGAAGCGAAAGGTCATGGCCATCTCCTAAGCCAGGTCGACGCCAGCAAAGCTTCGATCATCAGCCACAACACCGCGAGCCCCACGAACGCAGGAAACAGCTCGCCGTACACAGCGCCTGCGTCTT
>JBKJIA010000641.1:0-14500 GCA_046598735.1 Polyangiales bacterium
ATCGATGACGTCTCCCACCTTCACGGAGATCTGCCCGCCGGTGCCGGCGAACTCGTTCATCGAAATCAAACCCTCAGACTTGTACCCGATGTCGACGACGACGGAGTCTTTGTTGAGCTTGATGACGGTACCGGAGACGATGTCTCCTTCCTTGATCGCATCGGTCTGCGCGATCGAGGCTTCGAAGAGAGAGGCAAAGCTCTCGCCCCCACTGGTGGCGGTCATGTTGGTTCGGTTCTGTCGGTCACACCCAGGATTTGTGTCAGTGTGGGGGTTGCCCCAAACTCCCCGCGGTCGCCCCTAGGTGGCCCCTCGAAATTGGGCAGTTAAACCAGCGCAGCGCAGGAAGTGCGGCCTCTAGCACGCGCCCCGCAAAGCGTCTAGTAGTCCGCGGATTCAATAGTCAACCGCACCGAACTACTGACGAAATCTGCGCGCCTATCCGGGTGATCCGCTATCGCACCTGGCGTGCAAAACACGGTTTAGCGGGTCACGACCGGGCTTTCGCCCCAACGCTTGGAGCTCGTAGCACCCAAAAGATCTCGTCCGCGCAGACCGAACACACTCAGCAGGCGTCTGACTCAAAGCGGCAGGCAAGTCGCAGGAGGCGCGCGATGCGAGGGGCAAAAACCGTAGGGATTCTGTGTGCAGGCTTGGTCGGATGTGCGACAGCGCGAACCGACGCACCGCTGCGCAACCCAGTCCAGCCCCAGGAGGGGATGGCCGTTGCGCTCGTGACACCGAGCGAAGTAGCAGCCCCTTCCCTTTTGTCAGTCACGACGTCCGCGCCCAATACGCACTCCAACTGCCTCGGCGACGACATCTTCGTGGTGGTCGACATCAAGGCGCAGGAAATCGCATTGAAGGAACGCCTGCCGATGAACCTGGCGCTGGTGATCGATCGCAGCGGTTCGATGGCATCCGAGAACAAGCTCGAGCATGCGAAAGATGCCGCCTCGTTCCTAGTCAAGAACCTTGCCCAATCAGACATGCTGGGCGTGGTGGTTTACGACTCCACGGTCGATGTGCTCACGCCTTCTGCCCGGGTCGAAGATGCCGCGCCCGTGCTCGCGCAAATCGCCAGTCTGCAACCTGGCAACACGACGTACATCGAAGGCGGCTTGCGTGCTGGCGCCGCCGAAGTCGCCAAGCAGTTGAGCGCCAATCACGTCAATCGCGTGATCTTACTGTCTGATGGTTTGGCCAACGTAGGCGTAAGCGACCCACGCGAGCTTGGCAAGATTGCGCAGTCTTTTGCCGCGGAAGGCATCGCCGTAACCGCCATGGGTGTGGGCCTCGAATACAGCGAAGAGACCATGATGCAAGTGGCCGAGCTCGGCCGTGGCAACTATCACTTCATCGGCAAACCCGAGCAGATCCCGGCCGTGTTCGAGCGCGAGCTCGAAGAGCTCAAAGCCGTGGTGGCGCTCGATGCCACGCTCGATCTGAGTATCCCGTCATGGGCCAAGCTCGAGGCTGTTTACGGCTACGACAACGTGGTCAGCGAAGGCGGGCACATCGCGATTCCGCTGGGCGACTTCTTCAGCGGCGACGATCGCAGAGTCACCTTACGCTTCTCCACGAACGTGGGCGAAGGCAACCTGCCTTTTGATGCGAACGTTCGCTATCGGCCAGCGGCGGAGCCCGGTCGCAGCGAGCAGGCTTCGCAGGCCCTCGCGCTTCGTTGCACGCAAGACCGCAACACGCTGGCCGCTGGCGAGAACAAGACGGTGCGCGAAGAGGTCGGCTTGGTCGTGTCCGCCGCGACCATGGACCGCGCCATGCGCGACGTGAACGAAGGACGACGCGAGATCGCCAAGCAGCAGCTCGACACTCAGATTCAAGCCGTAGCGGCTGCCGCGGATAGCTCGAAGAACGAGCGCTTCAAGAAGCAAGTGCACGAAATGAAGCAAGCGCGCGAAAAACTGGACACGCTCGACGCGTTTGGCACGAGCTCAGCGGAAGTGCAGAGCTACGTCAAGGGCAACCGCGCGGCGAGCAAGGACACGCTCAAGAAGCGTAAGGATTGAGCTAGCGTACCAGCGCTTCGAGTCGCGCCAGCACTTGCTCGAGATCGAGGTTGCTCGTGTCGAGAAGCACGGCGTCGTCGGCCGCACGCAGGGGCGCGATGTCGCGTTCGCTGTCGAGTCGGTCGCGCTCGCGTATTTCGGCAAGCAGCTGATCGCGATCGATGACGTGGCCCGCGCGAGTGAGCTCGTCGAAACGGCGATCGGTGCGCGCCTCGTCGGACGCGGTGAGAAACACTTTGAGCTCGGCGTCTGGAAACACAACGGTGCCGATGTCACGACCTTCGAGCACCACGCCGCCGGGCGCACCCAGCCTACGCTGCAAACCGAGTAACGCGGCGCGCACTTCAGGATGACGTGACACGCGACTGGCGCCGGTCGATATGTGTGGCGTGCGCAAGTCTCCTGAGCGATCGACGCCATCGATCAACAGATGCGCGGACCCATCGTCGCCGCGCACGAATTCGAGTGCCAACGTGTCGACCATCTCGCCAAGTGCGGAGCCTTCCTCCCAACTTGTGCCGCGTTGGTCGGCAGCCACGGCAACGCCTCGGTACAGCGCGCCAGTGTCGACCAGCACAAAGCCCAAGCGTTCGGCCAGCTGTCTTGCGGCCGTACTCTTGCCCGCACCCGCGGGGCCGTCGATGGCGATCACAGGCTTGCCAGACGCGCGCGTGCTCGTGATTTTCACGGCGATTCCTCCATCTCAATCTGAGCGCCAAGCGACTGAAGCGCAGCCACCACACCCGGATACTCTGACTCAAGTTGCGTGGTCTGGTCGATGCGCGTCTCGCCGCTCGCCACCAGACCCAAAAACACCGCGGCAAGCTCGGCGCCGGGCACATCCGCAGCGAGCAGCGTTGCACCTTGTGGCCGTGAAGCCGGATTCAGGTCGAAGCCGCCTTCGTAATCGGTGCAGTCACAACCAAACACCCTCAGACCGTGCGCGAGCGCTTTGAGTCGGTCCGGGCGCTCGAGACGCAAGCTCGACACATCACGCACGCTGGTTCGCGCGCTCGCGCCCAAAGCGAGCAGCGCGACTGCGGGCAGCTCCTCGCGTACGCGCTGCGCAAGCTCGCCCGAGATTCGGACACCGCGCAGGCCCGCGTAACGCACGCGCACGTCCGCCACGGGCTCATCGCCCGCGGCATCGCCTTTCGGGATCACGTCGACCTTGGCGCCCGCATGACGCAGCACATCGAAAAACGCTGCGCGCGTGCGATTCACGCCCACCATCGACAGCGTCACATCACTGCCGGGAATCACGGCAGCGGCCGCGATCACATGCGCCGCAAGCCCGAAATCGCCTGGAATATGCCAGTTAAAGCCCGGCCAGCGCGGCTGCCATTCGCTGGTGTCGAGCACGGCCATGCTGACCATCGTCTCAAGCGGTGCTCCCAGCGCCACGAGCGCTCGCTCCACGTGATCCTGTGACAGCGTGCCTTCACTGATCGCCGTTACCCCGCGTGCATAAAGTCCACTTACGAACAGCGCTAGCTTGGTCCGCGGATCGCCCTCCGGGATTTCGATCTCCACGTCCGCCAAACGTTCCTCTAACAGTAAGGGTGCCACTGCGATCGGAGCATGCACATCGCCGCTTTCGTCCCGCTTACCATTGATCGCAGCACCACGTTCGCGCAGTGGATCGACAATCGTCCGCATCGAGGCGAGCGCCGCGCGACCGTAAGCTTCGATACGCGTACCGAACAGCTGACACGCGAGCAGCGTCGACAAGATCTCGAGTGTGGTTGCAGAATCGCCCGCTTGCAGCGCAGCACGCGGGGCGCGCAAACCACGCAATCCCACGCCTTGAATGCGCACGCCTGCGTGTGTCTCTGCGATCGGCACGCCCATCTCGCGCAGGCCCGCGATCAAAAGAGTATGATCGGAACGCGCCGCCAGTCCCGAGAGCAGACAAGGACCGTCTGCTAGCGCGGCCCACAAGATCGCTTGTTGTCCGATTCGCAAGTCGCCCGGCAAGCGCAACGTGCCACGCAGGGGCTGCTCGCCGAGCACACGCAGCGAACCTTCAACCTTACTCACGGTGCGAGCCGAGGCGCCCTGCCCTGCTGGGCGGCAACTTGCATCATCGACGCAGCCTTGGACAACAGCGCCTTCACGTCTGCTTCAGCGAGCGCACCGTTCACCATCACGTGACTGCCCTCCTGACTAGACTTGAGCGCATCGACCAGCGGCCTCAAGCCGAGCAAGGTCACGAACATGTTGCGTGAGAACATGGACAGCGTCTCGTCCACGCCTGCTTTGAGACGCTGCGCACTCTCCGGATCCGGTGTCTCCGCGGCCAGGGAAAGCGCGACAGTGCTGCCCATGTCGATCGAAAGCCCTGCGCGCACCAAATCACGGGCCAAGGGGGAAATGCCAAGCTGCGCTCCCTGCTTTTCGAGCGCGATCTTACCTTCTCCGGTGCTGTCCTCAGCCAGGACCGCGAGATCCGCGCCCGCAAGATTGAGGCGACCTGCCAGCGAGTGCATCAGCGCACGCTCTGCGACCTTCACGGTCTCGCCACCCTCCGTGGCACGCGCGGCTACGAAGTCTGCACGGTCAGGCGAGCACACCACGATCACACCAGGCGCCGTCTGCAGCCAACGCACGTCTTGTACGTTGTAAAACGTCCAGGCGCCGTGCTTCTCGACAGGAGTCTGATCACGCGCCGCAAGCTTCGCGAGGTAGCCGTCTCCAAAACGTCCTAGGACCGCCGCAACGAAGCTACCCCTGTTCTCTCCCGCTTCGCCCGAGTGCAGCTCGCCGCCCATCGCAAGCTCATCCACGAGCGCGACGTCGATCCAAGTCGGCCACGAATTCGGCTTACTCTGACTCTCTTCCCAGATCGTCCACACCGGAGTGTTGCGCCAGGGCGCGAGCGTGACCTTGGCCACCACTTGCGATTCCGCAGGCAACCAAGCCAGCGCTGTCACAGGCGGCTTGGGCGGCTCGAGCTTTTGCGGCACCGGATTCGCACACGCGCCGGCGCACACAATCGCCACGACCTGCAGACATAGCCATCCCAACCAAAACCTACGCTGCCTCATGGTCCGTCCTTTAGTAGCTCACCGACTGCGGCGAGCATGCGGTCGTTTTCGTGCACTTGGCCAATGGTGATGCGCAACCAAGTCTGAATGGGCGCCGGCATGGGCCTTACGATCACGCCCTTGCGCAGCATGCCATCATAGACGCCGCGGCCATCGCGCTTGAAGTCCACGAGCACGAAGTTGGCCTGACTGGGTGCTACGTGCAGACCGAACGCGCTCAATGCTTGCGCCACGCGCGCTCGCTCCGTGCGATTGTGCAAAAGCCCTCGTTCGAGATGCGCCACATCCCCAAGCGCCGCGCGCGCGGCCGCCAGCGCAATCGAGCTCACGTTGAACGGTGCGCGCACGCGGTCAAGGTAATTGACGATTTGCGCGCTCGCAATGCCGTAGCCCATGCGGAAACCAGCAAGACCGTAAGCCTTGGAAAACGTGCGCAACACGACCAGGTGATCGCGCAAGCCACGCATTTCGAGCGCGCTCGAGAAGTCGGGTGCATCCGCAAACTCCAGGTACGCCTCGTCGAGCACCACGATCACGCGCGGCGGAACCTCGCGCAACAGCCGCGCGAGATCCTTACTGTTCAGGTAGGCGCCCGTAGGATTGTTCGGATTGGCCACGAACAAAAGTTTCGTCTCGGGTGTGACGGCGGCTAGCAATGCATCGACGTCGTAATGCACGGCGTCGCGCAGCGTGACTTCCGTGGCCGTCATGTTGGTGCTGGTGGCACCGATGCGATAACAGACGAACGACGGATCCGGATACACGACGTGGGCCAAGGGCTCGGCAAAGGTGCGAAAAATCAGGTCGATGAGCTCGTTGGAACCATTACCCAAAATAACTTCACTGATCTCTACGCCGTGACGACGCGCAAGCTCGCTGCGCATGCGATAACCGTCAGGGTAGCGATTGCCCTCGCGCGCAGCTTCCGCCGCGGCCACGAGCGCAAGCGGCGAAGGACCGAACGGATTTTCGTTGCTGGCAAGTTTGATGGCACCGCGAATGCCAAGCTCGCGCTCCAGCTCTTCGATGGGCTTGCCAGGAACGTAAGGCGACAGTCGCTCGATGTGCGGGGCTACCAGGGGACGCGATTCGGACATGGCCTCTACCTTTGGCTGACGGATGACCGCTCCGGCAGCGACCACCGTGTAGCACTGGCTCAGGATTCGTTCGACAGCAGCGCTTTGAGCGAAGCGAGTGCGAGCAACGCTTGGATAGGCGTCAAGTGATCCACGTCGAGCTCGCGCAGCGTCGTTTCCACGCTTGAAGGCGCCGGTGGACGAGTGCTGAACATCTCGAGCTGCGGTTTAGTGCTCGCTTTTTCGCTGGTTCCCTGCGGGCCATGGCCTTGTTCAAGCAGCTGCAATACGGCCCGAGCGCGGGCCAAGACGATGTCGGGCACCCCCGCCAAGCGCGCCACGGCCACGCCGTAACTGCGATTGGTGCCCCCGGCGACGAGCTTGTGCAGGAACACCACACCTTCGCCGTACTCGCGCGCTGCGACGTTGAAGTTGCGCACGCCCTTGCGCGTGGCCGCAAGCTCACATAGCTCGTGATAATGCGTGGCGAACATGGCGCGACAACCGATCACATCGTGCAAGTGCTCGGCCACGGCCCACGCAATCGCAAGCCCATCGTACGTACTCGTACCACGGCCGATTTCATCGAGAATCACCAGCGATCGCTGGGTGGCACCACGCAAGATCGCGGCCGCTTCCTGCATCTCCACCATGAACGTGCTCTGGCCCTGCGCGAGATTGTCGCTGGCTCCTACGCGCGTGTACACGCGATCGACGATGCCGATGCGGGCTTCTCTAGCGGGGACGAAACCACCCGCTTGCGCGAGCACGACCGCGACTGCGACCTGACGCATACTTGTGGACTTGCCCGCCATGTTGGGGCCCGTGATCATCATCAACCGCGGCGCGCTGGGCGTCTTACTCGCATCGAGCGCCACGTCATTCGGCACGAATGTGCCCACTTCCGCCAAGCGCTCCACGACAGGATGACGCAGATCCTTGCAATCAAACACGCAAGATTCGTCGATGGTGGGTCGCACGTAACCATACCGTCTTGCAGACTCGGCAAAGCTCGCGTGTACATCGAGGTCGGCCACGCAAGCGGCCAGCGCATGCAAACGCGATGCATGTTGCGCTACGCGACGACGCAGCGCCTCAAAGCGCTCTTGCTCAATGGCGCGCAGCTGCACGTCGGCCGTTTCGATCTTACGCTCGAGCTCTTCCAGCTCCTCCGTGACAAAGCGTTCGCCATTGGCAATGGTCTGCTTACGCCGATAGTCCGCAGGCACAAGACTCAGGTTCGAGCGCGTGATCTCGATGTAGTAGCCGAACACGCGTGTGTAGCGGATCTTGAGCGACGAGATGCCTGTACGTTTGCGCTCGCGCTCCTCGACCTGCAGGAGCACATCTTTGCTGGAAGACGTAAGCATGCGCAGCTCGTCCACGCGCGCATCCGCCCCTTCGCGCAAAATGCCGCCTTGCGCCAAAGAAATCGGCAACTCATCGACGAGCGTAACCCTCAGGTCGGCGAGCACGTCCGGTGCTAAGTCCGCGGGCGCCAGCGTCTTCAACACGCCATCCACCAAGTCCGAGTGCGCCGTGGACAGTAAGTGCGCAAGCTCCGCCATGCTTTCGAGCGCCGTGCGAATGGCGCCCAAATCGCGCGGCGTAGCCACCAAAGCCGAAGCGCGCGTGGCCAAGCGTTCCAGATCGCCCATGCCTTCGAACAGCTCGCGCAAGCGCGTGTGGGTGGCCGAGTCGACGGTGAGCGCTTCCACTGCATCATGACGACGCCGAATCGCGCTCACTTCGGTAAGGGGCGCAAGCAAACGCCGCCGCAAGGCACGCGCGCCCATGGCTGTCTTGGTTTCGTCGATCAGCGCCAACAACGAGCCGCGACGCTGTCCGTCAAGCGTCTTGACGATCTCCAAATTGCGCACTGCCGCATCATCGAGCGCCAGCTGATCCGAAGGGCTGTAGCGCAAAAAACGGGGGATGTTCAGGGGCTGCCCAGGTTGGCTCGCCTCTGCATAGCGAAGCGCATCCGTGGCGGCACTGAGAACCTGAGTCTCAAAACCCGCGCGCACCCTTTGCGCTTCATCCGCGCCGAGCACGCGTGCGAGCACGTCTAGCTCGTCTTTCGCGGTCAACGGAGCTTGCAATACGCAGCGTGGTAACACGCGCTTCAACGCATCGCGCAAAGGCGCGGCGTCGTCGCCTATCAACAGCTCGCGCGGATCCAAGCGCACAAGCTCCGCGAGCGCGCTCGCAAAGTCGTCCAAACAAGCGCCGCGCAACTCGGTCGTCGAGAGCTCCAACGTGACCAGACCGACCTTACCGTCCGCGTGCACCACCGATGCAAGGTAGTGATGGGCGCGCGCATCGAGCACTTCCGGATCGAGCACGAGCCCGGGCGTCACCACGCGCACGACCTCGCGCGGCACAATGCCCTTCACGGTCGACGGATCCGCCATCTGCTCGCAAATCGCCACCTTGCGTCCGAGCTCGAGCAAGCGCGCGATGTAACCCGTGGCGGCATGATGCGGAAAGCCCGCCATCGGAATCGGCTCTTCGTCCGGACTCTTGCTGCGCGACGTCAAGGTAAGGTCGAGCAAACGCGAGCTCTCGATCGCATCCTCGTAGAAGAACTCGTAAAAGTCCCCCATTCGAAAGAACAGCAGCGCGTCAGGATATTGCTCCTTTGCGCGAAAATACTGCTGCATCACGGGCGTATGCGCGCGCTTGCCCGCTGTAGAGGGCGGCTTGTTGATGGCCATGGCCTCTCCCGTGCAAATGCTCAGCGATTGCTCTCGGGGTCGAGCTTGAATTCCGGCGCGAGGAAGAAGCGCCGCAAACCTTGCGCCACATCTACTACGTACAGTTCACCAGTAAGGTCGAAGTAGCGCACGCTGACGGGTAATGACTCGGTGCCGCTTTGACCGATGCGCGCGGAAAAGGGACTGTTGGTGGAACTGGCAGTAGCTCCAATCACAATCTCTGAATCCTTCTCGGCCTGCTCAGACAGCATGAATGTGCTGTAGATGTTGCGAAACTCCATGCCCGTCTTTGCGCGGGACACGAGCAACGGATCTCGCTCAGGATCGGCCACGCAGCGCCCTTCCTCGTTCGCCATCATGCGATGCAGCACGACGCCCGCGGAGGTGTTCTTGACGAGGAAGCGATCGCCCACTCGCGTGGCGAACGTGACGAAGGTCGGAGAACAGTCGAGCAGTTTTCGAATCCGCGCATCATCGGCGTCGAAGTTGGACAGCGATGAGCCCTCGTCGCCCGTTCTGGGCGCCCTTCTAAGCTCGAGCCTGTCCTTGAAGGCCCTTACAATCGTAAGGTGGGGCTCGTCCGCACTCTCTGGGGCCGCACAGCCATTCGCTGCAGAGTCGGGCGGCGCGCCATAGAAGTAGACGCGGTCCCCGTCGTAGGCGCCGCCGCCGGCCTCGCTGCCTTGCTCACTATCGACAACGCCACGCGCACACAGGTCCACGCCAGACGGCGCATACAGCACATATTTGGCGTTCTTCGCACAGCCGTCGCCCGCGCCGCACGGCGAGAGGCGGCCTTGAGCGCCACCAAAGTACGCGCCCGCCCACTGTGCGGACCAGCCCGCATTGCCCACGAGCCACGGATCCGACGCCGTGCACACGAGTACGTCGTCTTCTTCCGGTTTCGGAGGCTCCTTGCCACCACCGGCGTCCGCCCCGCCTGCTGCCGCGCCCCCTGCATCCATCGCGCCGGCATCATCCATGCCCCCATCTGGCGTGCCGGGATCCTGGCCTGCGTCGCTAACCGCGCCTCCACCGCCAGCGTCGGGCTCTCTACCGTTCGTGGCCTCCTTGCCGCGCTTGGCAGCCACATAACGACCAGGCTCGCAGCTTACTTTTTGAAGCGAGGGAGTGTCGGAGACATCCAGGTCCTCATACTTCGCGGCGCTTGAGATGCGTAAGGTATGGCGGCGCAACGCGAAGCCAAGCACGTCGTCCTTGGCGGGCTTCTCCCCATCATCCGCGCAAGCGGCTTCGCTGCGACACAACATATCCAAATCGTGCAAGTCGACCACCCGGATCGCGCCATCCAGCGTCGTGATCATCGCGAACACGCCGCGCAGCTGCGTCGACGCGGCTTTGTCCAAGACCTTTTTCTTTGCATCGAGCAGCTGCAGCTTGGCGAGCGCCTGATCGTACGTTTCCTGCGCGGCCTTGAACGCAGCGCTCGTGCCTTCTGAGTCGTTCTCTCGCGCAGCGTCGAGGGCGGACTTCGCGTCAGCTACCTTTGTTTTCTGGCGACTGACGGAAATGCCGAGCGCGTCTTCGTAGTTGAGATCGGCATCGCAGACGAAGTCGCGCTCCGCTTTGTCGCGATACAGCGCCCGGTTGTCTGCAATGTCGATGGCAGTGGCCGCCGCATCAAGCGGCAAGCGATCGACCCTATCGCGCGTAGACGGCAACCGTAAGGGTACGGTGGACACGGCTTCGCCCGCATAATCGAACGAATGCACCATCACCGACCCGTCGCGGTCGTCGATGGCGTAAAAGTAGCGCGCTTCATCCGCGTCGAAGGCGACCTTACCTTTGTCCGTATTTTCCGGATCCGCAAACTTGAGCGCAGGCGCAAGCTTGGGGACCGCCCGCGGCGTCAGCGCGAAATCACGAATCGGCGCGCCGGTCGCAATCGTGCCCCGCAGCCGCGGCTTCCCAGCCTCGATCGAAAGCGCGTGTACGACGGGCTGCGTCGCATCGGCTACGAGCAGTAGACCGTTGTCCTCCGGATTGTTCTCGTCCTTGTAGAAACGAATGCGCGTGGGTGTTGAAACGCCCGCGCCTACCGCGACAGTGCTCGTCGGGCCTTCGACCTCGTTCGCCCGCAGGATTTCGAGAGGTGCGTCCACGGAGCCCAGCACGGGATATCCAAGACCACACGCCGTCACATACTCAGACTCGTCGCGCACCGGTACGACGGGCTCCGTGGCGGCCACCACCGGTAAACTAAAGTAGTCAATGGCGCCGCGCTCAGGAAACGGATTCGCCTGCGCCTTGTCCGTGGGCAGTGCCACACGCGCAATCGCCGAAATATCAGGCAAAGTCACCCACAACGCATCGTCTGCGAACACCATGTCGCGGGGCGTGCCGGCCAAGGCGAGGCGTGTAGCATCCTCGTAACTCAGGACGTTTTCGGACTGACTCAGGGCTTCTTCGGGCCCGCATTTCGCACCTTCGCGAAAGTGACAGGTCGCCACGGCACGCAGGGCCCGCTGTTCACCGCTCGCGACGTAGGTCCACAGCGGCCCTAGCTTTTCGTTGCCCTTACCGGGCCGATGACTCGGCGTGACGATGGCGCGCGGCAGACCACCAACATCGACGAACGTGTTGCCGGGGACCCGTTGATCGCTATCGAGCACTTTGTGCGCGATCACATCCACGGCGGCTACCTCGCCACGCGTGCTCTGCGTCACGAGAGCGTGAAGCGCAGGTGAGCCGATGCCGCAGACTTTCGCTTTTTCGCCGCGGTCCGCGAAGTGCAGCGCAGGATTGAACGGTGTTGGCCCCGCGCAGCACTCAAGCGGGAGCACTAGCGGAACCGGAGCGTCGACCGCACCGCTACCCTCCGGATCGAAGCACACGAATTCCAAATGCTCAGGTCGGTTGAACACGAAGGGAGCTACTTGCGGCGGCGGATTCGAACAAGCCACAGCAGACAACGCACTGATCGCAAGCGTGCTGCACACGCCAAGCTTCATGACAGGAAAGCGGGTCACTCGAGCTTCCCTCCGTAAGAAGGCTTGCCAAGCGTGGCAATGATTCGGGGAGGAGGCTCTAGCGGATTGCTCAACCCTTGCACATCGACAACGCGCAACACGTTCGCGCGAAAGTCCGCCACGTAAAGACGCTTGCGCTTGATATCGACTTCCATATCAAACGGCCCCGCAAGACCGCGAATCACGGACACCACTTCGCGACTCATCTCGTCGATCACGAAGATCGCCCGCGCATCGAAGCAGCTCACGAACAGTAAGTTGCGATCTTCAAGTTTCGCGTGCGTGAGCTTGGACGGCCCGGCGCCAACGCGTGTGGCGCTCGTGACCAAGCCCTCGGATGGCGATACCGGGTCGCGCTCGACGAACACGACCGACTCGACATAGCCGCGCATCAACGCGAACAAACGCATGGGGTTCGCCTCATCGACGAGCAGATCGCGAACGTCCTCACCGCCAGCAATAAACATTTTAATCGGCGTGCTCGGATAGAGAAGCCAACGCGGATTGCTTTTGTCGTTGTTGGGAACGACGCCCCAACGATAGAGCTCAGCGCGACCGGACGCACGGCTCGCGCTGTAGAGCAATCCCTCTGCTGCGTTGAGTCGAACCGAGCTCGCGTAGGATGCCAGCCCCGTACCCACGCTGTGCAGCTTCGGGCCAGGGCCGGTGTCCACCAACAACGCCAGGTCGCCGTTGTCGTGGGCGGTGACGATGAACGTGCCCGTAATATCGGGCTTTTGCGGCACCAAATCCGCCAATTTGCCGACCGTCAGCGCCTGCGGCTGCACCGGAAAGTCCGCGTCTGGATCCAGGTCTATGTCCTTGGGATCCGTGCCACGCGTGCAGCGACCTTTGTCCTTGCCGCAGCTCAGGCCTTCGCCGGGCTTCGCGTCGAGATAGAGCAACGTGTTGCGCGACCGGATCGTCAGGTACAAGCGCTGGAAGTCAGGCGAAATCTCTAAGCCGGTCGCATAGCTGTCGATCAGGATCTCGCTCTTTCCATCGGTCACCAAGAGTTCCGTGTTGTCGTCAAGGCAGCACCGCCTAGCGGCGGGGTCATCACGCCCGTCGCACAGAATGCCGCGCGGCGTTTCGAAGATGGACGCGCCTCCGCCATCGACCGGTAGTTCTTCGAGCAAGCCCGCGTCAGGCATCGAGGCATCCACGGAAGCGTCCGTCAGACCTGCATCCATCCCGCCATCACTGCCGGCGTCGCTAGGCTCCACACCAGCTTCGGGCATGCCACCGTCACGCAGCGGCGCGCTGAGGTCCTCGCAGCCATCGTCCTCGATCCTGTCGTTGATCTTCGTCAGGTCGTAGGCCTGCACGCTGCCGGCGTTGTACTTGAGATCGAAGTTGGAGTTCACGACGTACAGCACGTCGAAGCCACCCTCCTCATTCTTGCCACCGAGCGCGAGCGCAAGTGGAAAGCTCAGCACACCCTCAGGTGGGTCCTTACCAGGATTGTTGAGGTTGCACGCAGCGATGCTGCATAGCGCAACACCTGCCAGGGCCACGCCAGCTGCGAGCCGCAGCGCTCCGTAGGCCTTGGCTGCGCTCAATGCAGGCGGACGCTGCTGCCTTTTACGAGCCGTCCCGGGGACTTCCATCGGGCGGAACCTAGTCGCTCCACCCCCTCGCGGCAACCGCGAAGAAAGCCATGCGACGTGTCTCAGCCGCGATCAACTCGCTAACAACTCGCGATCGACTCGCGATCAACTCGCCATCAACTCGCGATCAACTCCAAGGGTCGAGCACTTCGGTGTTGGGCGCATTGCCCGGACGACGGCCAGGTTTCTTCTCCTCGACGACCGGTGGAGGCGCAGGCGTTTCCACCTTGCGCGTGCCGGTTCCACTGCTTCGGCGCGCCTTCTCAAGCTCTACCGGGAACTCTTCCGGCGTGAGATCGATGATACGCACACTCAAATCCTTGTAGCCATCCGCGCGGATCATCAGATCGAGCGCGGTCTCACCGCGACCTGGGCGCGGCACAGCGATAGGCGTTCGTCCGATCAACGCCCCCGCCTGATACACCTCAGCGCTCGAAGGCGTGCTCTTCAACATCACTTTCACGAGGGCGAGGGGCTCGGGCTTGACCTCGTCCTTCGGCGCTTCCTGTACAGGGGGAGGCGCGGCTGCGACCTGCGCGGCCGCCACAGGAGGCGTGACCACGGGCGTAACAGCCTCGGCCTTTTCGCCACCAGACATCGCAATCGCGACGCCAATGCCCACGACGAGCACGGCCGCGATGGCTCCGATCAAGAGGCCTTTGTTGCTGCGCTGGGGCAGGCGCACATCGCCCACGTCCATCGAAAGCGCAGTCGGGCCCGTCATGTCCGGACGCGTGCCGCTGCTCGAGGCGCGGCGCACTTCATCGAGCACGGCACCGGGCGTCTGGCCAGAGCTTGCAAGGTCCAAGTCGGCGAGCACTTCCTGCATGGACTGGTAACGAATGTCCGCCTTCTTCGCGAGGCATTTCATGATGATCGCTTCGAGCGAAGCCGGGACTTCGACAGGAGGCGGAAGCTCGTGGGGCCTGATTGGCTCCTCGTAGAGGTGCTTGGTCAAGATGCCCATCAGGTTGTCCGCATCGAACGGCACGCGCGACGACGCCATCTCGTACATGATCACGCCCAGCGC
>JBKJIA010000214.1:0-62844 GCA_046598735.1 Polyangiales bacterium
CTAAGTGACGTGTGCGTGCATCGCGGTGGCTCGCTCGGGCATCTGAGTAAGGTGGTCGATGGCTGTGTCGAGTGCCCCTATCACGGCTGGCGCTATGACGCGTCGGGCCAGTGCGTGTTGATTCCCGCCCAAGGTCCGGGCCTGCCCATCTCGAAAAAGGCACGCGTAGATTCGTACCCCACCCTGGAGCGCTACGGCTTGATCTGGGTGTTCTTGGGCGACCTACCGGAGAACGAACGGCCGCCGATCCCCGCCTATCCGGAGTACGACGATCCCAAGGAATGGCGGGTCATTCGCGGCCGCTTTTTCTGGCGCGCCAACTACGCGCGTGTGGTCGAAAACGGCATCGATCCCGCGCACGCCGCGTTCATTCACGCCAACGTCTTCGGAAACCCGGACGATCCGCGCATCCCGCCCGTGGTGGTGACGGAGAGCGAGTTCGGCGCCGAGATGATCATCGATCTCACGCGCCCGCGGGTCAAGGGCATCATGGCCTACTTGCGCAAGGAACCTAAGGACCCTTGCGTACGGGTGAAGGTAGGTTTTGCCATGGCCGGCCTTACCATTACGCTTCGTCAGCGCATCACGGAGAATATGCGACTGGCATTGTTCGATGTGAACACGCCCGTCGATGACGATCACACTCAGACCTATTGGCTCCTGGCGCGCAGCTTTCTCAAGGGCGCTTGGGCAGACCTCGATACCCATCGCCGCAACATCATCGTATTCGAACAGGACCGGCGCATCGTCGAGAACATTGAGCCTGAGCACGTGCCCGACTTGAGCGAAGAAGTCTCGGTCAAATCCGATGCGATGCAGATAGCGTTTCGCCAAAAGCGTCAGGCGTTGATCGATCGCGGTTGGGGTATCGATAGCGCGCAGCTCTCGCAAATCGGCACCAAACGCGCGTTTGCCATCGCTTCGCCTGCACGCAGCGACGAGGAAGCACGCTTTACTTTGAAGACGGTACCCACCCTCGCGCCTAAGCCCGTTGCGGCCAACGGCAATCTAGGCAGTCGCGAGCCGGGCGAATGAGCAACAAACGAGTCTGGGTAGAGCAGCTGGGCGCAGCGAGCTCCGAGCAGGCAGCCTGGGGCGTGGCGCGTGCTGAAGATGTCATTAATAAGCTCCTGCCGGGCGCCATCGCCAGGTTCAAGGTCGCTCGTGATGACCAAGCACTGAATGGTCATGTAACCTTACCTTTTACGGAACAGCTCGGCGTAGCGAGTGGACGTTACGGTTTGCCGCACCGGAACCGCTTGGGTGCGGCCTTCATGGGCTTATACGCGAGGTGGGGAGTCACGCGCTATTGGGGTGTAGATTGGCGCGCTGAAGCCAACACCTTCATCGAACATAAGGTCCTGCCCTTGCCGATGGATGACCGCAAGAAGGCCCTGCTCATCACATTGCTCTACGAAGCGGCACGACGACTGCCGGGGCGTTAAATCGCCGAGTATGATTTGCGCCGCGCGCGTCTAATGGTTCCCTAGACGGGGACGGGCCGGGCTTTGCGCGAGGCAGAAGACTCGCCACGGCCACAGGAGTGCGGTAGACGATGCCAGTGCACGCTCCACCGACCCCGCGCAATGAAGTCGCTCGCCTCGATGCTTTGCGAGCCTTGGCAATACTTGATACCGAGCCCGATCCGGAGCTCGATGAGCTGACGCAGCTCGCGGCCCAAGTGTGCGGGACACCCGTTGCGCTGCTCAGCTTCGTCGACGAGACGCGTCAGTGGTTCAAATCCAACGTGGGCTTTCCGCATCGCGAGACGGCGCGCGATGTGTCGTTCTGCGCGCACGCCATTCTTGAACAGGATGTGTTCGAAATCAAAGACGCCACCCAGGATCCGCGCTTTAGGGAAAATGCCCTGGTTACAGGCGGCCCGTGCCTGCGCTTCTATGCAGGTGCTCCCCTTGAAACCCGCCAAGGCTTGAACGTCGGCACGTTATGCGTGATCGACACCGTCCCGCGCACGCTTACCCCGGTGCAGCGGACGTGCCTGCAGGTGCTGGCCCGCAACGCCACGCGGAGTCTCGAGCTGCGCAAGACCGGCAAGCAGCTCGGGCGCTCCCTGCTAGACGAACAGCAGACCGCAGACAGTAAGGCTTGGCTCTCAGCTTATGTATCCCATGAGAGCCGAAACTTGCTTACCGTGTTGGGTGGCACGCTGGAGCTGCTTGGAACCTGCGAGCTGACCCCATGGCAAGCATCCATACTGGCAGCAGCGCAGAGCAGTGCGAACACGTTGCAGCGCTTGATGGAAGACGTGCTGCAAATGACGCGGTCGGATTCTCGCGAGCTATCGCTGATCGAGCAGCCCTTCGATCTCGGCCCGTCCCTGCAACATCTGGCCGCGCACTACCAGGCTGGCTCGAGTGGGCAGCCTGGGAAGGTGCGAGTCGAGCTAAGTGCGGACGTGCCCGCGCGCTTGATCGGGGACGCCGGGCGGCTTGAGCAGGTGCTGCACAACCTGCTCGGCAATGCAGTCAAGTTCGCACCCAAGGAGGAGGTCGTGCTCGGCGTAACGCTCGCGAGCAGCGCGCACGACGTGCACACCTTACGCTTCGAAGTACGTGATCGGGGTAGAGGCATGGATGACGAAACACTGCAGGCGCTGTTTCGGCCCTATCGACCGGGCGCTGAAGAGAAGGCCGGCACGGGTCTCGGGCTTTACATCGCGCGCCAGCTCGTCGAGCAACTGGGCGGCACGATCGGCGCGGACAGTCGCCTGGGAGCGGGCACTACTTTCCACTTCGTGCTGCGCTTTCCCCGTGGACCGACGGCCGCATAAGAGGCACCTCGATCGAGCCTTAGCTTTGTGCTGGTGGCGCGTGGTGCTCAGAGCACGCGGTTCAGGCGTGCCAAGAGGGCGGTCACTTGCGCTAGATCGGCGTGGCACTCGGTGCTGCCATCTTCGCTTTGCGCGGCCAGCAAAAGGTCGCGCGCTTGTTGCGCGCGCTGCAGCGCTCTGCCGCGCTCGCCGGCTTCTTCGCGGAGCGCGGCTTCTAGGGCGCAAGCGCTGGCAAGGGCTCGCGCAACCTCCACGTTGGCCACCAGACGGTACAGCGTGGCACCATCGACACTATCGAGAAACTCGCGGCTTGGGCCGAGCAGCTCATCGTAAGTTGCCTCGACCGTTTGCAGCGCTTGTTCTTGCTGGCCTGCCAGCTTCATGCCCAGTGCGCGTGCCAACATGACCGCGGCTTGCTTGACTGCACGTAAGATAAAGTCGTCTTCGAACATTCCACGATCGGTAATCACCCTCGACCGCTGCGTCAACCGCCAGCTGCAGGTTGACGATGCGTGGGCCCGCGATGTTGCGACCAAAGCATGCATCGGGCCGCTTAGGCAGGCTTAAGCACTTTTTTCTGCAGCGCAGCTCAGCCATGCCGCTGGCGCGGGCTCCACATCGCACGGTACGCCATGGGCGAGCTCCTCGAAGTAGGCGCGTAGCGAGATCGTACCGACGCAGGGTGCCACGCCATCGGCTTCGCCTGCCGTGACGAGAAACTCGCCGAGGTCACCGAACTGTCTACTCAAGAGCCGAATGCCACGCACGGCCGAGCGCAACAGGCGGGGTGACAGGAAGGTTAGCTTAGGTTGCTTACCTACCACTTCGAACGCAAGCTCCGCGGCTTCCCGTTGGGTGAGCACGTCAGGCCCACCGCAGCCGAGCTCGCGTTCGGTGCTCGTGAGTGCTGCAACGCAGACTCGCGCCACATCGGCACCGTGGATCGGGTTCATACGATTGTGACCTTGGCCGACGATGAAGGCTCGGCCGCGTCGGGCCATATCGAGCAGCACCCCCATGTCCGAGAAGTACCCGGAGGGGCGCACGATCGTGTAGTCCATGCCGGAGCCGCGCAGAGCTTCCACGACTTTCTCGTGGGCGCGCACGATTTCGAGATGCGCAAGGGCTGCGGGATCCCACAGCGACACGTACACGAACTTCTTCACCCCCGCGCGCGCGGCACGTTCGATAAGCGCACGGTTGGCCTGATGATCGACGCGTTCAAAAGTAAGGCCATCGCGCTGACGCGAAATCCCAAGCGAAGAAAAAGCGTAGTCGACGCCATCGAACAAGCCATCGAGGGTGCGCGGCTCGGTGGCTTCACCCACGAATACTTCATGACAGTAAGGACGCACAGAAGGCGCGGTGAAAGGACCTGCTTCAGCGAGACGCTTTTCGCTGCGGGTCAGGGCCTTGACCGTGTGGTGCTGACGAGCGAGCTCGCGAATGACGAACTTACCGATGTATCCAGTCGAACCAGCAACGACGACACGGGCCATGACTTCCTCCGAGCTATAAGCTCGGCGTAGCACGACCTCGTGAGCGGGCGCTAATCAGTCGCAGTCGGGGAGCTTGTCGACGACCTTTGCGCCGGTTTGAGCGTGCACGGCTGCGGTTGGGTGCGCCGTGTCGAGGAACATGAACTGGTCAGCGAGCTCGGCGCTGCACGTGGGCCGATACACGCCCGGCGTCGGAGCGGTACCCTGCGTGAGCGTGGCTAGTGTGTTCGTCAGGAAGCAGTCGTCGGTGGTGTTGGTGAAACCGAGCTCGGTCGACTCCTTGCGGACCTTGTCTGCGATCTTCCGCAGGTCGATGAGGGTCACTTCCAGCGCCCCTTCCTTCTTCTTCCCGTGCTTCTTCTGACCCTTCGTCATGTCGTTCACGAGGTGCTTGAGCTCACGGTTGAAGTAGTGCGTAAGCTCGCTCGCCACGGCTTGCACGGCAGGGTTGCCGAACGCGGCTGCGGTCTGTCCAACCCACGGCGTCGAGCCGATGTCGGGCGAGTTGAGGATCAAGAACTTCTTCAGGCCGAGGCCGGCAAGGGAAGGAACGGACACCGTGCTGCCGTTGCCGGCCGGGCTCGGAATCGTTTGCACGCCTTCGCCAGTCAGGTATGTGCGCAGCGATGCGACCGCTTGATCGAGGATTGCCTCACCCGCGGCGACATTGATGGACTGGCCCTGCTGGAGCGGGGCGATCGCGGCCCCCCAGGCAGCGAACACGTCGTTGGAACCGATGGCGACCACCGCACGGTCTTCAGTCACATCGAGCCCGCGCACGTAGACGCGCTCTGTGAGCTGCGCGACCTGATAGGGCAGGTCTAGGCGGCTGGTGAGGGATGCGCGCGCTCCAAACACCGCGAAGTTGTTGGCGGCAACGTCGCCGACCTGGCCCCGCAAATAAGACGGTAAGAGTGTGGCGCCGTAGTAGTCGGCCACGTACTCGATCGTGGTCTTACCATTCGAGATGCGCTGCAGCGTGAGCCCCGGGAAGGGTGAGTAAGGTGTATAGGCGGCCGGTAGGTAGGTGTTTGGATTGCCGTCCGTCGCGAACAGGAGGCTGAGGTTACCGGTATCGGAAAGGCTGTCTCCGAATACCCATAACCTTTGGGCTTCGGCGGCAGAGGGCGCGCTCGCGCCGGCTAGGCAGACGGCAACGGCTGCAGATGCGAATAGATTCTTCATGGACTCTCTTTTTTGGGGGGGGGGGGAGGCTGCCGTGCTGAGGTGGCAGCGATTGTCGTAACCTGAGTGTCTACATCACGGTCATCCTTTTAGGGATGCCGCTAGCTCTGCGCGAGAGATCTACAGCTCGCCTCAGCGCGAAGCTCGGGGTTATAGCGCTTCTGCGAGGCAGGGAAAGCAGAACCTCGCTTTTCGCTAGGCCGCATGGTCAGAAAGAATCCTGACAAGGACGATCGCGAGCTGGGATACCAACCCGTAACTTTGTTTCATCGCTGTCCCTACCCAAAGGGACTCACGCACAGTCGCGCAATGGCCGCCTATTTCCTTAAAGGAGTCACCCCCCATGACCCGCCACGCCCTGTCGTCGTCTCCTGATCCGCAGTTCCGTAATGATGAAGCCACCGGCACGCGCTCCACGGCCATAGCCTCTGCGGAGGTTCCCTCCCTATCGCCGCTCGCGTTCGCGGGTCAGTTGCTCGCGGTGGGTCGAGCTCAGGAGGCGCTCGACATCTTCGAGGCTGAAATCGCGGCCGGGAACGACACCGCCGCGCTGCATTTTGGGGCGGGCCGCGCGGCGTTTCGGTTGGGTAACTACGAGCGCGCGCAGCGTGCTTTGTCTCGTGCCGTTGCGCTGGCGCCCGACGGCGCCGAGGCGCAGCGTTGGCTGGCTCGGGTGCTCCTCCGTCGGGGCAACGTCGTAGGCGCGGCTCGTGTGATGAGTCGAGCCTCGGGTTGGAACACGTCACCGAACGCCGCTCCTCACCTTGACGCGCTGGCGAACGAGCTGTGGGAAATCGACTTCGAGGCTTCCGAAAGCGACGAGCCACCGACCACGCAGTGGATGTCCTCCCGACGCCGGCCGAAGGCCGACCCTACACAGAAGTGAGGGTCAGGGCACCTACCAGGTTATTCCGACTTGAAATGTTCCGGGGTGGGTCAGGCGCAGAAGCAGTGCCGCTTGGCCGGAGTTGAAATGCCAACGTGCGCCCGCCCCGATGTTGGGTAGCACGTGCACATGACGGTCGTGGTAGCCGTGCTCGTAGTGATGGTCGTGGCTTTCGATCGCGAGACCCAGTTCCGGGAACACCGTCCACCTAGAATTCAGGATGAAGTTCCACTGCATCGCGATTGGAAATAGCAGCGTCAGATCCCCATCGCGCTGGTGTTGATAGTAGTGGTGCCGGCTGTCGTATTCATAGGTGTGAAACAGGAAGTCTGCGCCCAGCGTGAGCGCGAGCTCGTCGTTAACGGAGGAGATGAGCCCGTCGCGCGCAATGGGAATGTCGACGCGCATGCCTGGACCGAGACTGCCACGCCAGCCAACGCCGAGGTGCACGTCAAGACGCACGGCGCCTTGGATGTGGCCTGCCTGAGCATGTGCCGAGGAGGGGCTTGTACCCCAGTCCACGAGGACCAAGGCAGAAAGCGCGAACGCGGCGAGGAAGGGAGATTGGATGGATCGCATCACCCTTCATGTCGGCAGCCTGGAGGGCCTTCGCCAGAAGTGCCCGTGATATCGCCGGGACACAGTGGACGGGCTAGCGACGCAGGCGGTGTCGCGCTCGCGACCATCGCAGTAGCGCGCCCAAGCACAACAGCCACAAAGCTCGCGAACTCCCCCCGGCATCGTGCGTGCCTTGGTAAAAACTGCACGCCAAGCTGACCTTACCTTTTACGGGTGCCAGTGGGGCACAGAGCCCGTATTCGCTACCCTTCGCGGTGGCACACAGCGCAGCGAGAGCCGGTGCAAGGTAAGCAAATTGCTCGTAACGTCCCTTGGTTGGCCCTTCATCGTTCGCGATGCGTTTGGCCCGTAAGCAAAACGCTTCGGGATCTTCCACGTAGTCCTGGTTACCGCGGATTAGAAATCCCATCAGCGCGAGCTCCGTGTCGTAGGCAGGTGAGCCCGAGCTTCCCCCGAACGTGTCTGTATCTGCGTGCCAATAGCCGAACGAAGGCGAGGGCGATGCCCGGGTCAAACCGCCTGTATCGATCTTGGCCGGTAAGCCCTGCGGAGAGCCCATGACCGTGACCTTTTCGCCCATTTTTACGGGCTTTGAGCGCAGGGGAACGGGGCGTCGTCGTAAGTCGACCTTACGATCGAGCTGTACGATGGCGAAGTCGTGAATCGTGCCGTTTGTCAGCGTCTGCCGCTCACGGACGAGCAAGCTCTTGCAACCATACACGTCGAGATCGGTGATGTCGGGCGCCTGGCCCAGCCGCGAGTAGTGGTAGTCGAACACGTAAGCGTAGGTGTCGCAGCGAGCTTCCACTTCGAAGCAGTGGCCAGCGGTGAGCACCAGGTCCTCTTCGATCAGCACGCCGGAACAGGAAGCCACGGCAGGTTGGTCGACGAACGGCTCATCGGCACACAGCTGCAGCAGTTCCTGCGCTGATTCGGGGTAAGGGCCGTGCCCTCCCGCCTTCAGATCGGTGATGAGGTTAGGAGGAATGAGTGCCACGAGCGACTGGCTCGCGCGGGCTAAGGTGTTGCCCCCGTAACGGTATACCTCCTGGCGGTCGTCTTCGCCGTAGACCACGGACTGGGACGTGCCACGCACCTCGTGTAGTACACGGCCTACGTTCTCTCCCTCGCAGCCAGCGATGGATGCCACCATCATAAAAAGTAGTGCCGGTGCTGTTGGTTTGGGCATGTAGTGCACTTAGTGACAACACCAGGCGACCGAGGGATCTCGGGCCTCCAAGGTTGATGTCCTAGAGGCGCCAAGCCTTCACATCGAGGGCGCCTGATAGAATTCAATCACAAAAAGTAAGGCGGCTCGCTCCTGGCGCGCGATCTCGCTAACGTTTTCCCGCGAATAGGAATGGATACACGCAGCTTACCCGCCCGCGCGGGGTGCCACGTGCAAAGCGTATCTGACGCAGTCCGCTGGACACGCAGGCCGCAACGGCCGCGGAGCCCGTGCTGTTTTCGATCGTTTCGGCATCGCGAACGTAGCCGTCGGGCTGGATGACGAATGCCACCGTGACTTTGCCGGAGAGGTTCGGGTCGTGACGGGACTCGCGTTCGTAGCAGGCGCGGAACGTCGGTAGGTGCTTCCGGATCGTACGCTCCACGCCACACCGATTGAGGTGAACCCCCCGGTGAGACGGGCCGGAGTCGTCGGAGCTAGCGATGGGAACGGGCCTTTCCGGAATCGGCATGGCGATCTCGGCGGCTTGTACGCGCGTGAAGGTTCCGAGCTCGCGCAGGGTCTCCCGCTCCGCGACCGCATCACGCGCGTTTTGGCTCGCACCCCCATGCTCTGAGGGCGGCGCCAGCGGCGTGGCACAGGCGCTTGCAATGAGCGCAGCGAGGGCCCAGCGGAACACTTCCAGTGAAACGCGCCGAAAGCACGCTTGCGACACCCAGGATGACATCGACCAACCTCTGCGGCGCGCATCTTTCGCTCACAGGCCCGGCCGGGGCCGCGCCAGGCTCAACTGTATGTCCGACCGCCTGTCTCCCCTTCACCTAGCGGCGACGGCCTCTCAGCGTGGGCGGCGCACTAAAGACCGGTCACAGGGCGCAGCTCCGGTCCCCGCGTGGTGAAGGCACCAGCCACGCTGCGACATGCACGTCCATATGGAGCGAGGAGAGGGCAGGCGATGAAAAGTAAACGTCTACCAGCGGCGCTAGCTGGATGTCTCGGATTGTGCTGGCTGCTGGGTTGCGAGCCAGGTTACGTGGAGCAACCGGGCCCGTCGGAGGACGCTGGCGCGGGCGCGGAACTGGATGGAATCGTCAAGGCCGCGGCGGGCGTCGCGTCCTACGAAGCCGAAACATTTGCACCCACGGGCGCGTGGACGAATTGGAATACGGCTAAGGTTACCGTCTCTTTGAACGCCGGGAACAATACGATCAGAGTGCTCGCCAATAGCAGCAGCGGTGGACCGAATCTCGATCGGATGGAAGTTGAGAAATAGCGGGCCGGAAGGACTTTTCGGACCATACCTTTGTCGCTCCGACATTCAGGACTAGCAGTATGACCTTAGCCAACATCGTAAGTTTCAGTGGTACGCCTCAAGCCTATTTGCACCCGATCCGCTCGCTGGGCTTTGACCAAGTACAAGTGCAGGTTCAGGTCGCTCCGATCACGCCGGAGAGTATGGGGGCGTTTCTAGCGTCCGAAGAGGTACGCATACGGCAGCTCTTAAAAAGTCGCGACTCGGAAGTGCCGCGGCGGGCCGTCGTCGTGCTCGACGGATCAAACCAGCTGATTCCACCCCCCGCTGCTCGGCGCATTCAGGCCGACTGGATGAGAAAGAATGCGCACGTGCTGCGCGCGGTCATCCACTCGATGGGCATCGTCATTCCCAACGCTCTTGCGCGCGCTGCTTTTACCGCGCTGATGTGGCTCGCGGGAGATCGGGTGCCATGGCAGATTGTCGCCCATCCCGACCTGCAGACGGCGGTCGACTGGGCCATCAGGGAGGCGCATTCGATCGGGGGAACGGTGTCCTCTGATTTGATTCTCGAAGGGGTCGATGCGGTCGAGCGAAAGCGCCTGCAGCTCACCGCAGGAGCTCGTGCAGGCAAAAGGTAAAAATCGTATCTGCCGTAGGGCAAAAAACTGCGCACACCGAATCAAGCTGCTTAATGGACCGCAGGTAGGAGACCATCGTCGCGTTGGTTTCAAGGAACGGCCATGACACGCAAGCAGTCCAAGATAGAGGGCGAGGCCCAAAAGAGCCCTCCCAAGACGGACCGCGCGAAGGCCCCGCCCCTGCCCGCCAAAGCCCCCGTCCTCAAGTCAACGCCGCCCACGACGGCGCAGGCTCGACCCGTCGACTCCAAGGGCGAGCCTCGTACAGGACGCGAGCCTGCCGCCAAGCGAGCGGCGGGTGCCGCGTCCGGTCCTCCCGTTTCGATCGGGGTGCGCGAGCTGCTCGGTCGCGTCGCCGCGCGCGCCTCGCTGCTGGGGGATGCCGCAGCGGTCGTGAGCGCGCGCGCGGCGGAAATCGAGGCGCTGTCGGCTCGGCGCGAGCATGTGCTCGCCGTGCTCGGCGATGGCACGGCGCGCACCAGGCTATTGCATCGGCTGCTTGGCGTCACGCTGCTCCCGGAGCAGCGGCTCGATCTCCCGGGCACGCTCGTGACATTCCGGCGGAGTGCGCAATCTGACTATCTCGCACGCCTCGCCGACGGCGCGATGGAGCAGTTCTCGCGCCTGCCCCCGGCCGGCGACGCCCGGGGTGACTCCGCCACGGCAGACGGGGAGCGTGACGCACAACAGCGGCGCGCAGCGCGAGCAGCCACCGCCACAGACCTCGAGAGAGCGCGCTCAGACGCCGCGCTGCACCACGAGGCGGCCGCTAAGGCGGCGCTCGCGCTGCCGGCATTCCTGCGCGGTCACCCGGCGCCGTGGGCCCTCTGGATCTGGTTATTGCGGTTTCTGTTGGCGCCTTTTCACAGCGCTGCGCGGGCCGCGTACGGGCAGGCCCAACGTCGACTCGAGGCGGCCACGGGTAAGGTGGGAGAGCTTGAGCGCACGGCTGCGGGGTGGACGGGCGCCCGCACGGAGCCTGGCCAGCAGTTTTGCGAAGCGCTGGCCGCACTCACCGACATGCGGGCCCGCGGCTCGAACGTTCGGGAGCTCGACATCGACGTGGTCAGCGCAGCCCTGCCTGCCGGCCTCGTGCTCCTCGTCGTGTCAGTCACAGGCGACCATGAGCAGCGCGAGCGCGCTCTGTCGCGGGTGCGCGAGTCTGACGGTTGGATTGCGGACAGTGTGCTGCCGCCCGAGTTTGCGGCCGAGCTACGTGAGCGCGGGCTCGCCCACGTGCCCACGGAAGCGTCGGCATTGGTGGCGCTTTCGAGCCTGGAAAAGTGTCGAGCGCAACGCATTGCAACGCTTGGAAACGACGCCCTGCGGGCAGCGGCGGCAGCGCTTGCCGCCCAGGAAGAGCGCGCGCTCAGCTCGTGGCGAGAGCGCATCGCAGCCGCCGAGGTGCTGAAGGTGACCGACCCCGGTGCACTCGTCGTAGAACAACTCGCCCGCTGCACAGGCAGTATCACCCAGCGCGTGCACCTAGCCCTCGAGTCCGCGACCCGCCAACTCGGCCATGAGCTCAGCGTGCTTCAGAACGACTGGAGCGCTCGCCTCGCGGCTGTCCCGACGGTGGACGAGCTCAAGCAGACGCTCACACGTATCGACCAGGAAGCGAACGATGCGCTGCACAGGGTCTGCGACAACGTGAACATCGCGCTGGGCGGCGTGCTGGGCGGCGCGGTGCGGGATCTGGCGTCCGAAGCGCTGGCGGGCCTCGCCCCGCGCTTTCGTGCGCTCGCCATCAACCCTCCGCGGGAGGCTTCCGAACCGGGCCCCGCGGTTCGCGTCCTCGACTCGCTCGTGCGCCCCGGTATGACCGCCATCCTGCAGCCGGGCCTGCTCGCCTCGCTGTTCCGCCCGCTCAACACCTTACGCTCCGAAGCAAATGCGAGTCTCACGGAGCGAGTCGCGGCCCTGCAGGCGGCCTGCACGGACGAGGTGCTCGAGGCCGAGCCGGCGATCACCGCACATCTGCGCACGTCGATGGAGCGGCTGTGCAGAGACGCCGTAACGCGACTAGCGAGCGCCGCGGACGTGCATCTTTCTGCCGAACGGGCCGACATCGAGCGCGAAAAAGCCGCTCTCGCGCCGATCGTCGCGCTTCGTAAGGAAGTGGAAGCGTCAGTTATCCGCCTCGCTTAGTAAGGGTCCGCGAAGCGGATACCGTACCCTAGGAGGCCGGGGTGGGCAGGTCGATGCAAGGACGTGGCTCGACCTTGCGCGCATGCGATTGCACGGGGGTCCGCGGGAGCGCAACCTTGGTGCTGCATGCGGGCCAACCTTACGGATCGCTTCGAGCTGCTGCGCCAGGTCGGCGAGGGCGGCTTCGGCGTCGTGTACGAGGCGCACGACAAGCTCACGGGCGGTGCTGCCGCGGTCAAAGTGCTCCACCTGATCGATGATCGCGTGGAGGCGCGCTTCGAACGCGAGGCTTGGCTTCTTTCAACGTTGCGGCACCCGAGCATCGTGGGGTACCTCGCGCACGGGCGCACGGCTGAGGGCCAAGCTTACTTGGCGATGGAATGGCTCGAAGGTCACACGCTCGAGGCGCGACTTGAGTCCGGCCCGCTCTCGATCGAGGATGCGCTTGCGTTCGCGTCTTGTGTGGCGCTGGGGCTAGAGCATGCCCAGCGGGCCGGAATCGTCCACCGCGATCTCAAACCGGCCAATTTGTTTCTGCTCGCAGGTGCCTCGACCGACGTGAGGATTCTCGACTTTGGCCTCGCTCGGCGCATGGACGACGCGCAAGCGTTGACGCGCACGGGCGCCGTGGTCGGCACTCCCCATTACATGTCGCCCGAGCAGGCGCGGGGCGAGCGCATGCTCGAAAGCGCGAGTGACGTGTTCTCGCTCGGCAGTGTGCTTTACGAGTGTTTGACGGGTTCACGTCCCTTCGACACAGGGCACGCTCTCGCGACCTTGATGATGATCTGCATCGAAGAACCGACGCCCGCACGCGCCCTGCGCCCAGACATACCGCCCGCGCTCGAGAGGCTCGTGCATGGGATGTTGGCGAAGCAGACTTCTGCTCGTCCAAACCTCGATTTCATCGCGCGGGAGCTCGCGCGCGTGGCAGGAGGCGTCCGAGAACCTTTCACGACCGAGACACGCTCCATCCTGTTGGAACCGCCCACCTCGACTCGCATCGGTCTGACGCCGCGCACGGAGCAGCGCGTCTTATCGGCGGTATTTCTCGGGCAGATCGCGGCATCGGTCGAGCTCGATCAGAAACTGAGGGACGCGCTCGCCCGCTTCGATGCGCGCGGCGAACGCCTGCTCGATGGTTCGCGAATACTCAGGTTCGACGGCCATATCACGGCGGGTGAGCAGGCGCTGGCTGCGGCCCGTTGCGCGCTTGTTTTACGGCCGCTGATCGATGCCAAGATCGTGGTGTGTACCGGCCGCGCGTTGATCGAGCACCGTTTGCCGCTGGGCGATTTGATTGAACGTGGCGCGCGCTTACTCGGCCATGCCTTGGCGGGTCAAGTCGAGCTCGACGACGTCAGCGCTGCGCTGCTCGACGCGCGCTTTGAGGTAGACGAGCTCGGCGCCCGTCGCATCCTGGTGCGTGAGCGGATCGGTGGTGAAGCCCCGCGCACGCTGCTTGGTCAGGTCACGCCCTTCGTCGGTCGCGAACGGGAGCTTGCTAGGCTCGAGGGCATTTGCAGCGAGGCTACTGAAGACAGCGCCGCACGGGCCGTGTTGGTGATGGCCCCTGCGGGCGCAGGGAAATCACGGCTGCGTTACGAGCTTGTCCAGCGACTGGAAACCACCCAGGCCGGATTCACCTTACTGTTTGGTGTGGGTGATTCGATGCACGCGGCCACCCCATTTGGCGTGCTTACGCCGGCGCTCCACACCTGGGCCGAACTTGGCAGCCTCGACAGTCAACCGCTCAAACGAGACAAGCTGTTGTCGCGTGTAAAGAGCGTCCTTTCTGAGGAGCGAGCGCAGGGTGTGGCCCCGTTTCTCGGCGAGATGATCGGAGTGCCGTTCGCGGACGAGGCGAATCCCGCATTACGGGCGGCGCGAGGCGATCCGCATCTCATGTCTGATTGGCTACTCTCGAGCTTTCTCGAATGGCTCGAAGGCCTTTCGAATGCGGGACCGGTCGCGATGCTCGTGGAAGACTTGCACTGGGCCGATCCGCCAAGCGTACGCTTTCTCGATGCCGCCCTGAGCGTGCTCTCGCTGCGGCCGTTCGTGATTCTCGCGTTCGCGCGACCCGAGGTACGCGAAGCCTTTCCTGCGCTGTGGAGCGAGCGGAACCTGTTCGAGATGCGGTTGCCCAAGCTCGGTGCGAAGGCATGTGAACGGCTCTTGCAAGCGATCGGCACCGATCTGAGTGTTTCGACACAGGGCTGGCTGATCGAACGTGCCGATGGAAACCCGTTCTTTTTGGAAGAGCTCGTTCGCAGTTCGCGTCTGAGCCCGGCGGATCGCGCGCTCTTGCCCGATACGATTGTCGGAATCATTCAAACTCGCCTGGACGCGCTAGGTGAAGGGCCGAAGTTGTTGGTGCGGGCAGCGAGTATTTTCGGCCAGGCATTTCGTGCGGATGCGGTCGAGGGCTTGCTTGGTCATCATGCTGGAACCTTCGATCTGTCAGGCTGGCTGCGCGCGCTCACCGAGCGCGAGATCGTCTTCGCGCGCCAAGAGTCCGCACAGCGCGAATACGTCTTCCGCCATGCGCTGATTCGCGACGCTGCGTACGCCCTCTTGAGCGACGATGAGCGCCGACTCGGACATCGTCTGGCCGCCGAATGGTTAGAGAGTCAGACGCCGCTCGAAGCCACGCTGTTAGCCGAACATTTCGAGCGCGGCCAGGTGCTCGACCGCGCGGCGGTCTGGTACGGCGCTGCAGCCACGGATGCCCTCGAAGCAAGCTCGCTCAGTGACGTCGTGCACAGTGGAGAGCGCGCAGTGGCTTGCGGAGCGAGCGGCGCGTTGCTCGGCGACGTCGCGGCACTCGTGGCCGAGGCGCTGTCGTACGGCGGTGACGATCGCGCGGCCGAGCGCTGGGCCGTCATCGCGCGCACGAACACGGGTGTGGCCACCTCCTCTTGGTGGCGCGCCAGTCAGGTGCTGGGCATCGGTTACTTGCGCCTGGGGTCGCCGGAGCTTGCTGCGGAGGTTTGCGAAGAGATGTTGCGTTGCGCGAGTTCTGGCGAGCTGACGCCCGATGCCGTGATCGCTCTCGCTATTGTGGCGGGGGGAGCTGAGCTATTCGCGCTCGGAGGCGTGGGTGCGCGCATGCTCGCGTTGCTGCCCCAGACGTGGTCGGATCGGCTGAGTGAGCGAGCACAGGGACACGTGTACGGTGCGCGAGCGTATGGCGCGCTCGCGTCTGCTCCTGGACGAGCTCTGGCGCACTTGAGGAACGCGGCAGCAGCGTTTCGGCGCGCTGGCAGCGCGCGTGATCTGAGCCAGACGTTAGGCAACTTGGCCTGGTTGCTCTACGAGGCAGGTGCGCTGGACGAGGCCGAGGGGTACCTGGTCGAGGCAGTGCACCTTAGCCGCAAGCTCGCGCTTGGCGTGGACGTGGCACAAAGTCAGCAAACCCTCGGCATGATTTTCTTCGCTCGTGGCCAGCTCGTCCAAGCTGAGCTCAGCCTGCGTGAGTCCCTGGGGGCCTACGCACAGAACCACGCGGGCCGCGACGAAGCGCTGGCCTCGTCTTATCTCAGTCTGATCGTCCTGACGCGCGGAGATGTCGAAGAGGCCGCGACATTGGCGGCCCGCGCATACGAGTTGAGCGAGTCGCATCACGGAGCGCGAGCCCTCGCGCTCGCGATGCTGGCCAAGTTGGAGCTGACGCGAGGACATCCGAACGAAGCCCTCGACGCCGCGCAGCGTGCGATGGACTCCCACCGTCAGTCCGGTTTGATCGAACACGTATCTCTGTTGTGCTGCGTGCATGTGGAAAGCCTGCTCGCATGTAATCGCTTGGCCGAGGCGCGCACCGCACTAATGGAGGCCCGCGACTGGGTCCTCGCCACCGCGGCGACGTACGATGTGGCGAGCGAGCGCCAAGCATTTCTCACCAACGTGCGAAACAACCAGCGAATCTTGGCGCTCGCGACGCAATGGCTCGGACCGACCGAGTAGCAACGCATCAAGCGCCACGGTGAAGCGCGATCGCTTGTGACCGTGGTAGGAGCGCCCAATTGGTAAGGTCGTCAGGAGCCCTGGTGGTGGTGCCGACCTACGCCGTGATCGCAAGTGCCTACGGCCTTGGGACCGAAGCGATGCCCGCCCCAGGAGCGATGTCCTGGAAGGCTACCGCAGAGGCTGTGCAGGGTGGTTTCTCTGCGTTGCCAAGTCATGCCCCGAGCGCCGCGCTCGCCGCGCTCTTGCTTGGGTCCGTGCTTACGGTGCTCGCCGAAACGCGCGCGGCGAGGTTCGTGCCCTCGCCGGTGGCGATCGGCATTGCGTGTCTATTACCCCCCTCGATTAGCGTCACCATGTTCGTCGGTGCGGTGATCCTTACTGTATTGACGCGTCGCTATCGTGCCTGGACGGACGAGTACGTCTCGTCGATCGCGGGCGGCGCGATCGCGGGCGAATCACTGCTCGCTGTGATACTCGCCGGACGTTTCGCGAGCGGCGTGCTGTCGCGCTAGCCATAGGGCGATCGAGTTCAGGCTGCGATTTCAAGGGAAGTTCCCAAGCTGTTCCTCGCCGCGTGTAAGCGTGAGTAGACGGTACCGGTGGGAACTCCCATCGAACGAGCGATGTCATCACACGAGTGGCCTGCAACCGCGAAACGCAGAAAGACGTGGCGATGCAGATCGCTCATCTCTCCCAGTGCGCGCTCCACCAGGGCCAGCTCCTGGCGCTGCTCGACGACGATGTCGGGCGCCGTAGAGGGCGAATGGCTCTCGGGGATCCGATCGTCCGCCGTCTCGCGCCTGCGTTGACGGGCCCGACGTGCATTGGCCGCCACGCGAATCGTGATCGCACCTAGCCAGGTGCGAGCCGACGCCGGACCGGGTAGGTAGCCGCCGCGGGTGTGCGCAACCAAGAACACCTCCTGAACGGCATCATCGACCGCGGCCTCCAGGATGCCGAGTCTTCGTAGGAACGCCGCCACGTAGGCCGCATGCTCGCGGAAAAGCTTATCGGCACCGACGACGTCTGTAGCCTCAGAAGTAGGGGGCACGGTGCGGCGGGTGTCTGTAGATCGCATGTGGGGGACTCCTTGCTGGCCGATTCGTCGATCGACATGTCCAGTAAGTCTCATTGCCGCCGGTGGTGCTGAAAAAATTGCACGTCCCTGTGCCCTTGATCGCAAAGCTTCAAAAAAACTGGGCTATCCCATTGAATTTGAAGACTATGTCCTGAAGGTAAGCGCCGGCCAACCGCGCATTTGTAAGGTTTGCGTGCGCCCTGCGGCTGCAATCGAGCCCAGGGCGAGTGAAGGACGATGCCTGGTGCCGACATGTTCCTCATGGGCGGGCGGCTGCGCTGGAGCCGTGCAATTGCAACATCTTTGAGTGGGGGTTGCCATGAACCACGGTCCGCAGAACCCGGAGACAGTAAGTCGCACGCCGCTGCCGTACGGGCCTGCGGCTAGAGGTTGTGGGGCTGCGGGACACATGCGCACGAACGGTGGGTGCAGCTCACTACTCTGCGCGTGGCGAAATGCGCGGCTAGCGCAGGAGCTCCTTTTAGGAGCGGCGAAATCGACATCGATTGAAGCGCTGGCGTGCGGCGGCCACCCGCGCGCTGGAGTGCGAGCTGGCATACGAACCGGCCAGTTCCGTTCATCACCCTTTCGGCCGCGGAGACTCACCGCTGCAGGCCGCACGTTCGTGCCGCCGCTTTTCTGCCTTGCCTGAAAGGAAGCGAGCCTATGGCTAGCAAACGCGCCGCCCATCTTGTTGCCGTTCGTGGTGACGAAGCCGTGGGTACGCGCCCCAGTTTCGTGCCGAGCTCGTCTGTGTCTGCTTGCACGTTTGCGCGTCGCTTGCTGGATGCAGGGCGCGCCGAGGAAGCCATGCGCATCCTGGAGGGGGCCATCGAAGATGGGAAGGACAACCTGGAGTTTCAGTTCTTGCTGGGGCGCGCCGCCTTCCGCTTGGGTGACCAAGCCCATGCCCATCGTGCGTTCCGCCGGGCAGTTGCACTCTCGCCCAACGAAGCGGAGGTCTATCGCTGGCTCGGGCGTCTGCTCGTACGGAGAGGCCGGTGACCCGCACCGTGCGCCATGCGCGCCCGCACTCGCACGCGTGGGGACGACGCAGCGTAATCTTACTGTTGTGCCTAGGCGCATGCACGCTAGAGCGAGCTGGCCAGGGCCACGACGCGATACGAGAACCGGCTGAGCAAACTCCCAGTTCGGAACCACAAAACCCAGGCTCAATAGACGCGGGCGATGCGGCCGACGCGGGCGACCCGGACCGCGTGCAGGACCCCGGCATGGCTCCTGGCGACGCGGGCGGCGAGCCTGCGCGCGACGCGGGGCAGCCAGTCAAGGACGCAGGGCAGCCAGTCAAGGACGCAGGGGCCGTGGACCTGTGCCCAGCCGATCCCAAAAAGACCGCGCCCGGAGTCTGTGGATGCGGCGCTATCGATCGCGACACCGCGAGCGCGTGCCTTTGCCCCGCGACGAGCCTGAAGAAACTCGCGGCGCTCTGCGGCTGCGACGTGCCTGACACCGACAGCGACGGAGACACGGTTCCAGACTGTCGCGATGCCTGTCCTTCCGACGCTCGCAAAGTCACGCCCGGCGACTGCGGTTGCGGCCAGGAGGAGCGCGATAGCGATAGGGACAAGGACGGCGTCGTGGACTGTCAGGACGCTTGTCCGCGCGACCCCGCAAAGAGAAAGCCGGGTGTTTGCGGCTGCGGTAAGCCTGACGCGGACGGGGACCGCAACGGTACCCCGGACTGCCTCGACGGGATGCGTCGGCGGGCCGAGGTCCCGTCAGCCAAGCGCGCGCCGGTGCTTGCTCAGGTCGTCGCCGTGCGACCGCGCGTGGCACGGGCCTGGCTTGCGCTGGCCTGAGAGACACCAGGGATCACATCCCGGCCCAGATTGGAAGCCTCCGCTAGTGTATGGGCCTGCTCCCGCTCGTGCTTCCAGGAAGCCGTGGCGATGCTGTTCGCGAGATCACGCGCACCGAGACCGAAGGCCAGCGCGAGTGCTGCACCCGCGCTCGCGAGCATAATGATGAAGCCCTGGCTTAGCAGCGCATCCGGTACTCCGATCTGACGTAGCGCCAGAGTCACCACCAACATACCCATTCCATAGTGCGCAACGTTGCGCACGATGCGAGCCTGACGAACCTCGGCATTCACCGCGGCTGTCTGGATGAGCTTCGACAAGAAGGCCGACAGATTCAGGCCGAGCACCAGAATCAGCGACGACACGATGACGTTCGGGACGATCGCGCTAAGCGTCTTGAACATGTTGGCGTCCGCGATGCCGAGCGTGCTCAAGGCCACCATGGTGGTGAACACCAGGAAGACCCAGTAGACGAGCCGCGCGCCGATCTCGCTCACGGACATGCCCACGTCTGCTCGCTTCAGCGCCGCGGTCGCACCGACCCTGCGGGCGATGTCTTCCACTTTGAGCGCCTCCAGGATCGTCAGCATGAGGGCCTTTACCGCTCGCGTGACGAGCAGACCCGCAAGAACCACCACGATCGTCGCGGCAAGCCGCGGCGCATGTGCCAGGAGCACCGTCGATGTTGTCTGATAGGTGCTGGTCAGAATGCCGATTAACGTTTCCATCTCATACCTCCCATGCGCCTTGGCATGAACCAGTATCTCGCTGCAACCTGCGGGCCAGCGTGGCTCGCATTCGGGATTTGCGCTGATAAAACATGACCTTACTGCAAGGTGTAGCCAATATTATGTAAGCTTATATCTGTAGCTTTTTTCGGGTTAACGCGCATTAGCTTGCGCAGTGCGAGCCTTACGTCTCACGGATAGGCAGCAAAGTCGGGAGGTTCAGGGATAACAAGGTAAGGTGCGAAGCGCAGTTCGCCCACGTCGCCGCGCGCTCTCGCCGGCTGCAAGCGACCAGAACCTTGATCTATCTCGCTGCGTAAGGAACTTCGCGGTAGCGTGGGCGGCTGCTGTGTATGGAAGAAAACGAGCCTGGGCGTGAAGGCCCGGTTTGACGCTGTACATTCACCGAGGATCCCCCGACGGGCGTCTTCTGCATTGTTGCGTGTGTCGGGGTAACTCGGAGGTCACTTTATGCGAACGCGAACCATATACCCGCTGATCAGTGCTGCATACATATTGGGAGCCTCGGCTTGTTCCCATGTGCAGTCCCCGCAAGCGGAGTCGTCCACGGACGAGCAGCCGGTAGCCGTTGCCGATACGGCGCCTGCTGTGGCATCGGACACCGCGGCATCGGACACTGCGGCACCCGGCCTACCCAGTTGGGAGTCGCCTGAAGGGGTGGCCTCTGTCGAGGTAAACTCGCAAACACAGCGGCCGGGCGAGACGCTTCGCCGCCAGGTGGACGGAGTGGTACCTCAAGACTTTGGGGGATCGGATGCAAAGAGTATCGAGCACGGAGCCAGCGCTGAAGTGGAACGGATGGACCGCTTCCTGCTGACGCGCGGCATCCAAGACCGAGAGCCCGTCGACGAAACGGAGTCCATCAGACCTGGAGAGCGACTGTATGCCTTTCTGGATGTCGCAAACCCGGATGGTACCGAGTACGCACTGAATGTGCGCTGGGCCCGTGAAGACGGTGACCTTGGTCAGCCCGTCGCCGTGACGATCGGAACGTCGCCACGCTGGCGCACGTGGTCGTGGCGCAACGCACCGGAACAGCCCGGCTCCTATCGCTGCCTCATCGAAAAGGAGGACGGTGAGATCGTGGCGGAGATCCCGTTCCGCGTCGACACCATCTGAAGATGAGCAGGTGCTGGCGCGACGCAGCAGAGCCTTGCGTCACGCGCACGACCGCATTCCAGACGCGGAGGTAAATCGTCATGCAGGGTGAAGGAAGACGCCCACGCACCAGGAAGATTCCGATCCCACCCCCTCCGACGAAAGGGCGCCAACTGCGCTCGGGCGTTGCGCCAGTGGGCGTAGCGTCCCGTCCACTAACGTTTGCGCAGTTGGCGCAGGGTATACCTCCGTGGCCACCCCCGCCGACCGCCAGCCTCACCGTTCCAGAGCTTGGCGGGTCGGTTCCGCAGCTGTCGCCCGAGGTGCATGCGAGGCAGAGCTTGGACTGGGATCACGAGGATCTCGCGACTAGGATCTACGATCGTCCCTCCCTGGTATCGATGCAGGAAGTGGAGCACGGCGACCTGGTTGAGCCCGACGGCGAGGTGACTCGCACGGCGAAGATCATGCCGCTCGAGCTGGAGCTGCTGCGCCGCCGCTTGAAATCCGATGATCTCAGCGAATTTGAGCAACGCTCGCAGCCGCTGCGGGGCCGGGCGCAAATGCAAATGACCCTGCCTACTATCGAGGTTAGCTATGTTGCCGAGGATGATTCGCCGCCGCAATCACAAGCACGCCAGTGGTCGGCCCGGGGCCGAGGGCGCGCACTCGCCGCAGTGCTTACCGCCGCCGCTTGTGGCTTCCTCGTCGTGCGCTATTCGCGCGATCCGCAGCCGCTGCGGCGACTCGCTGACAGCGTCCCGTTCCTACGACGGCAGGAGTACGACGCTGTCGTCGTGCCTCCCCAACCTTCGGAGCGAGCCGTCGCCGAGGCTCGCCTCAAGCCCGCGTCGTCGGCGGCGAACTTGGGCTTCCCCGGCTACGACGTGGCTGGTGACAGCCAGGCGCCCGGCCGCGGCCTTTCCCCATCTGGCCTCCAGGAGCGCGCAATTACGTTTGAACCTGCGGCGTTCACTTCCACCACGGGCCAGGCACAGGAGAGCCCATCGCAGCCCACCTTCCCACAAGTAAGATCACACGCGCCGGGCGAAGCGCTTGCGGAAGTGCGCGAGGAGAGTCCGAGTCGTGCGGCGCTCAGGACACCTGCTGCTCCTGGAGTTCTGCGCATCAACACGCGACCCTGGGCAGAGATCTATATAGATGGCCAGCGCGTGGGAAATACCCCTCAGATGCACCTCGAGCTTACGGCAGGTTGGCACCGCATCAGTCTCAGGAACCCTGAGCTCGAGCTCGTCAAGGCCTTCACGATCAAGATCGCACCGGGTCAAACCGAGACGCGCATCTTGGACATGTAGGACTCGGCGAAGCGCCTTGGAGGCAAGTCCCTCCTGCGCGCTCACTCGTCGATCTTGGGTGCCACCTCGCTTCGCACTCTACGCGGGCGTGGCTTTGAGCTACTCATCTCGTGCTTGCGCAGGAGCCGATGAAGGTATACGCGGTCGACTCCCGCCACGCGTGCAGAGTGCGAGACATTTCCCCCACAACGGTCGAGCAACGCGCGGATGTAGAGGCGCTCGAACGCTGAAATCGCCTCTTTGCGTGCCTCGTGGTAGGCGAGCATCCCGAGCAACGCTATATCCTCCGGCCGCTCGCTGGCAGGCTGAGGCTGGGCCTTTGCGATCGTGACCTGGAACACCTTAGTAACGGCAGGTGGGTCGGACTGGGCTGGGTGTTGTTGACTGCTGTCGTAGTTGCTTTGGCTCTGCATTGCGTGGCCTCGTATGTGGCTTATTCAGGCGTCTCACTGTTCATGTCGGCAGGAGGCTGCGCCTTCGCGTGGCCGTGCGCGCAACGCACATTCGTGCCCTCGCGTTGGAGCGCGAAGCGCAGCTCGCCCATTCGGTAGCGTCGAGATTCGCGAATGAGAATGAAGCGTGGTGGGTACTCCGGACATACACAGCCTAAGGAGGACCGAACGGATGGCTTCCAACAACATGCGAGGCCGCCACAGCGAACCCGAGGGCTCCGATCGGCGAGCGGTGTCGTTCGAATGAACGCGGAATCGACAGCAGCCGAGTCCGACCAGCAGGGCTGCGAGGGCCGCATGCTGGGGGGGTTTCGTCTGATCCGTGAGATCGCGTGCGGCGGGATGGCAACGGTCTACCTTGCACACAAGACGCAGCAGGCGGGTATCCAGCAGCTCGCAGCGGTCAAGGTCATCCATCCGCACCTTGCCCGCGACAAAGACTTCGTCGACATGTTCCTCGATGAAGCCCGCATCGTTTCCTGCATCAACCACCCGAACGTCTGCCGGGTGCTCGATTTCGGCAAGTCGGAGGGAACGTACTATCTCGCCATGGAGTACTTCCTGGGCGAGACCTGGGCTGAGGTCACTGCGCGCATGACCAACGCGCCCGAGGCGGAGTCCATGATCGTGCCTGTGCTTGCACAGGTCCTCGGCCAAGCGTGCGAAGGACTCCATGCCGCCCACGAAGCACAGGATGGCTACGGCAATCCTCTACGGATCGTGCATCGGGACGTCTCCCCCCATAACATCATGGTCGGCTATGACGGCAGCGTGCGTGTGCTCGACTTCGGCATCGCCAGCGCCACGGACAGGCTTCACACCACGCGCAGTGGGGCGGTGAAAGGTCGCCTCGCCTACATGGCACCCGAACAGGTGCGCGGTACGCCCGTAGACCGGCGCGCAGATGTGTGGTCGCTCGGCGTCGTGCTGTGGGAAGCACTCGCGCGAAAACTCCTCTTTCAGGGAAGCAACGAAGCCGAGACCGTAATGGCGGTGACCCGCGATCCGCTGCCCTCCCTATCCGACCTTGAGCACGGCGTGCCGGCGCCACTGCAGCGCATCGTCACGCAGGCCCTGCAGCGCAATCGCGAGTCGCGTTACGCTTCTGCCCGGGAGCTCGGAGTTGCATTGTCGCGCTTTGCGACGAAGGCACAGGAGCCCGTCGGCATGCCGGAGGTATCCGAGTGGATGCACCGTCTGTTTGCCCAGGAGCTCGAGGGTAAGCGCGCGCTCACGCGTGAAGCGCTGGGCTCGAGCCGTGCGCCATCTATGGGGATGGCAAGTGTCCCCGACGAGCCTCGAAATAGCCCCTCGGAGCGGACTGCACGCTGCACAAGTGTGAGTGGCATCCGCCCGGTCGCGCGCCACGCGTCCCTACGCATGGGCAAGCGGCTAGGCGTTGTTGCGATTCTTCTTGCTGTCGCGTGGCTCGGCCTGGCCGGAAGAGAGCGGAGTGGGCCCGACGCACGGCCACAGCCTGCGCCGGTCGCGGCGAGTCGGGAGAAGCGGCCGGACCCGCCATCGGCCGCGCGAGGTAATGTTTCCGAGCAGGAGCCGAGTGTGAAGGGTGTAGACCTGGCTTTCGACCTCGCCGAGATCGAGGAGCACGAGGCGCGCCCAGCAAGCTCAAAATAAACGTGAGCTGACGGCCTCCGGCATCCTGCCGGTCAAGAAAGTTGAAGGCATACTGCTCGACATGACATGGACTGGAACGGACGAGGATTTGGAGCAACACGTGCCACCTTCGGACGAAAGGTTTCGTGACCATCTGGAGACCTCACCATGTGTGAATCGGGCACGGGTAGCGATCAGGAAATTCAGGAGAAGGGCCTTGCGGGTGGCAATCCACACGCAGACGCACCGGATGAGACCCCCGACGCGATGAGCTCGCTACCCGAGAACAGCGTGGCTGATGGAGACGACGGCCTTACCTTTGCTGCGCTGGTCGACACGCGCGATGCACTCCTCAAGGAGGCAGAGGATTGCGCGCGATTACTGCAAATGTACGATCGCGCGATCGCCAGCTGGCCTGACGCAAGCGAGCGAGCGACGCCCCCGCGGCGCGGGCTTTCGGGTCCCGCCGGCGCTGCCAGCGTGTTGGCCGCGCCCAGGAGTCGCAGCGCGAAGATGTTACCGGGGTCTTGGCCACGACCCGGTGAGCCATCGATCATCGTCGCCATGGACGCGCCTGCGGAGGTCGAGCGACCGGTGGTTCCAGCTTCTCTGCCCATCGAAGCGACTCGCGGGCGCCGCCTTTCGGCCCAGGAATACGCCGGGGAAACCATACGCTTTGCGGTGGTGGCCCCCGCTCGACGCGCGGCTCCGCTGTGGATGGCTGGGCTCGCCCTCGTGCTTGTCGGCCTGACCACGTGGGCTTGGCTGGGTGTGTCGTCCGCTTCGTCCGGTCAGGCGCAGGCTTTGACACCGGCGGTGCAACCTGTGGTGATCCCACAGCCCGTGGTTTCAACGTTACCTGTAGTCACACCGTTAGAGGAGCCTGCACTAGCAGGTGTTGTTGGGCTACCGCGCGTATCCCTTTCCCGCTTCGAGATCGAGTGGGGCGATACTTCAGGAAAGAAGCTACGGGTAGCGGTCAGGCGCGCCATCGCCAAGATGAAGAGCTGCTTCGCGCAGACGCCTCCTGAGGCGCTCGAGCTGCCAACCACGCTGAGTCTTTCACTGCGCCTGCGCGAAACCGGTGCTGTAAAATGGCTGAAAGGGGCGGGTGGCCATGGGGGCGCGAGCGCCGCCTTGGATTGCGTGGAGAGCGCTTTTCTTGCCACCACCTTTCCGGCCTCGAAGGCGGGGTTACTCCTTAACACCGAGCTACTCTTCCAGAATAAGTGAAGGGAGCGTTTTAGGAGGCGAGCAGCAGGTCGCTGTCTTACTCCTTACTCCTTACTCCAGCTTGACTTGAAGCTCGGTGCCTTGTCCGCCTCTCACAATCACGCGGCGTAGAAAGCTTGGCTCGCTGCCGAACGGGACCAGGCGCAGGTCGCGGGCGCCCACCGGCAACCAGGCGCGCACGGGGGTCGTGCCCAGCTTGCGCTCGCCAAGGTACACGTCTGCCCAGCCACTAGTGGTATTGACCGTGACCGCGCCGGTTTGGGGCTTGCGAGCGGCGAGGGTGGAAGAGGGTGCAGGGGCTCCTTCTTCGGCAGCAGCTGGCACCGGAACTGGGGTGGGATCTGCGACAGCAGACAACGCCCGAACGGGCGCTGCTGGCAGGGGAGCCCGCTTCACCGGATGCGCGGCTCTGCCTCGCCCTTGCTCGACGACCGGGGCGGCCGAAACTCGCGCATGCTCAACGATGCGCTCCGCGGCGGGTGCGCGGCACGGAGCCGGGACGCCGAGTAGCAGCATGGTGACGAGGGTAAGGAGGCTGCGTCTGGCGAGCCTTCGTACTGGCAGGCGAGGCACGGTGGAGCGGATCGTGCTTCTCGGTGGGCCCGATCGCAGCTGCGGTCGAGGCACGGCGATCCGTGTTTCATCCTCTACGTCATCGTCGTAGGTGTCGTAGAGCATCGGAGTGGCAGGACCGGACGGCGTCGCGCTGGCTTCGGCCGCGGCGGCTGCCGCTCGCATGAGCGCGCGCATGGGTTCAATGCGATCGCCAAACAAGGAATGCATCCAGACGGACAGCTCCGGCGCGCCAGCACGGGGCAGGCTGGTTGCCGCGCTCTGGGACAACGCGAGACCGAGCTCGCGAGCCGTGGCGTATCGTGAATCCCGATTGCGCATCAGGGTGCGCGTGACGATTCGTTGCAGCGATAAGGGTACGGTTCGTTCGTACGCGGCCAGCGAAGGCAGAGCCTCGTGCGTGACCGCGACGATGGTTTGAACTTCGTCGTCGCGTTTGAAGAGCCGCTTGCCTGCCAGGCCCTCCCACAACACCACGCCGAGCGACCAAAGGTCGGCCCGTCGATCGACAGGGAGGCCGCGCATCTGCTCCGGTGCCATATACGCTAGGCGACCTTTGATCTTACCGTTGCGCGTGGAGTGAAGTCTCTCGGACGCGCTCGCCACTCCGAAATCGAGGATGCGCACGCTGCCGTCGTAGCCGACCATGATGTTCTGCGGGGAGATGTCACGGTGGACGATGTTAAGCGGTTTGCCGTGAGCGTCGCGGGCTTCGTGTGCTGCGTGCAAGCCTTCGCAGGCTTGGGCGATGATCTGGGACAGTAAGGGTACCGCCACCTTCTCCGCTTCCGGCGCGGCGCTCAAGCGTGTCAGCACGTCGGCCAAGGTCTCGCCCATCACGTAGTCCATGGCGAGGTAGTACGTGCCGTCCGAGTTGCCGAAGTCGAGCACGCGGCAAACGTTGGGATGGCTGATGCAGGAAACGATCCGGGCCTCGTCGAGGAACATCTCGACGAAGTCCTCGTCACGGGCAAGGTGCGGATGGATGACTTTGACCGCGGCCGCCTGCCCGATGCGCGCATGCTGCAAGCGATGTGCGAGATAAACGGCCGCCATCCCTCCGGAGGCGATCTCGTGTGTGAGACAAAATCCACCTAACACGCGGCCCTCAGACTTGGCTTGAGCCGCGCGTGGATCGTGGATGGGGCGTGCCGCGCTTTTATAAACGCGTGCTTTCGGCCCGGACTCTCGCGAGGCTGCCTTCATCGCAATCACCTGGTTCCGCGCTGTATCGCGGAGGAGGTCGTTGCGGTCGGAAGCACAGCTCTTCGGGTCATTGGGGGAGTCCCTTCGGCGGATCAGGCGCGTAAGCCAAGTAGCATCGCATGAGTCACGCCAGCCCGGGCGCGCGATGAAACAAAGTAGGTAGTTGGTAAGAAAGTCTGCCCATGCGGGTTAGAGCACGCGACCCCTGCGGCGATCTGGCTTACACGTGTCGGTGACGCCCGGCCCCATCGTGAGGTCGACTACGAGCGAGACGTAGGTACCCAGTACACAGCTACACAGCTACACAGCTATAGGGATGGTACTGCCAGCTTGGCCACAGAATCGCCCATGGCTGCGAGCGCACGCGCGTGGGCGAAATTCCATTCTGCCAGGGCGTCGATCACCGCAACCTCAGCATCGGCCGCTTGCTGCTCACGGATGTTCACGAACAGGAGGGTGGTCGCGCCCAGGTCTAGCCGTGTGCGTTCTGCTTGGGCCAGCTGCTCCGCGGCGCTCGTGGCCGCTTTGGCTGCCTCAAGGCGTTCCTCCGCCGCACGCTCCGCTGAATAGGCGTCATGCACCTCGTACAAGACCTTGTCGCGCGCATAACTAGCCTTTGACTCGGTGGCATCCAGCTTGGCCTCGGCGGCATCTCGTTTGCCTCGCGCCTTGCGCAACCAGACAGGCACGGTAAGGGTGGCTCCGACCTCGAGCACGGGTTTTTGCAGCGATGGCACGAGCGCGCTCGGCCCGCTTCCGAGATCCTTGGAGACCTCGCCGAACAAGTCTAGGCGCGGCGCCACGCGATTGTCAGCGAGCGACAGCTCGATACGCGCCTGTTCGAGCTGAGCCGCATAGACATCGAGCTCAGGGCGCTGCGCGACCGCGCGTGTCGCTGCCGCATTCAGACTCGGTAAGGTGCGCGGGCGAGCGAGCTCGCTCGGCAGTTCGTCCGGCGTGGCCACGCGGGGCCGACCTGACCTGTCGCGCAAGAACAGTGACAGCTCTAGGGCAGCTTTCTCCCGCGCGCGCCGCGCCTGCACGAGCCGCTGGCTGCGGTCCAAGATGGCGCGCTGATTGTCGAGCCGTTCGATCGCCGGCAAGGCGCCAAGCTCAACCTTGGAAGCGACCTGAGCATCACGCTCGGTCGCGAGGCGCAACAGGCTCGAGGCCACGCGCTCGCGCAGGCCCGCCCCCACCCACGAGAAGTAGACGAGTGCGGCATCACGTTCGAGCTGGATGCGCGTGCTGCGAAGCTCCGCCTCTGCCATGGCCTCTGCGGCACGTGTCGTCTTGAGGCCGGCTCGACGCGAATCGATGGCGCGATCTTGCCAGAGCGGTAAGCGCGCTCCGCCCCGAACCTCGCCTCCGTTCAGGGTGGCCTGCTCCCCATAGTAAGGTGCGATGCGCCCACGGCCGATGCGATAGCCGGAGTAGAGCGTGGCTCCAAGGACGGTGGTAGGTTGCTCGATCAACACATCAGCACGTTGCGGATCATAATAACCGAGCAGGCCGCTGCGAGCTTGAACGGTAAGCGTAAGGTCGAGCTCACCTCGCGCGGCGCGCGCCTCGGCCGACGCGACCTCCACACTGCTCAGCTCGGCAAGCAATAATGGGTGATGGGTTTGCACGGACAACGCGACCTCTGCGAGGGTCAGCTGTGCGTGCGCCGTGCCGTGAAGGCAGAGGAGGAGCGAGGACAACAGAAACGTAGCTCTCACGACTTGTCTCCCTTGGCCTTACTGTCCTTGTCGGGCGCGTCCGACGGCGGGTCGACCATCGGCGGAAACCCGTTGAAGCGGCGCCACAGCTCAAAGCCGATGCGAACCTGGTTCAAGAGCACCCAGCCCTTGGTTCGTACGCCCTGACGCAGGTATCGCGGCGCGGGCCAAGCCTCGTCTTTGGGGTCAGGCACGAGGACCGCACGGAAGTTACCCTTACCGTCGTCGTGCGAGTCTACGAAAGCCACCGTGCCGCCAAACGTTCCCACGGCTACGGACGGCCAACCCGCAAACTGGACCGCGGGCCACCCCTCGAACTGCAGGCGCACCTTTCGACCTTCGTTGATCAGCGAGGCGTCGTTGCCATCGATCCAGATTTCGACGGCCCGATCACGCGCATCTGGTACGAGCACAGCCAGCGAATCGCCCTGCTTGACCTGCTCGCCCCCCTCGACGGCCAGGACCTGCAGTACGACACCGGCCCGCGGCGCACGCACGAGCTGACTTTTCTGTCGCGAAATTGTGACATCCAGTCGTGCTAGGGAACCCTGCGCGTCTGCGAGATCCGACTGGCCCGAGCTCAGCTTGGCGCGGGCCTCCTGTATCTTACTGTCGCCGTCGGCGCGCGCCTTCTCGATGCCCGCCTGAGCGCCGTCGAGCTCGGCCTGGGCAGCGAGCAGGTCTGCCTGCATTCCATCGCGCTCGGTGCGGGCCTTGGTCCCTGCCAGCTCTGCCAGCTCCAGATCGCGAGTGGCCGCCAAGCCCTGCGAAGAAAGAGCGCGCACGCGACCCAAGTTGAGCATGGCGGTCTCGAGCGCGGCCTCGGCCGCCTTCAGCTTCTCACCTTGCGAACGCAACTTCTCGGAGGAGACACGCTGCTTGGCATCGGCGGATGCCACGTCGCTGCGCTTTTGGTCTTCAGCAGTCTTGATCTGCTGGGCCAAGGTTGCGATGCGTTCACTATAGCTATCGAACTTACTGCCGACAGCGCTGCGTTCGCTCTCGAGTCGCGTGGAAAGTAAGGGGTCGTTGTCTGCGATTTCGACGATGGCATCCCCCGCCTCGACCCAGGCGCCCTCACGCACCCACCAGCGCGCGACCCTGCCGCTCACGGGTGCTTCGAGCATTTGGCGACGCTCGACCGGTGCAAAGGCGATCACACGCCCCACTCCTGAGACCGTCTGCTGCCAGGGTGCGAGCAGCGAAATTACGAAGAATGCGACCAGCGCGACGCACAGCCAGCGGGCGATCACGCGCGTTGCAGCTCCCTGGGGAACCCGTCGGAGCACCTCGAGTCGCGACATGGCAGCGTGTTGGGACATGGTCATGACCTCACCTCCACCACACTCAACTGACCCGCTTCGAGACTCAAGGTGGTATCGACGAACTCACGCACTGCCGGATGATCGCCCACGAACAGCACCGTCCACTCAGCGTCGGCCGCGCAAAGTGTAGACAAGACCAGCGACAGGCTCCGTTTGTCGAGCGCGGCGAGATCAGCATCGATCGCCACAAACCCAGGTTTTCTCGCGAGCGCTCGCGCGATGGTAAGACGCAAGGCTTGCCCATGTGAGAGGCGCGCGCCGTGTGGACCGAGATCGGTGTTGAACCCCTCAGGCAGGTGCGCAAGCTCGTCGCCAAGCCCCAGTTGCTCGAGCAATGGTCTGACGCTCGATGCGGAGATCTCGCGACGACCGAGTCGCACGTTCTCGAACACATCGCCCGAAATGATCTCAGGCCCGGCGACCACTGCGACTCGATCCCGCAACGCCTCGCGCGACAGCTCCCGGATCTCCACGCCGTCGAGCAAGGTGCGTCCCTGCTGCGCAGCGATGCGACCAAACAGCAAGTCCAGCACGGAGCTCTTGCCGCTTTCGCCGCTGCCCGTAAGTAAGGTGCGCGTACCAGCCTTGAAGACGTGACTCGCCCCAGAGAGTAAGGTGCGCGAGCCGCGCGTGAGCTTTACTCCACTCAGCTCCACCTCCGCGGGCCCGGTTCGAATCTGACTGAGCGACTCGTCGCCGCCTTCGGGCTCTACCTCGCGCGGCAACTTAAGAAGCCCGTCGAGCTTGTAAGCACTCGCCACCAGGTCGTAGTAGGTCTCGAGGTACTTGCCGAGATCGCTCAGCGTAACCACGATCGCACTCACGATAAGCTCCGCGGCCACCAACTGACCAAGTGTCAGCTCGCGCTGCAGCACCAACGCGCCACCGAGGCCGAGCAGCCCCGCGCTCGCCACCGCCTGCAGCGACAGAGCCCCGAGCAACTGACGCACCACGATCCGAAAGTGCTTCGCACGTGCTTCGATGTAGCGGATGGCAACCTGATCTAGACGCTCCTCGGCGTAGAGGCGCCCCCCCCGGTCCCTAAACACGAACGGCTCAGAGCAGATCTCGGCGAGAAAGTCCGCGACGGCATACTTCTCGGACGACTCGCTCACGGAGGTTGCAACGCCGCCACGCCCCAAGCCAAACACGATCACCGACAGGCCCAACATCAGCATCACATCGAACGCCAGCAGGAGCGGATGGTAGAACGCAAGCACAACTAGGCCTACGCCGCCGGCAAGCATCACATCGACGCCACCCAAGAGCAGCGAAGCGCTCGCCTTCTGCACGGAGAACAGATCGAAAAAGCGATGGGTCATCCTACCCTTGGGCCCGCTCGCGGCGTCCTTGTCTGCGATGCGCGGCAAACGGTAAGCAAGACGTGCGACCGTGTTGACGAACATGCGCCGCTGCAGCACCTCCACCGTCCAGGCCTTGAGCACGCGCATCACACCGCTGATCAGGAGGCCCATGAACAACAAGACGACCAGCACGACGAGCGGCTGCAAGAGCGTGCCGAACGCGACGGTATTGACGAGCGCCTGCACGGCGACGGGCAAGACCAGCGCGAGCAAGCCCACGCACAGAGCATAGAGCACCACTGCCCACACCTCCGCGCGATGTTCGGAGAGCAGCGCACGAAGCGCGGCATGGGGATCGGACGAGCCTGTTGTCGCATTAGCCATGGGCACGCGATCGTAGCCGAGTTCGGTGACCGCGCCCTACTCGAGGCGAAACGCGCCTCAGAACACGACGAGCGTCTCGCAGCGGCGATCCGCTGTGCACACTTCGTTCGCTTCACAGGTTCCGCAGCTTATGGCGTCGCCGCAGCCATCCGGGGCCGTGTCGCATTCGTAGCCCAGCGCTCCGCACGCCTGGTCCCAGCTGGCTGGCACCCAGGCGCAATGGTAAGGCTGCGCGAGGCCACACGCGGTGCCGGTGGGGCGTTGGGGGGGACACCGCTGAATGTCTGAGTGCGCCGTTTCCTTCGCCTGTTTGGGCAAGGCAGGCGTAGGTGCAAGTGCGCGATCGAACTTGTTAAAGCGGGTCAACCGAGGCGTGCTGTTTTTTTGCGAGCTGGGGAACGATAACGGCGAGTCGCTTCAGCAAACTGGCGCGGGGTTGGACTCACTCGAAGTCACGTTCGCCGCCACCCCACTGCCTCGGAGTCGCTCCGCCATGCTGCCCACCCTACCTTTGCGCTCGTCGCTGCATGCTACGCGCGACAGGCCGTCCCGCTGTGCGCAGCACGCGCTCAGTGCAGGGCCACTATGAGCGCGCGCGTAGCCGGCCAAACGGCGAACACGTCCGTGGAAGCATCTCTGGAGGAGCTGCCGCGGGAGTCGCTCGGCGGATTTCGTTTGCTGCGCAAGCTCGGCACGGGCGGTATGGCGACGGTCTACCTCGGCCATCGCACGGGATCGACCGGCGCAAGTCAGTTCGCCGCGATCAAAGTGATGCTCCCGCACCTTTTGGCCGACGAACCGTCCGTGCAGCTGTTTCTGGACGAGGCCTGCATCACATCGTCCATTCGCCATCCTTACGTGTGCCGCGTGCTCGACTGGGGTGTCGATGACGGTCTGCCGTACTTGGCGACTGAGTATGTCATGGGGGAGGTACTCTCTGACCTCGTCCAGGCGCTGCACGCTAGCGAGGAGGGGCAGGCCGCTGCCCCCGTGCTGATGGCCCAAGTGATAGCCCAGGTGTGCGAGGGACTGCACGCCGCCCACGACGCTTGCGATGACGACGGACAGAGCCTCGATATCGTGCACCGCGATATGGCGCCGCAAAACGTCATCGTGGGGTACGACGGACACGTACGCGTACTGGACTTCGGGATCGCACGCTCCAGCAGCCAGCTTCATGAGACGCAGCAGGGCATGCTCAGGGGTCGCTTTGGCTATATGGCGCCCGAACAGATGGAAGTGAGTAAGGTCGACCGGCGTGCAGACATCTGGTCGCTGGGTGTCCTGCTCTGGGAGGGCGTGGCCGGACGTCGCCTTTTCAAGCGCTCGAACATCAATCGAACGATGCGTGCGGTGATCGCGGATCCACTCCGACCGATGCTACGGTCCATGGAAGGCTTCCCACCCGCACTGCTCGGCGTCGTCGAGAATTCGGTCGCGCGAGACGTAGACGCCCGGTTTGCAACGGCACACCAAATGAGTGTTGAGTTGTCTCGTTACGCCTCGGCGGGCGCTCCTCACGTCGCCGCGTGGATGAAGCGCGCCTTCCCAGGGCGGCTCGAGGAAAAGCGACGCGAGCTGCGAGAGGTCACGGGTGCGGCGTCATCCCTACCGCCCTTCGGCAGGGACTCCTACCCGGCGTTGGCGCGTGCGGTCGCGACCCGGAGCGGGATTCGCGCGGCTGTGCGGCTCGAAGCGCTTCCCACGCCAGGCAGGTCGAAGGCTTCGCCAAGCCTCGGGGGCTGGCGTTTCCCGACGAGAGCTTTCGTCGCGGCGATTGTAGTGGGTGCGGTCGTTGGCGGTCTGCTAGCCCTGGATCGTAAGTGGCCCAGGCTCGAGCCAAGCGCCTCCAAGGAACGTATCGTCGCGCATGCTCTCAGCCAGACACCTCCCGCGCAGGCCCTCGTCACGCAATCGGTTCGCCCAGGGACGTTCAGAGGCGAGCAGGGCGTGCAGCTTGGAGTAGTGGTCGTGCTCACCACAGGAAGCTCCGCTCACGTGCAGGTGGACGGGCGAGAGCTGGGGCTCACGCCGATCCGAATTGCCCTGCCGGCGGGTCGTCATCAGCTGCGCGTGGCACGCGACGAGCGCGGAGTCCCCGTGTGGGCACCCATCGATGTGCAGGCCGGTGTGACTCATATGCTGGAGATTCCGCTCGAGGAGTAGGCCGCAGTACCTATCCGAGCGAGTGGGCGATGAAGGCAGGAGTGGGGTCCGGACAGTAACCTTCAAATGCGCCTTACCCAGACCTGGTTGCGAAGTTCCTCCCGCGAGTATCGGCCATCCTCTCTGTTCAGGGCCTTGATAGTCGTGTGGATGCTGTGCGGCCTGACAGGCTGCACCCGGACTTTCGCTTCCGCGCCGCGGCCAGACTTTTCTGGCTCCTGGGACGTGATCTACGATGACTACATCGAGGCGGAGGTTCGTATCGGCGAAACTGTACAGCCCATGCGCGTCAGACAGGAGGGTGGATACCTGGTTGCTACCGGCGCTGATGGAACCATCCTGCTCCAGGTCGATTGCAGCCGAGAGGAGCTGGTGTGTCCGCACGAAGTGTGGCCCGCAGAGCTCACACTCACGAATCGCACTGGAGACCTCGACGATGGAGGCGAACATCTGTCGGTGTCCCTGGCGAGCGAGGGGCGTGGACCATGCGTGTTGAGGAGCGACTCCACCTTAGGCGCAAGCGTCGTGTCGCTCGGTAGTGCGCGCGATGGCGACTGGCAGGCTACCGCGCTGAGCCACGGTCGGGCGACAACCGTTGTGTCCGGACGTTGCCTGGGTGCCAAGGGGTCCGCAGGCCGAGTCCAAGTGGCGCTGTCATCCGGATTCACCGCCGTACGTCGCTGAGTCGTACAGGTCCGGCTTTGATCAGACTCTTTACGATTCGCTAATAAAACCCTGATAGTGGTGAAGGTGTCCTCAGTGCAGAACATCCACGATGGATCGCGGCTTGCGATCCAGTCTCGGGAGGTTCGCAGCGTCATGATCGCAAAGCGCAGCTCAACGACGTCGGAAGCGCCATGGACGACGGGACAGGAACTTCCCGGTCAGTCCATGCGTGTTCGGAGGCACGCAGAGGTCATCGTCCCGCTTCCTGAGACGGAGATCCCCACGGTGACTGGTGTCCGCAGCACCTTGCTTTCTTCCTCGCTGCAGACCATCCGCGAGCGGTGCCTCGTTGAGACCTACACGAAGGCGTTGCCGCAGCGTTACCACGATCAGGTGCTGCGAACCCTTGCGCCAGTGTGGCTTCCGCTCGACGCGGCGCTGGCTCACTACCGGGCGATGGATTCGCTGGGTCTACCCGAAGACCAAGTGCTCAGTATCGGTCGAAGCGTGGGAGACCGTCTGCAAGGCACTTTCCTCGGCACGATTGTCCGAGGCGTGCGTCATGCGGGCGTGACCCCCTGGAGTTTTGCAGCCAAGATCGATCGCGTGTGGTCTCGCGTCTTCGAAGGGGGCGCGGTTGGTGTTTTCAAGTGGGGACCCAAGGACGGCATCGTATCCGTTCGGGGGCTGCCACTGCTTGAAATCGACTATTTTCGCATCGCCTTGCGAGGGGTGTTCGCTGCAGGCATCGAGACGGTTACGCAAAAGTGCTACGTGCGAGAGAAGCGGAGTTCCCTCGGCTCAGACGGAGTGGACTTCGCCATCTCTTGGGTTTGATGCGCCGCCTCACGCGGGTGGTGGAAATGAGGAGAGCGAGGTTGGGCGCTTGAGGGGCGCACGGCTGGACCTCCGCTGCTCGAGTGCCTGCGAACAGAACAGCATCCCTTCCTCGATCTGAGGGGTCGTGGTCCAGTGCGTTGGAATCGAAACCAGCGCGAGCAGGCTGCTGAAGAGAAAGTTGACGGCGACGCCCTCCAGCACGAGAGCAAACGCGGTCACGTTGCGTTCGATCAAGAGCTCATGCTCGCGAAGCCAGCGCGCTTCTCGTTGGATGTTCGCGATCGCGGTCAGGCTGTCAGCCAGCTGAACGGAGCGGGTATCGAGCAATACTGCGCAGCGACCCCGTGTGATCTGAGTCGAGAGCGTACGGATCAGACAATCGCTATGGGCGCGGTCGGCGGGTCCCGATAACTCCAAGATCACCAAGGGCCATCGCTCCGCACTGCAGCGCACCGTCATTGTCAAGCCTTTCGAGAGGTTGTCCGCAGCGAACCATCTTATTGGCCACAACAAAATATTCCTTCGCACTTGCCAGCGGCGGACCTGCAAAATGCCCAGGATTGGACGTGCGCTCACAAGGGGATTGCCAACTCGGCCGAAGGCGACTCCGGGTTGGGGCCATTAAGCAGCATGCACACACACACACATCGGCTGAAACTCGCGCTCGCGCCTGATCCAGACACATACTCGCCCGCTCGTCCGCACGCTGTGCGGGAGTGTCGGACGCAAACCTCCTGAACATCGAGCTCAACTCCGTTTGTTCTTTTCGCAACGCAGCTAACGTTCCTAGGATTTGCAGCCCATGCCCTATACCAACACCAACATACGTCGATCCCAGCGGCGCGCGTCGTCTCCGCGATCGTGCTTTCACGCCACACCCTTTTTCCTCGCCGTAGCGCTGTCGTGCGCAGGCATCGCGAGCGGGGCCGAAGCGCAGTCTTGGTCGGCTGCGCGTCAACGACCGCCACTGCGCCAGATAGTATCGGTGGATGCGACCGGTGAAACCACCTGGCCTTATGGACGTGAAGACCTCGCCAGCGACGGGTTGGCTGCGTTTGCCGCGGATGAAGCCGGCACGGACATACGCTCGGTCTATGCCGATGCGGATGACGACCGCCTCTGGCTGCGTGCATACGTGGCAGCGGAGGTGATGCCGCCCGCGAGCCTTGTGGCCTATTTCTTCGCCGACATCGACGATCGAAACGACACGGGAGGGCCGGCCTTTGGAAAGGCGCCTTGGCCTCCGTGGACTCGTGATGGCAGCCGCGGCGGTTATGAGCGCGCGGTCGGCGTGCGCGGCGACGGCACGCTGATTGGCGTGTGGACCTGGGAGAACAAAGACGGCCTGTGGACTGAGCTCACCACCAACAAGGACGACGTGCGCGTGCAGTTTGGTCGCGACGAAGATCCGATTCGCATCGGTCCGGTCGTGCACGGTTATGTGCAGGTGGACGTGCTTCACGGAGTCTCGGGGCTCACGAGGAGCTGCGCGGGTAACCTGTTTGTGCGCACCTGGCACGACGAGGCCGCACCGCGCGCATTCGGCGATGACGATGCGGAAGTGTTCGACTGCAAGCCGACTACCGATGCCTACGGAGATCCGAGCGTGATTCGCAGCGTGAAGTGCGCTGCCGATCGCGACTGTTCCAACGACGGACGCTGTCGCGACGGTGTGTGCCTGTTCGCCTACCGATGCGCGGGCGACGCGGACTGCCAAATGGACGAGCGCTGCACACTCAATGCGTGCATCAAAGTGGTGGACACGACGTGCACCGCCAACGCGGACTGCGACGGGCTTGTGTGCAAGAGCGGCGCGTGCGCCGCGTGCAGCCAGAGCGGCGCGGGCGCTTGCGGCGCTGGCCTAAACTGCGGCCCGAATGGTACGTGCGTAGATACCGGCGACTTCGTGCCCGGTGCAGGCGACGGTGGCGTGGGTCCCGGAGCAGTTGGACCGGATGCAGGCATCGTGCGTGGCGGCGCGTTTCACTGCGCAGTGCATGGGCCCGCGCGGGGACTGAACATAGGGACGTGGCTCTTTGCGCTGTCCTGCGCACTGCTGATGCGACGTCGTGCAAACCGTGCAGATCGTAAGGGGAGGGCGTAATGCGTAAGCTCAACACGAAATCAAGCCTCCACTTGGCATTGCTCGCGGCGGCATTGCTCGCGCCATGCTTGCTGTTTGGAGTTGCACCTGTCCATGCCGAAGACATCGACACGCAGCGCTTTTTGCCGCGCGCAACGACGGGTGGGTACTTCGTCACGGAAGGCAGTGACGTTCGCCATCCGCTCGACCCGTTCAGCCTTGGGCTCTGGCTCTCGTATGGACACAACCCGCTGATCGCAGTGCAAAACGATGAGGTCGTACAGCAGATCATCGCGCATCAGCTCGCATTCGATCTGACCGCCTCCTATTCGTTCGCCACTTGGTTCGAGCTCGGCGCGCACGTGCCGCTTGCCTACCTTTCTGGTGACGACATCTCGGAAGGCGCGATAGGCGATCTGCGCCTCTTGCCAAAGTTCAGACTCCTGGACGGCAAGACGAAGGCGGTGGGTCTCGCACTGCTTGCGGACGTACGTCTTCCGACGCACACGAGTAGCTTCTACGGAGGCGCGCGGCTGCCGGCTTTTGCGCCGCGCTTGTTGCTCGATCATCACTTCGGACTGTCAGGTTTCCGCATGGGCCTCGACTTCGGCGCGCTGTTGCGCAAGGCCACGGAGTATCGCAACGTCGACGCTGCCAGCGAGATCCAAGCCGGTGTGGGCCTCGGCTATCGCTTTGATGGCGGCCAGTCGCCTGCGGAAATCATGCTCGACATGCGCAGCTACGTGGGCCTGAAGGACACGGACGCGGAGGAGATCGGGCTCGAGGGCTTGCTTGGTGCCAGCATCGACGTGGGCCGCGATTGGAAGATCAACGCGGGCGCCGGACTCGGCCTGCTCGAAGGCTTTGGCGTCCCTACGGCGCGCGGCTTTGTGGGCGTGCGCTGGGAGCCCTCACCCAACGATCCCGATCATGACGGCCTGCGCAGCGCCGAGCCGGACGAGCGCGACCAAACCATCACTGACGACGATCGTGCAGGCGACCGAGCGCGCGATGCTGCGCCGGGCGAGACTGAAAAGTCTGGCGAAGGCGAGGTCAATGCAACAGACCAAGAAGGCTCCGATGAGCCCGCCAGCGTCGACGATGTCGATGATGCGGCGCGCGAGGCTGCCATCCGTGGTGGCTACGATGCCTGCCCTGATCTACCGGAGGATCTGGACGGCATCGAAGACGAAGACGGCTGTCCTGAAGGTGATGCGGATCGCGACGGCGTGCTCGACTATCTCGATCGTTGTCCCAAGGAAGCCGAGACGATCAACGGGTTCAAGGACGATGATGGCTGCCCGGACGAAGGCCCTGCGCAGATCGTGATCGAGGAAGGTCGCCTCGTCATTCTCGAGACGATCCGCTTCGAACCCAACTCCTCCAAGATCGATAGGAGCTCCCATCGCATCCTCGATCAGATCGCTCTGACCTTGCGTGCGCACGACGAGATCAAGGGCCTGGAGATCGGCGGTCATACCGACAGCACAGGTTCGCGCGGGTTCAACATGCGCCTATCCCGTGAGCGCGCGCGTTCGGTACGTCTGTACTTGCTCGCACAAGGCCTCAAGCCCGCCCGTGTCCACGCCCGTGGCTACGGCCCCGACAAGCCCATCGGCGATAACAACACCGACGAAGGTAAGTCGCAGAACCGACGGGTGGAGTTCCTGTTCGTGCAGTAAGTAAGGTCGAGTCTGAGGAGGCACCCATGAGTACCAACGCTCTGATCCTGACTATCGTGCTGGGTGCCGTCTCTGGCTGGCTTGCGGGCCAGATCACTCGCGGAAGAGGCTTAGGTCTAGTAGGCAACATCCTCGTAGGAGTGATAGGTGCCTTTATCGGCAGTTACCTGTTTGCGGCACTGGGAGTCAGGATCGGAAGCGGCATGGTGGCCGAGCTGATTCGCGCTGTCAGTGGGGCGGTGTTGTTGCTGTTCCTGGTGAGCTTAATCAAGAAGTAGCTGGCTGGCCGCGAACCCCTTCGGCTAGAACGACTTGGCGTTGCTGGTTGTCGGGTCTCGGCTCAGGCCGACGACCCACTGTCGGCACCACTGGTCGGCTTCCTTTCGTGTCGAACAGACCTCATAGCGTTCGGCTACCGGTTGCAGCCACAGGATGGCCGTCAGGACACCGCGCGCGACGGCATTGGTAAGCACGAAACAGACACCAGTCTGATAGACGTCTGTTCCTAGCGCCTCCACTTTGGCCTTCATGCGCAGCATGTGCGCGGCCTGCATTTTGCGCTGGGACGCCGTGACGGTTTGCGTGGAGTGCGTGGTGTCGAACAGAATCACACTGCGGCCCGCGAGCTGGGGTCGAGTCGCTCCGCGCTCCGCAATCGCCTCGACCTTGGCTATGTAGCCTGCAAACTCGACATCGTCAGGCGCGCCGAAGAATTCGATGAGCAGCAGCGGATACTGGTCCGTTACGCGTATCTCATGCTTCACGACGTTGCCGCGCACGCTCACGGATAAATTATAGGGCTGCCCGCGTGTGGCTCGCGAGGGATTTCAGCGTCTGGGTGGCCCAGCTCACGGGACTTACTCTCTATATCACCACGGGCGTGCCTGCGTCAGGCGTGGTCGGGGGCGGAGGCGGGGTTCCAGCATCAGTGCGCAGTACCGTTCCTGGCGGGCAATCGGACGGCGGCGGCGGTTCCTCGGTCGGCGGCGGCGTCGGCGGTCCGTCGGGCGGACACGGTCCCGGATCGACGATGAGGGTGTTGTTGCCGATCTTGCTCGGTGAAGCGTGCACGTATTCGACGTTGACCCCACCAAAACCCGCACTACCAAAGGCCTCCGCTGCGATCCACAGCTCGTAGACGACGCGATAGTCCCAGTTGAGCGCCGAAGGATTGGGGGTGTAGGCCTGATCCGTTGCCGGCGAGGACTCCAGATAGCTTCCGAAGCCGCAGCCATTCAAGTTGCGGTCCAAAGATGTGGCGACCTCGCGCACATGGGCAGGATTGCCAACCAGAACTTTGCCCTCGCCGCCAAGCACGCCCAGTGTGCCGTAGCCGGACGGCCGGCTCGGATCCTCGGAGATGTAGTCAAGCTTGACGTGGAGTGCGACTACGTCCTGCTTGTTGGTGAAGAGCAGCTCCGCGTGATCGCTGCCGATGAGATCCTTGTAGGTGTGCGTCCCATTCTTCGAGTCCGCCCAGCCAATCGCGGTGGTTCCGTAGCTATTGTCTACGAAGTGGGGATTGAAGGTCAGGCGCACGTGTACAAGGTCGGTGTCGTCGACACTCTCGAGCACACGCTCGACGGTCGCCTGAACCGTCGGCTCGGTGCCGTTGAAGAAGCACTCTCGCACGACACCGGGCCCGGCCGGGATACCCGGCAGCTTCGCGCTCGCGGGGTCACACGCGTCCGCGGTATTCGGTCCGACGCCGGGCCGCAGGGGCGGGGCCCCAAGTGTTACCGGGGCGACCGTGGTCGTGCCGGTAGCGGTACCCGTGGCGGGCTGCTTGGGCCGCTTCTTGGGCGTGGCCGTAGCCGGCCCGCTCAAGCTCAACAGCACCGGCGGTGGGTCCTCGGTGATGGGCATGCAGTGAGCTGGTATCTCGGTGACCCCGGCACCAGAACCCGCAAGTGAACTGGACTCTTGGGCCGTGTCGCACCCGGCGAGTGCTACGGCCATTGCCGCCACACTTAGCTTGCGCAGATCCTTCTTGAAGTTCATTGGTGAGCCTCCCAGCGCGGCACGGCGACAAGGCGCGTACCAGGTTACCGGCTTCATGTCCTGCTTTGGTTTTCGCCTTCACTCGAACGAGCCGCAAACTGTGACCGGGATGTCGAATTTCTTATAACTAGGCGCAACGATAAGACTTGCCTCCCCGGTGTCGGCTTCCCGGCGCCGCAAACATGTTTGCGGGCGATCGCCTGACATGGCCTGATACTGGGTCCAGCGAGGCCGACAGGGAGCGATGGTCAACGAGCGACAACAGAAGCTGCCGCGCACAGGCGGGATCCTGTTTACGCTCTTGATCTCAGCGTGGCTGTGCGCTCGCGGGGCGACCCAACTACTCGCGGCTTCGCTCTTGCCCGTGCAAGACACGGCCGCAGCGCGGAGCGCCACACAACGGTTCGCGAGCCATCCCTCCCTGGAAAACGAACCTTCACCGCGCGAGCTCGCCACGGCGGTGCTCTCGCGCAACATCTTCGATTCGCAGACGGGCGCCATCGCGTGGGATCCGCCCTACGTCGAGCCGGTGGTCGATCCCGATGCCGATCCGAGTGGCGCGATAGTCGACCCCATCGGCGAACCCGAAGTGTGCCAAGCAGCCCTGCGCCTCGTAGCGTCTTTCGTGGTGCCGCGCGTGCCCGCCCTGTCATTCGCGTCGATCGAGGCGAACGGTCAGACCTTACTGTATCGCTCAGGCATGCAGGTCGAGGGACACGACATCGTCGGCATCCGCGAGCATCGCGTGTTCATGCGTCCTTCGGGTCGGCCGCTTTGCCAGATCACCATGTTCAAGCCGCCGCAGGTCCCTGGGCAACCACCGTTGGCCGCAGCGGAACCACCGGCAGATCCATGGACTCCGGGAAACAATGTGGTTCAAGGCGGGCTTACGGAAGACGAGCTCGCGCAGGGCATCACGCAGGTGAGCGACACGCAGTACAACGTCGCGCGCACGCTGCTCGACAAGGCGCTGTCGAATCAGAGCGAGTTGATGCGCGCCGCACGCATGATTCCGTACGAAGAGAACGGCCGCGTGACCGGGATGAAGGTGTCCGGCATCCGGCGCAAGAGCTTGCTCGGGCGTCTCGGTGTTCAAAATGGCGACGTGCTTCGCACGATCAACGGCTTCGATCTGTCGAGCCCCGACTCGGCCCTAGAGGCCTACACGAAGCTGCGTTCGATGGACCAGTTCACCATCGCGCTGATTCGAAGCGGACAGCCGCGAAACATGGATTACTCGGTCAAGTGATTCTGGCCGGCCGCCTGGCGCGTGCCGCCCCATTCAAGGCGCCGGGCGAAAGCCTATCGCAGTGGCGCGGTTGCGCACCCCGGTCACTTTCTTCTTGGCGCTGAGCAAGTGGTACAGCCGCTGGGTTCTGAGCGAACGCTTGCTTACGGTGGCGTCGGTCGCGCCGTTGGCCTCATCAAGCTCGGCACTCGTTGAAGCCAAGTGAATGAGCGCATCGATGGAAACGATCATCGTGTCCAGCATGGGTACCACCGGCACGTTGTCGGCTGGACTCGCGTGATCATGCCCGAGGCCGCCGACACGATGCCCAAGGGCGACGATCTGGCCGTAGTCACCCTTGGCCGCCTCCCCACCTATCTGACCGGCGACCTGCTTGGCGCTTCTCAGGGACTTCTGCGCATCGTGCACACTCGCGTCCGCGCTACTCCAGAAGCTATCCAAGCCCGCTGAGGATGCTCCCCCGGTGCTCGACGACGGCGACGCGCAGGAGGCCGCGGCGACGACACTCAACACCACGGCGAACCTGCGAAAACTCGCACTGAAAGCGGCCAGGCCACGACTGTGTTCCGAACCGCACCACTTCGTAAGGTTCATATCGCTCCCAGCCCAGCCATAGAGCCACGATACACGCAGACCCTGGGGTGGTCAGCAGCCGTGAAGATTAGAAGGTGCTGGGAGAGGTACCCGTGACGGCAGACACGCCGGGTCGTGAAGGGTTGAGCCGCCGCGCGACATGGAGGGGAAACCGGCGCTTTGGTCCCATGCGGCGCCATGCCGCCCAACGCCGCGCCATGCTGCCCAACGCCGCCCAACGCCCAAAGGAGGCCCGATGGCTCCGTTGTTGTTGACCATCACTCTCATCGCCGCAGTCGCGGGATTCACCTTCGCCGCCACATCCACCTACGACTTCGTCGCGCACCTAGACCGTCAGGTCCACGGATTGCATTGTTCGTTCTTGCCGGGGGTCGTGGCTCCCGATGCTTCGGGCACGAGCGGCTGTCACGTCACGCTGATGAGCCCTTACTCATCGATCCTGCGCGCTTCGACGTGGGGAGGGACCCCGATTTCCCTGCCGGCCATGGCCGTGTTTGCATTCCTCGCATTCTGGGCGGCCGCACTCTTACTTACTGACCGCAAACACGATCCGCGCGCCACTGGCTTCTTTGCGCTCGCGGCGGGCGTTCCTGCCTTGGCCTCCGTGGTGATGGCTACGATAGCGATCCGCGAGCTCGATGCGGTGTGTAAGGTATGCGTCGGCATTTACATCGCGAGTGCTGTGTGCGCAGTCTCGGCACTCTTACTGTGGCTCGACGCGCGCAAAGCTAAGGCGCAGGCCGCGGACGAAAAGCCCAGCCTGTCCTTCGCCTTGCTGCTCGCCGCGTTCGTCGTCGGCTGTGCTTTTGTCGGGGTGTCGGTGGTGGCTTATGCTGCGAGCAAGCCCGACTTCACGAAGTACGCAGGCTCGTGTGGCGAGCTGCCAGGCGGAAAAAGCCCTAAAAATGAGCTGATTCCGCTCGGCAAACAGGGAGGTTCGGTGCAAGTCATCGAAGTCGTCGATCCACTTTGCCCAGCATGTCGTGCCTTTGAACGTCGCTTTGCGGCGCTCGACCTGTACGACAAAGCGAGTCGACGCGGCTTACTCTTCCCCCTCGACAACACCTGCAACTGGATGGTGGACACTGCCGTGCACCCAGGCGCCTGCGCGGTGAGTGAGGCCATGCTCTGCGCCGAAGGCCAAGCCGACGACGTACTCGCGTGGGCGTTCGATCAACAAGAGGAGATCGTCGCCGCCGAACGCGCCAAGGCAGGTAGCGCCGCAAAGCTTGCGGTCGCAAGGTTCCCTTCGCTCGCCGCATGTGTTGGTTCGAGCAAAATCAAGGCGCGGCTCAATCGCGCGCTGCGCTGGGCCGTCGAAAACCAACTGCCCGTGCTTACTCCGCAGCTCTACGTCAACGGTAAGCGCCTGTGCGATGCCGATACGGACTTGGGGCTCGACTACATGTTGACGCGCCTTGCAGAGCACTCCGGCTCCGCAAGCAAACGCTGAACCGAGGAGACTTTGTATGGGACGCTATCTAATCCTCGGCCTTGGCCTCGTGCTCATCGCGCTGCCAGCCTTACTGATATCAGGTTGGATCCACGGCGCCGAAGCGCGCCTTGTCGAGTCGGAACGGGCCGAAAGTAACAAGCCATCCATGGTGGCAGTCGCGCAAGAGGCCAACGAATCTTACTGTACGCCTGAGCTAAAGCAGATCCTGCGTCGGGTGCTCGCGAGCTGCGGTTTGATCGGCGCCTCGGGCGGCCGCGGTTGTCAGCCACTCGAAGCGAAGAGCGTTGCCACGATGCAGGGCAACGATTTCAACGCCCTGTTTCTACCGATGCAAAAGCGCGGTGGCATCGTGCAGTTCGATCTGAGCTCGAACGTTATGGATGCAAGCGACCTTGCGCTCGTCGACAAGGTGTTCGCCGATCGCGGTGGCGCCAGCTATTTTTTCGTGGTCGCGCGCGCCTCGCAGGATGGCTCGACCGAAAAGAACCGTGCTCTTTCGCAAGAGCGCGCCAATGCCGTGCTCGATCATCTGACCACCACCTTCCAGGATCCTGATCTCGCCAAGCAGGTCGGACTGCTCTCGCTCGGCGAAGAATACGCGCAGCTCGATCCCAGCTTCTGTCAGTGGACGCGCAGCGGGGGTACCGAGCAGTGTCAGCCAGAACACCTCAACCGGAGCGCATTCCTCGCATGGATCGACTGTAGACTCTAAGGGCAAAGGAGATTCCATGAGCGCACGACATGACGCGAGAACCCGCCAATCGGGGCACTGGAAAGTATGGACATGGGCGATTGTCGCCACGTGCCTAGCCGGCGCGGGTGGTTACTACGCGTGGTTCTTCTTAGGTGTTGCCGAACAGGCACGGGCGCAGGCCAGCAGCTGCACTGAGCAGACAGGCAGCCTCGATGCCAGGTTGAAGGGCATATCCGGATCCGCAGCGGCTTGCGAAAGCGAGCGCAATGCCCTCAAGACTCGGTCGCTGCTCGCGGAGGGCACGCTCGGACAGATGGAAGGTAACCTTAGTGCTACGCGCCAAGAATTGGATGCGCTCCGGGAGTGGAAGACCGAAACCGCCAAACGCTTGCAGACGTTTCGGGACATGTCTCAGAAGCTCCAATCCATGGTCGACACAGGCAAGCTCGGCGTGCGCGTGCGCGATGGTCGCCTGGTCATGCGACTTCCCGAGAGCGTGCTGTTTCCATCGGGCAAGGCCGAGCTTTCGCGCGAAGGTGAGTTGGCACTCATGGAGGTCGCCGTCATCCTACGCGCCTTCCCGGATCGCCGCTTCATGGTGGCTGGTCACACCGACTCCGCCAAAGTCAGCGGCGAGCCCTATAAGGATAACTGGGAGCTGTCCATGGCCCGTGCGCTGGTCGTGACTCGCTTCCTCGTCGAAGCGAAGATCAAGCCTCAAGCCCTAGTTGCGGCCGGGTATGGGGAGTTTGACCCCATCGCAAGCAACCAGACCGATGCTGGCCAACGCGAGAACCGCCGCATCGAGCTGGTGCTGTTGCCTGATTTGTCGGAGTTGCCGACGCTGCCGGAGGACCTCGAGAAGGCGCAGGCCCCTAAATAGTCGGTAATCCTGAGTATTATCGACGGCGGCGACGTTCTGCTCCATCACAAATGAAGGGGGGGCCGCGTCGCGACATGAAAGGGGAGTGGCGTAGCGGAGGCGACAACTCATGCAGGATCGACACGCGCGTTCGGGCGCTTCAGGGCGCGCACCAGCGAACAAAACTCTCAAGGGACCCGCGAATGGGACCCTTCCCTGGCAGCCTCCGCTGGCGCCACGGCGCGTCGTTCCCGCTCCGCCTCCACCCACGGCCAGACCCGCGGTCACGCTCAAGCAAGGTTTCGGCGTGCCGGATGAGGAAGACGGAGCGACGCGCATCTACGGACGCGCCCCGCACGACTCGTCGTTTCCAACTGCGCGCGGGCCTCAAGCGCAGGCCTTTTGGGGCAGCGCCAGCCAGGAGCCGAGCGCGACCGGAAACGTGACCCTGGACGAGCTCGAAGAACTGCGCACGAAGTTGCAAATGGATGGAGGCCGTAAGTCTTCGCGGGAGTCCGCGCGAGACACCGATCCCGGCTTGACTGGGTACGTGAGGAGGGTGCCGCACTCACGGTCGCGCCGCAGCACGCTCGTCACGTGGCTGGCGTCGGCCGCGGTGCTCACTGGCGTCGGTGTGGGTGTGGCACACCAGAAGGGCTACCTGTCGCAGTTCGATGTGTCGCAGTTCGACGTGTCGCGGTTCGACGTGTCGCGGTTCGATGTGTCGCGGCTCGATGTGTCACGGCTCGACGTGCAGCCGCTGCTGTCCGCGTTGGGCTCGGCGCAAGCCAGCCTGCGCACGGAGTACGACAAGCTCTTCGTGAAACGAGAGAACCGCACGCTGCCCAGCCTCCCGCCGGCGCCCGTGCCGCTCAGTGCACAACCCCCGATCCCGGTGGTCGAGCAACTGCAAGAAAGCGAGCAGCTGGAAGAAGCCGACCTGCAGGACCAAGTCGACCAGGCGCGGCTTACCTCCAACCTGGAGCCCAGCGCAGAGGGTCCGGAGTCCACGGCCAACGATCTGTCCGCATTGATTTACCCGCGCACAAGGTGGGAAGCCGAGGTACCAGGCACGGCCGACAGTGAGGCGGAGAGCACTGCCTCCCGCTAGGGTGCACGCCTGCGCGCCTTCGGATTCTTGGCGCCGCCCGCTCTGGCCTTGGCCGCGCGCGGCGCGCTAGCTTCGCGCTTTTGTACCTTACGCTCGAGCTTGGCCTGGTTGTTGGCCTGGGCGACCTTACTCTTTAGCTCCCTTACCTCCGCCAGAGCCTCGGCGCGTTGTCGCACCAGGGCCTCGTAGCTTTGTTCCTTTTCGGCCACCACGCGCGTGAGTCGGTCGCGCTCCTTGGTTAGGGCCGCAATGCGTTGCTCGTGTGCGCCGATCTCGATAATCGCTCGCTCCTGCTCGGCAGAGAGTCGGTCGCGTTCGCCCGCGAGGTCATCGCGTTCGCCCGCGAGGTCGTCGCGTTCGCCGCTGACGCGCGTAAGGTCCGCATTCAACTGGTCTCTGTGGGCAACGAGCGTTTCGCGTTCGCGCGTCAGTGCCTCTTGCGCTTCGGTCAGACCGTCTCGCTCGGCGCTCAGCCTGTCTCTGTCGAGCGCCAGACCATCGCGCTCGACCGTGAGCTCAGCATGACGGCGGTCGAGCTCCTGGAAGCGCGTGGCCGCGTCCGCGAGTTGCTCCTGGAGCGTTCGCGCAACCGTGAGCGTCCGCGTTAGCAGCCGCTGCCCGTCGCCTAACTTGCGAGCACTGAGGTCGAGCTTGTCGAGCTGGGCAACGGATTCCTTGCGCAGTGCCTCGCCCACTTGTCTCTGCTGCTCGAGCGCGCGACCCTGCACGACGAGCGCGGTCTCCTTACGGTTCAACTGCAACGCAAGCGCGCTGACCATCATCCCCAAGAGCAAGAGCCCGGGAGCCACACGGCGCAGGAAGCGCCCGCGCGCCTGTCGCTTCTGTTCGGGCGCCGTGAGAATGGCAAGCTCAACGGCGAGCTCAGCCGCGGTCGGCCGCTCGTTCGGATCATGACTGAACCAGCGTCGAAAATGCGGAGCCAAGTACGCGAGCTCGCGCCGTTGCGAGAGGGTGGCAGGCTGGGTGGCGCGCTCGCGCAACAACGGCCGGAGGTTGGTCGTTTGTGCGGACTTTGCGAGCGTGGGATCGAGAACATTGCGCAGCACGAGTGCGAGCGAGTAAACGTCCGCTGCGCCACCGATCGGCCGCGTGACGTCACCCAGCATCGCGGCAGCGGTCTCGGGTGATGCGTACTCAACCGTAAGGCCGACGGGATTCTCGCCACGCTGGGTGGCGATGCCGAGATCGAGCAGCACAGGCAGACCGCCCGGGAAGCCCGCGATCTCAGCGACGAAGATGTTTTCGGGCTTGACGTCGTGGTGATGAATGCCCACGGCATGCATGGCCGCAAGCCCGTGCGCGAGGCGGGTGAAGAGAGGCCGCGCGTCGGCGCGACTCATGCCCGGAGGGGAGGTGCCATGGCCGACGAGCCGATCCAGGGTCTGTCCGCGATACCAGGGCATGGCGAACCACAGACGCCCCTCGTGCCAGCCATACTCCTTGAATTGCACCACCGAGGGATGGCTCACGGTTGCCAGCAGCTTGAGCTCGCGCAGTGCAGCCTGGCGCTCGTCTTCGGACGCAGAGCGATGGTGCAGCAGTTTGATGGCCACTTGATGGTGGCGTATGTCCCGATCCGACGCGCGGTATACGGCCCCGAACCCACCGGAGCTGATGTGCTGCTCGATCACGTAGCGCGCTCCTACCAGGCTACCGATGGCGAGCAATTCTCCACTCGTGGAGTTGTCCGCGGCTTGCGCATTCGCGGCGGCTCTGGCGTTTGGAAGAGGCTGTAAGGGAACTAACGCTTTAGGTGCATCGGGCGTTGTCAGCGCCTGGTCAGGGTCGTTGGGTGGCTGCTCCACGCTCCCTGGCCGCTGGGACCACATTCCCCAGAGTGGGCGCTTCGCTTCGCGAGCGCCATCGGACTCTGGGTCCTTGCGGGGGTCCGGCATAGACTCAGTAGACCCTATACCGATGCGCTGCGCCGGACCAAAAGGGCAGGCCGCCTGCGGGCCCATGGGTGGCTTCGTGCGGTGGAGTCGTCATGTGTCGTAGCAACGGCATACTCGTAGTTGGTCGGCTCTCGGCTCGGGCTAGCGCAAGCAGGCGCGTCACAGGTATCTGAGGGTGATGTCCGCGCAGCCCGTTTCCATCACCGGACCGCGTCCAAACCTCCTACACTGCCAGAGCGTGGTTCCACCCTCACAGGAGAATCGCGTCGACAACGAAGGTAACCCAGGCTTCCCGACATAGAGGAGGCGGAGCGTGCAAACGGTGGCGAAACTGGCGAAACATGAGGCGGCAGGCGCACCCAGGGGGGCAACACAACCAAGTGCGTCCGGTGGTTTGCCGCCGCTGAGAGCCAGCACGCCTGCCCCCAGTCCAGCGCCAAGCAAGCGAGCACCTGCACCGGCACCAAGCAAGCGAGAACCCTCGCTGGTCATTCTCTCACGGCTGATCGCGAATGCCGTGCCCCGGCCCGTTAGAAGCGCTCGCTTGAAGCCGCCTGCCCCTCCACCCCGGTCGACCTCTGACGCGGAAGTGGCGGCTAGGCTGAAGCGACGCTCGGCCGATCCGACGGACTACAACGTACAGGTCATCTCCGCCTACGCGACGCCGTCGCTGCCCGCGCAACCGGGTAGGGGTGGCGCGCACGCGACCTCGCCCGATACGTCATGGGAAGCAGACGTAGCGCTGCTGACGAATAGTAAGGCGCGAGGACGTACGCTCTTGGTCGGCATCGCCATCGCGATCGCGTGTTTGGTCGCGCTCGCGATCTATTGGCAATAGAACGTTTCCCCGTGAAGGGAGTTGGACTTCGAGGACATACACCGCAGAAGGAGCAACCAGGCGATGGCTTCCGACGACGCACGCGCTTGCCCGAGCGACCTCGACGGAGAGCACAACCTTGCCGACCTTTCGCACACTAAACCCGCGTTTTACGCAAGCGATCGCGCGGCGCCGTTGGCTGCCACGAGCGGCGTTGTGGCCTGTGCGGACGAGGATCGCGTTCTAGACGCGGCCGGTGCGACCGATGAGCCCACACATGTGACTCCCGAAGCGCTCATCGAGACTTTGCGCGAGCTGAGCCGCGCGACCGAGCCTTCGGGCGCACCCGACACGAACGAAGTTGGCGCACGACCGGTGATCTGGCACACGTCAGAAGATGACCACTCCACGCTCATCTTCGTGGCGCACGAGAGCGCCCCGGCGCCGGGGCGATACTCGTTGCGTCTCGCTGCGCCTGTGCTGGGAGCCGTGGCATTGGTCTGCTTACTTTGGTTGCCCACGCAGCGTCGCGCTCCCAGCTCCCGACCGCTCAAGGCCCAGAGCGAGCTCATGAAGCACGCTGCGAGTCCGGATCCGACCAAACCCGCCCTGGTTGTCGCGCCCGAGCAGCAGCGCGAATCGCCGAGCCCGCCCGTTGCGCCCGCAGCTTTACTACCCATGGTCGAACTGCCGTCGCAGCCGCCGCTGCTTGTCGATCCTGTGCTCGATCCTGTGCTGGACGACGACACGTTGGACGGGCCGAGCGATGGGGACTCCGACGACACGCCCACCAAGCAGCGCAGGGGGACGCGTGCTCTGATGCGAGCGCAACGTCAGTTGGCCGACCAAGAATACGATGCTGCGGCGTTCAACTTCGAGCGTGCGATCGAGTACAACCCGCACGATTCCGTGGCCTATGCGGGGCTAGGCGCCGCGCAGCTCGGCCGCGGGAAGTGGGGTGAGGCGGTGCGCGCGTACCGAAAAGCCGTCGCGCTGTCTCCCTATCAGGCCGAATTGCGTGCGGCGCTTGGCCGAGCCTACGAGCAAGGCGGTAAGCCTCGCATGGCCGCCAGAGCTTACCGTCGAGCCCTGAAGCTTGACCCAACCGTGAGCACGTCGCCGCAAATTTTAGCCCCTCCCTGAAGGCAAAGGTCGCAGTCGGACATTACTTAAGTGCTGGGTGACCCCAATCCAGCGCTCGATGAACCGAGAAGCTTAAGCCAATGGAGGAACCGCGGTCTATGATGGGAGCGTCCAAGTTGGTGCAGTGGCTGGGATCAGGCGATCCCCCGGCACAGCTTACGGCGCACCTGAAGAGTCGGGGGCTCCTCCTCAACGTGGGAGGTCCTCCGAACTCGCTACCTCCAGCGCGACTCTCGCCCACCGCCACGACTTCCAAAGCCGAATCTTCCTTGACCGGACGTCGCGTGGCCGTGCTGCATGCCGACCCGGGTGCGGCGGATGCGCTGGCCCAGGCGCTGCGAAAAAGAGGGGGGACGGTGCTCGTGCTGAGCCTCGACCCGTCAGCGCTCGATCGCGTCGAAGGCTTCGATGCCGACGCGGTGCTGGTCGAGCCCGCGGACTTCATCGGAGGTTGTTGGGAGAACGTGCGCGCGCTTTGGACGCATCCGCGGCTGCGCTGGGCGCCCGTGGTCCTGACTCCTGACGAACCGTTTGCATGGGGGGCGCCCGCCAGCGACCTGATGTGTCAGACCATACAGGAGCTTGGCGCTCCGTACGACGCCCTACTCAAGCGCGCCGCGTCAGGCGGGGCGTTCGAAGTGTCGCTCGCCACGTTGGGCCCCGCGCGCACGCTGCGTGCTCTCGTCGCCTCCGGCGCCAAGCTTCGGGCGTGCTTCGAAACCTGTGCGCATGCGATCGAGCTCGACTTTGCGGACCGGCGCGTGGTCGGGGCGCGCGAGCTTGATCCAGAAGAGGCCGACCAACCTCTGCTCGGGGCAGAAGCCCTCGCTCACGTGCTCGATGTGGACCAGGCGAAGGTATCGGTGAAGAGCGTTACATCGCCAGCCGCGACCAACGTGATGGCGTCGCTCGACGATGCGCTGGCCGCCGCGCGCCAGTTCTCCAGGCAGACTCCGATCCAGACGAGCTCGGCTCCTTACATCGCACGCCGCGCGTTCGGCAGCCCAAACCGTGACCCTATCGCCTCCGGGCGCCCGCCGACCGCCGCTCGCGTCTATCCTTTACGGGGGGCCATGCCTCCACCTCCGGCACCGTTTCAAACAGTGGGCTCGCCAGGTTCGCGCGTGATGCCTTCACGGCCAACGCATGCGCTGGATGCTCGTGCGTCCTCGGCAGCAGCCCTGAACATCGATGTCGACCTGGAGCCGAGCGTCGCTGCGCCTTTTCCCGATAGCATTCCTCAGGAGCTCGCATCCGCAGTCCGCGAGGCCGCTCCGCATGATGTTGCCGCAACATGGGAGCCCGCGGAGCTGAACAAACTGCTGGCGGAACCTTCTGCTACTCGCCCCTCACTCGCACCAAGTGACCAATCCGAAGTGCGGAAGACGAGGCATTGGCCGCACGAGGCGCACGAACGACTCCCACCGGTCGTCAAAAAATGGCTCGCCAAGCTCCCTCCGCATGCGCGCAAGGTCAGCCCGCAGACCTTACTGATCCCCGTGCTCATGGCGGTGATCATTGCGTTGCTCGTTCGCGGCCCAGGACCCGCACCAGCCTCAAATACTGGCGCCAAGACCGCGACACGGGAGCTGAGAGTTCGAGTTCGAAAGCTGGCGCCTGAACCGCAGGTCAGCGTCCAAGAGGCCAGTGATGAGGAAAGCGGCGACTCGCTCGACGGGACCAAAGGAGGGGTGAGACGCGCGAGCGCGCTCGTCAGTGAAGGGCACGTGTTTCGTCGCGAAGGAAAGCTCGATCGGGCCGCGAGCTCCTATCGGGACGCGCTGCGGGCATACTCCGGTTATCCGCGCGCACTGACAGGACTGGCGCGCCTCGCGCTCGAGCAGGGAGACGGCATCACCGCCGTGCGCTACGCTCGTGCGCTCGTGCGGGCACGTCCCCAGCAGGCAGCCAGTCATCTCTTACTGGGGGATGCCCTGCGCGTATCGGGAAATCTCGCCGCCGCAAAGAGCGCCTGGAAAGTGGCCGCGCGCCGCGGCGATCGCACCGCGAAGCATCGCCTGGGAGTGACCAACGATGGATAGCGGCCACGTCCTCAAAAGCGACGCGCCTGAGCTACCTTTGCCTCGAGGGACGCTCGGCGGCTTCACGCTCGTCAGCAAAATAGCCTCGGGCGGCATGGCTACCGTATACCTCGGTCACAAGCGGGGGCCCAATGGCGCGGTGCAGGTGGCCGCGATCAAGGTGATGCTCCCGCAGCTCGTGAACGACGACGAGTTCGTGGAGATGTTCTTCGACGAAGCGCGTCTAACCTCCTCCATCAAGCATCCCTACGTTTGCAAGGTGCTCGACTACGGTGTCGAGGACGGATTTCACTACCTGGCCACCGAGTACGTGCTGGGAGAGACGTGGGCAGACCTGGTGGAGGTGCTGCACAAAACTCCTAAGGGCAGGGCTGTGGCCCCGCTCCTGTTCTCGCACATCGTGGCCCAGGCCTGCGAGGGGCTGCACGCGGTTCACGAGACCCAAGACGAGCGCGGCAGACATCTTGCCATCGTGCATCGGGACATCTCGCCCCAGAACATCATGATCTGTTACGACGGAACCGTACGCGTGCTCGACTTCGGCATCGCCAGCGCTGCCGAACGATTGCACGAAACGCGCAACGGGGTCCTCAAGGGACACCTGGCTTACATGGCCCCGGAGCAGATGCAAATCCAGGTAGTCGATCGACGTTGCGACGTCTGGTCGCTAGGAGTGATGTTGTGGGAGGGAGTCACGGGGCGCCGCCTCTTCAAACGACCGGACACCCGCATCACGATGTACGCGGTCAGCTCGGGGCCCCTCACCCCGTTGCTCCGGGATGGTGCGCCAGAGGTTGACCCTTCCTTGATGGCTGTGATCGAGCGTTGCGTCGTGCGCGACCCCAATGCCCGATTTGCAACCGCCCACGACATGGGTACGGAGCTGGCCAGCCTGTCCCTGGGTGCGACGAACATGACGAGTGTGCAGGTGGCTTCGTGGATGAGGCATCTACTCGCCGAGCGCTTCGAGGAAAAGCGTCAGCTACTGAGAGCTGCTACAGACGGGACGGACGAGTTCAGCAGTTTTTTACGCAGTGGAGTCAGACTGGCTGGGAGTCCTGTAGCCACGGCTGGCTCTCCAGAGCGTGATCTCGGCGCATCGCCTCCGAGCCACGACACGCGAGGCGACCTAGCCACGCGCCACCCTTACCTTCAGCCCTTCTTTCGTGCCGCGTCGGCTGTGCGTTTGGCGTTGCACAAGGGGCCCGCGCCGATGCTCTTGCTCGGCGTGATCGCGTGTGGATTGTGCGGGGAGCTCATCTCGAGCGCGCAAACTGCGCCTGCTTTGAATCTGCCGCACGCTGCTGCCCAGTCGCAGCGGAGCTCTACCGGTGCCAAGCCTGCCGCGGGTGCCACCGCCGCTCCTGCGGGAGTGCTCGAGGTGCGCGCCTCCGGGGCACAAGTGCGCGTAGAGCTCGAAGGTCGAGCCCTAGGCACGACGCCGCTACGCGTCGAGCTCGCTCCCGGACGCCATATGATCCGGCTCGTGCCCGACGGCGAGGAAGTCGCCACGAAGGCGCAGGTGGTCATCGAGTCGGGTGCGCACTACCTGATGGAAGTTGAGCATGTTGTCAGCACGGGGCTAGCGACCCAGTAAGAGCTCCGGTCACTGGACCACGACGGGCGGGGCGCAGTCTTCGTCGGCTTTGTCGGCCAGACCATCGCAGTCGTCGTCGAGCTTGTTGTTGCAGTTTTCGGCGGCCTGGCAGGTACAGCCGTCGTCCACGGTTCCATCGCAATCGTCGTCCGTCTGGTTGCCGCAGATCTCCGGCTGGGGAGCGCAGCACGCTTCATCGACGACTCCGTTGCAGTTGTTGTCCAGACTGTCGCAGATCTCGATGCCAGGCGGACACGCCTGACCGGGATCGAGCGCCCAGAAGGCGCGATGGTTGTTCTCCCCGATCTGCTGAAATGGCATCCAGAACGCGGCGTAGCTCGGGTCACCTGCGCCGCCGATTTTCTTCGGATCGATGGCAGCGCCCCAGATCTGATCGCGCGCTTCTCCCACCAGCACATCGCCGTAGTCGCGCAGACTGGAAAAGGCTAGCCAGTAGGTTCCGTTCGTGGTGCTGGGCGCCCACGTCGGCATCGTGTTGCCGATGCTGAGAACGCCGTCCGTATCGCCCACCCGTTGATTGAGTCGTGTCAGGGGTTGGGGCTCGGTGCTCCCATCCGCAGGCAAGAGGAAGACCTGCGCCGTGGGGTTGTCCTTGGACTTGCCAGTGGCGCGGACAAACGCAAGGGTTTGACTGTCCGGGGCGAACATCCCAAAGCACAGGGTGTCGTCCGCTTTGGTACTGGTGCGGATGATTTGTGGTGGGCCAAACTGATCGTTGGGAAGCACGGCCATGCGCGCCAGACTGGTGCCGCTAGCGCTCTTGTTTCCTAGTGTCATCAGCCTGCCGTCGGAGGTGACGGACACCACGATCCACTTCCCATCTGGGGACCAGTCCGGGAACGTGGCCAGCACATCCTTCGGCAAGGTCACGTTTCGGATCAGAGTGCCGTTTTCGGCGTCGAGCAACGCGAGCTTCCCTTTGCTCGCATAGAGGAGACGAGTGGCTCCGGGGTTGTAAGTACCCCAACCATAGGAAGGTCCCGCGCCTGCCGGGGTGGCTGGAATTTCCAACTTCGCGTTCGGAATACTGACTTGGCGCAGAAACTCGCCGTTATAGCCGACCGCGATCCGTCGACCATCACGGGAGACCGTGTGGCAGGCCGCACAGGTCACGGCGCCACTTTCGGAGTTTGGAAAGAACTTCGATGCGCTAGCGGAGCTGAGTGTTGCGCGCATCACGCCCTGTGCGCCCGTCGACCAGTAGTACAGCGCGCCGAGCACCTCGGATTCCGAGTAGTGCAGCGTCGCTGAGTGCGAGCGTAAGACGACCTGGGGGAGGCCCTGGGGGAGGATCGACGAGGTGGCGCGAACATGAAACGTAACTGACTTACCGGCGTGCGTCTTGGCAAGCCATCCCCAGAGCGCAGGGTCGGTCGCGTGGCTCTTTTGCTGGGTATAGACGCGAATCTTTGCGAGGTCACTATCGAAGCTGAGCTCGAACGCATCGAAACCCGGTGGCGCGCGCCACTGATGCAGCACGTGTCCGAGGTTCTGGGGGAACATCGTTCCGTTACTGGGGTACGTCACGCGCAGCGTGTCACTGACGACGTCCAAGTCCGTGCTTTCACGAAACAGCTCGTCGATTCCGTCGGGTGCGCCTTCTGTCAGGAGCACGATATCGAGTAGGAAGGTGACATCTGCTTTGACCGTCACGTCCTCGGCCCGCGCCACCACTTGGGTGGTTCCACCCACGCTCGCAGAGCTCACCGTTCCGGCCCGCGCTGCGCCCAACCTCACATCCGCCAGCGACCAACCCACCTCGGCGGTCACGTCGCGCTCGCCGGACGCGAACATGCCGAACGCGCGGACGGTCGCCATCTCCGGTGGCGAGATGCCGTTGTCAATGATCGTCAGGGAGGTCGGCTCAAGGCGCATGGACAGTAAGCCTGGCAGGGCGGGCACATCGTCGGGGCCTGGTCCCCCATCGCGCGTGCCGCTCCCGGGGCCGTCGGGCGAGGCATCTCCGGAAGGCGTTGTCCCATCCGTGTCGTCCCTCAACGGAGTGAGCAACTCAATCGTCGGCCCGTGACATGCGAGAAGCCCCAAACAAAAAGCAGATAGCAGCCCCCAGCGAGCGGCGCTGCGCCTCACGGCACCTTACCTTCAGTCACGAGCCGACGGGCGGCCGCGGCTTGAGGGGAGCGCGGATAATCGCGGAGCAAGGTTCCTGCCACGTGCGTGGCGTCGACTCCGCGACCTGCGTGGTCTAGCGCCTGTACTTCCAACCACAGCGCCTCGGCGCCTAGCGCTCCTGCGCCCATGCGGCTCTTGCGCGCCTTCAGTGCCATCAAGGCGCGCTCCGTGGAGCCCGCGGCTAACTCGAGTCTGGCGAGGCGAACCCAGGCAGCCTCTCCTGTTGCGCCCTTGTCTTGAGCTGCGCTGCGAAATCCCTTGCGCGCCGCTTCATAGTCCCCTTTTCGCCACAGGCCTTCGGCCTCGATGAGCAGGGCCGTGGCCGAGAACGCGGGCTGAGCTTGAGCTTGGGTTTCCTCGCGGAGCTTGGTGGCATGGTGCGGCTTGCGCGCCCCTTGCGCGCCCCGGGCTGCCGGCTCGGGGCTCGCGAACTCCTGCACCGCCTCGAGCGGCGGTTGGAAGGCCCTGAGCAGACCCGCGCGGTCTTCCCCTGACAAGGTGAAGTGCTCGACACTCTCGCGGCCGATCTTGACCGCCTGCCCCGCGTCGATGCTCTCGCCGCCTTGCGGGCCGCGGGACATGACTACCTTGCCCTCCCCCACGTGCAGGGTCGTGCTCGACGCCAACGTGACGATGCGCATGAATGTGCCGGTCGCACGGAACTGCCCATGAGGCGTGTCGATCCAGAGGGTGCCGCCACCCAGGTCGTTCGCCTCGAGCGTGAGCGTGCCCTCGTTGAGCGCGAGCCGCGTGACGCAAGGTTCGGTTTCGACCACTGAAAGTTGTGTTGCGCGCGCGGTCTTCGCCCGAATGCGCGACCCGATCGCCATACTCATTCCATCCGCTTCGTCGTGCGTCACCGGCGTACCTACGGCATCGGCGGCGCAACTTGGTGCGGCGGCAAACGCGGGCAGGTCCGTCTTCGTTTCTGCCTGTTGGGACTGCGTCATAAACACGAGCGCAGCCGCCGCAGCCACCGCACCTCCGAGGGCGACGTTGCGCCCCATTCGTTGTGCGCGCCCCTGTCGAATCAGCGCTGGCCCCTGCGCGACGATGGCTCGCGTGATCGCATCACGTTGTTCGTCGCTGAGTCCCCCCAACTGAGTGGGGTCGAATGCTTTGAAGCCATACAGCGAGGCGTGCAGGTAGTTTTGTTCAGTCTTCATGGTCGGCCCCCAAAAACTCTAAAAGATAAGGATCTCGCGCTGCGAGAGCGCGCAACTCTTTCTGGGCGTAGAACACACGCGAGCGTGTCGCCGAAAGGGTGGTGCCTGTCATCTCCGCGATGCTCTGCATGTCCATGCCTTCGAAAGCCCAGAGCGCGAAGGCGATCCGCTTGTCGGGGCTGAGCTTCTCGAGTGCGCGCTGCGACCTGCGTACTCGCTCGGTCATCTCCGTGGAACGCTCAGGATTGCTGCCTTCCGCGGCCGCATAAGCCGGAATCGCCGAACGACGTACCAGCCACAGGTTTGGTCGCATGGCGCGCTTGGCCACGAACACCGTGATCCCGCCCACGAACGTAGAAAATGTGCTCTCACCACGAAAGGTAGGTAAGGCACGACACAGTTCGAGGAAGACCGTTTGCACCAGATCCGCGAGATCATTTCGCGGGCCCAGGATGCGGATCAGCAGGCGCTCCACTCGCGGGATCTCGGCGCGCACCAACCGATTGAGCGCCACCGGATCCGCACGCATCGCTTCGGCCACCAAATCACTGGGGGCCTCACTCGGCGTACTTAGAGCGTTGACAGCGGCAACCACAGGAGGTGAGTCACGGGACATGCCTATGATGATGAATGCTTGAGCCGCTTTTGCTCTAGCTCGTTAACGAATCCTCGCTAGAAGTGAGAGCGAAGCCCCAATTCTCAGCGAATCTTCCTTAAGCGCGAGCCTGCCATCGACCAGGTAGCGCGCCGGGGAAGTGAGCCACGCTACATCGACACCAAATGCAAGACCCAGGTAATTTGAGAGCCAGTAGCGAAACATGACTCCCCCGCCCGCCGAGATTTGGCGGCGACGACGAACGCGGGATCTGTCCCCATCGACGCCGTCGGACGTCACGCGTAGAAAACCCACACCGGGCGACAGGTAACCAAGCACGCTCGCGCGACCTTGCTCGCGGCCCGCCCCGAGGCGCAGCATCAGATCTGCCCTGCGATAGAGCAGGCGCCCACCGCTTTCGTCGGGCAGTGACTCGGCCGCGACGCCATAGGGCAGCGCGCAGAGCTCGCCGTACAAGAATAGGCGTTCGTTCACGGCGAATGAGGCGCCGACGCTGAGCTGGGGCCGCAATAGTGCCGGGCCACGTCGCGCACCGGCCGCAAGCTCGCCTCCGAGGGAGCCCAGCCACGTCAGCGCAGAGGGGGCAGGTTCCGGCACGACCGGCGCGGTTTCGACCTGCGCTGCCGGCGTGTGCCCCATCAGCTCGAGCAGCTCGCTCGCGGCGAGCGCAGCCACGTACGGAGACTCCGTGAACGTCTGCTGACCGAGCACGCGCGATAACGACGTGCCATCGCTGGCGCGTAGAACCGTGACCGTGGACGTGCGGCTGTCGACCCACAAGATCATCGGCTCGGACAAGGTGCGCGCCCAGAGCAGGAGGTCTACGTCGGTGGTTCCTGCGGCGAGCTGCCGACGCGTCACCGCGAAACCGAGCTTCTCCACGGTGTCCACGATGCCGCGGTCCGTTTCGGAGATCGCGATCGTGGCGATAGTCGGCCGCAGATTGGCCTGGGCACGCACGGAACGCGGGGAAGCAGCGCACGCGAGACACGCGAAGATAGCGAGGATCGAACGTAGCAACGCCCTGCGGATGATTGGAAACGGCACGCCCAGCGATTGTGCGCCCTTCGTCACTGCGGAGACAACCATACGATCAACGCGCGCATGTGGGATGAGTCCCGGCGGCCCGTGCCGCGATGAAGCGATTCGACCATGCGTGATCGAGACTGCAATCCTAGTTGTGGCCCCTGGGTCCCACGCACGCGCATCGCCGCCCGAGTCCACATGGGCTGACTACTACGCACATCCTCCCAGGAACGGGACATTTGTGAGGCCCCCGTGCGGTTATCTCCATCTTGGACCTCGCGATACCGTTGGGAAAGTTTCTCCTAAAGCGAAGGTCCGCCGCTCGCTCGACATGTACCTCCGGGGTCGCTCCTGCGGCCGCCATCTAGCCCCCCCAGGAGAACTCATGACGACGCGCTTACCCACGCGACCGCGCAGCTGGATGCAGACCGCATCCATCGCCTTACTCTGCGTCTCGAGCGCGTGCGCGACGAGCGAGCCCGGCGCACCCCAAGACGAGCCCAGTTCGATGGCCGATGCAGGCGCGTCCGAAGACAAGGCACTTCCTTTTGGCAGCTATCAGGCCGAGAGTCGCACGGCCGCAAGTGGATGCACCTCAGCCAGCAACTACACCGGTTACACCGGCTCTGGCTTCATGGACTTTGGCAACAGTGGCTCGTACATCGAATGGAACAACATCGCCGCTCCGGAAGCCGGCATCTATGAGCTGCGACTCCGCTACGCCAACGGGGGAGCGGGGGACCGCCCGGCTGCGATTTTGGTCAACGGTACGAACATCAAGAGCGAGACGTTCGACCCCACGGCCGACTGGGACGTATGGGGCACCGAGTACCTCAGCGTCACGCTGCGCAAGGGCAACAACACCATTCGCGTGCTGGCCAACACAAGCGCGGGCGGACCCAACCTCGATCGCATGGATGTGCAGGCCACGGACCTTTGTCCGAGCGATGCCAACAAGGTCGAGCCGGGTGCGTGTGGTTGTGGCAAAGCCGAGGGCACCTGCAGCGGCACGAGCTCGTCGCGCTACGAGGCCGAGAATCGCACCGCTCAAAGCGGCTGTGCAACCGCATCCAACTATGCTGGCTTCACGGGCACGGGGTTCGTGGACTTTGGCGACAGCGGCACCTGGATCGAGTGGAACAACATCAACGCCTCGTTAGCTGGCCAGTACACGCTGACCTTACGCTACGCCAATGGCGGTGCTTCCGAACGGCCCGCGGCAGTGACCGTCAACGGGGGGGCCGCAGGTACGGTGCAGTTCGACCCGACGGGTGCGTGGACCACCTGGAACACCGCCTCCCTCGTGGTGTCGCTGCGCCAGGGGAGCAACACGGTCCGCGTCCGGGCGAGCACGAGTAGTGGCGGCCCGAACGTCGATCACGCTGCGATCGCCCTAAGCGGCGCTAGTGATCTCTGCCCAAGTGATCCCAATAAGACCGCGCCGGGCGTGTGCGGCTGCGGCGTGGCTGAGGGTTCTTGCGGCGGCACGACCGATCTTTGCCCAAGTGATCCCAACAAGACCGCGCCGGGCACATGCGGCTGCGGAGTGCCTGAGGGTAGTTGCGGTGGCACGTCTCCTACGGCGGTCAAGTTACCGATCGAAGTGCTGGGACCGGCCGGCACCACCGAGACTGTGCAGGTGCAAGTCGATGACGTGACCAACGTGACGCACCTATACCTGCGCTGCAATTCCTGTGGCTACCACGATAGCGATCTCGACCGGAACGCGTCGCTGGTCAAGGCGACGGTAAGCATCAATGGTGGCACAGCCATCGCGCTCAAGCGCTACACGGGCGGCGATGTCGACGTTGGTAATAAGACCATCGAAATCATCGGTGCTGAGGCCGATTACGGCGGTATTGGCGGCGTCTTTCGCACCGTCCGCATGAAGGTGCCAGTCAGTGGACTCCGTAAGGGTGCCAACAGCATTACCTTCGTACACAAGACACCCGCCGTACCCAGCATCGGCTTTCGTATCATCGAGCTCAACCTGCTGCGTGGTGGAGCGACTCCCATCCTGCCTGCGGCTAGCTTCACGCAGGATGATCCCTCCACATGGACGGCGCCGCTCCCCTCAGCCGCCGACATCGAAGCGGGTAGGGTGCTCTGGACCGCGCGCAATCGTCTCAATGATCCAGGTCTGGATGCGATCAATGGCTCCGCCAATGGTGCCATGGTCGCAGCCTGCGCAGATTGCCACGCGCGGGACGGACGCGATCTTGCGTACTTCAACTTCTCGAATCGCTCCATCATTGAACGCTCGATCTTCCATAGTCTCTCCAGGACCGAAGGCGAACGCGTTGCCAGCTACATCCGTAGTCGGTCCCTGCAAAAAGTTGCTGCGGCGCGGCCGTGGAACCCGGCATATCAGCCCGGCCCCGGCCTTGATGCAAAACCCGCCTATGAATGGGCGGCGGGAGCGGGCTTAGGAGCTATCCTCGACACGGACGCCGCGATGAAACCTTACCTCTTTCCCGGCGGGACCAGCTCCTCAACGGATGTTGCTAAGGTCGTCAATCGCTTCGGCAAGCTAAACCTGCGTGAGTTGCCCATCTCGCTGCCCATGCCCGAGTGGAATCAGTGGCTCCCCCACATCCATCCGGACGATGCGTTCAACACCAGCGCCACCGCGATCATCTCCGACGAAAACGGCGCCCGAGTGAGCAAGCCCTACTATACCGTGCTCTTTGAGGCGGCAGTGGCGGCCCCTACCCCCGCAAACATTGGAGATATGACGAGAGGGGTTAAGTCCTGGCTGAAGCGTGGCATGACCTGCGATACGAACGGGTCCGGCAATGGAGAGCCTTGGCGAGGGCTCAACGGTGGCGTGTTGGACGCGATCAAGCTGCCCAAGAGGACATACAGCACTTGCATCCCGAAGGAGAACAGGACCCGCGCGGACGAAGAAGCGTACGAGCTCAGCAAGCGCGGGCTCGCTGCATGGATCGCCG
>JBKJIA010000248.1:0-4586 GCA_046598735.1 Polyangiales bacterium
TGCCGTCAAGAGCGTGGCGATCTGCTCGATCACCTCGAAACGCACGGCCAAACGATAGTAGTCCTCGCGGCGGATCTCGCCTGTGCGCTCGAGCGATTCGCGCACCAGGGCGGCCTCGCTCGGTAGCACTTGCAGGTGCGCTCCGTAGCCCGGGGCTTCTTCGCCAAGTACGGCCTCAAGCGCGGCCCCGATCGGATTGAAGCCGAGAAAACAGCGCTCGAATTCCAAGCGGATGGCCTCTGGGCCCTCGCCTTCGAGATACCAGCGACAGGGGCCGAGGCTGGCTTTGACCACCTCGCCAAAATATGCGCCAGCGGCGGGTGCGATCAGCTGCAGGATTTCGTCGCGCGGGGTTTTACGTGCCTCACGCAAGTAGTGGTCGAGGATCGGTAAGGTGTCCGGTGTGAAGTCCAGCACGATGCCGAGGGAGCCTTGTACGAAGCGTACGCAGGCATCGGATAGGTCGGCCACGGAAGCCAAGGAGGGGGTTGCGATGGGGTCGTCGTCTTGGGCCACGGGCTCAAGCATACGTGCGCACGCTCGCGAAGCCAGGCTGCGATAAGGCGCATCTCGCACGCCTTTCCGGCATAATGGTCAACGTTCTGGAGGTCCGAATGGGGAGCGAGCAGCGGCGGGGCGTGGGAGCAGGTCTCACGGAATCTACGCCGTACCTGGGTGCCTTGGGCAAGACCCGCACCGAGATGGCCCAGGTTTGGATGCCTGACGGCAAATTGCAGGCGCTGGCCGTGTACACGGGCGTGGATGCCGCTGCCGATCCGGCGCTGGCGCGGATCGCGCGCACAGGCACGCTGCATCAGCTCGGGCAGGGCGTGGCGCTTGCGATCCCGTTTACTTTCCACGACCCGACCGAGCGCGTGTTCGTGCTCGTGGTGCCAGAGGGCCTGCGGCATCGCGCGCTCGCTTTGCGTGCCGAGCACATGGCGCTGATCGCGGCGGACGTGGAGCGGGCGGTGCCGGATTACGTGCGCGATTGCGAGACCGTGATCGGCGCGGCCGGGCTTGTGGCGCGCCTCGATTCCGGCGCGCCGAATGTGGCACTGCGCGATGTCCCGCTCAGCACCGACGCGACCCTGGCGCTGTTGCGCGAGCGCGAACGCTCGATCGAGCGTCGCGAGCGCTTGCTGAACGTGCGCGAACAGGGTGTCCACCTGACTAATCAATCGTTGCCCGCGCGCGCGGTGCTCGACTCAGAGCTGCAGGAGGTCGACGCAGACGAGCCGCTCGAATACGGCGAGACGGTGCTCGCCGAGAGGCTTGATGCTGAAGATCGCGAAGACGCCGAGCTGCTCGATGGCGATGACGAGCTCGAAGACGTCGAAGAGCTAGACGATGCGGAAGACTTCGATGATCCCGATGAGGTCGATGATCTGGCCGATGCGGACGATGATGATGGGCAACGAGCTTACGGTTTTGCAGAGCGCAGCTCGTCGACCGATGCGGTTTCGCCACATTTGGTTAGCGATGGTTCGACGCCACTACCGCCGGGGAGCTTTGCTGATGACGAGTCTGCCCAGCTGTGTCTGATCGAAAGCGAGGGGCGCGTATGGCTGTTCGTGCGTGGTCGTCCGCCTGCCCCACGGGACACGACGGATCTCGACTTGTTGGTGCAGCTCGACCCGGATCGCGAGCCCCCGCTCGTGTTGTTTACGCTGATTTTCGATCTGAACGGGCCCTCGGAAGTGTTGCGCGGTGTGATCGACTTGGAAGATCCGGAGCAAGCGCGCGCGCTCGATTTGCTGGCGCAAAAGTTCGTGGTGCAGCTCGTGTCGCTCGATCCAGAAGGGCAGCTCGAACACTGGGCAACGCTCAAGGGGCCGCGTGAGCAGAACGTGCGTGCCGTGCTCGCGCACGTGAGCGAGCATCCGCATACCCGTGAGGAGTGGCTTCTGGCACGCGAGCGCGTTGCGACTGCGCCGCCGAGCTATCGCGATCTGGATCAGCCGTTTCTGATTCCGCACGACGGCAGTCATGCCGTGTCTGCGACGGAGGCTGCCGTGGCGCTCGACGAGCTTGTAGAGTGGCTTCTGCCCGAGCGACGCGCGCGTCTGATCTTACTATTCAGCGTTCCGCCGGACGTGATCGATACTTACTATCGCGTGGGCATGTGCGACGCGCTCGATTGGGGGCTTGCCTTGCCTGACTCGCTCAAGCCGATGGCGGCCGAGCTTGCGCTTGCGGAGGATGAAGCGCGCTTGCTGGAGCGGCGCATAGCGGGGTTGTGTCGTACCTCGCGCGAGCCGGACTACGGAGGCCTCGAAGCCGGCGTGTTGCGAGCCCTGTGGTCAGACGCCGTGGAGCGTGCCGCCGCCGTGGGTGTGGAGCTTTCGACGGAGGCCGAAGCATTGTTGCGTGAACACGTGGGAGATCGTGCGCGTTCGCATGCTTCAGGTTTGGCCGAAGCCAGTGGCGAAAATCTCGCACCGTTACGCGCGGCTCTCCACCCAGAAGGTGGCTCATTCGATCTGGAAAAATTGCTGGAGCTCGCGGCGCACGGCAGTCACCGCGACCTGCTTGAGCTCGGCGCGGCCAGCGCAAACCTGTCACCGGAAGACGCGACTGCTCTGTTCATTCGTATGCTGGAGCGCAAAGATGGCGCTGCGGTGGATGCGCTGCGAAGTTTGCTCGCTCACTCGCACGACGTGCGCGTGCGTGCCTGTGCGGCGCTTTCACTGGCTGCGTTGCGGGCAGTGGACGCGATCGACGACTTGGCACGCTGTCTCAAAAGCACAGGCGAACCGGACTGGCGGCTGTTCGCCCGATGCCTGGGCCGCTATGGCGTTGGCAGCTTTCGTGCGATTCAACGGGCATTAGAGGCGCAAAACAGCGACGAAGAACGCACTGCCTACGTGTACGCACACCTGGCGCTGCACGGAGCGCGCGCGCAGCTCAGAGCGCGTGCCCGCAGTGAAGACGCACGGGAAGTGCGCATCGCGGAACATGCGATCTCCCTTGCTAGTGAGTTGAAAGACGCGAATACCCCTGCCCTAGCCCTTGAGAAGCAAGGGGCGTTGACAGTATTCTGCGAACTGTTCGATCGCAGCCTACGCGTTCAGGGCGCATAATCTGCACGTTGGTCGTTCACTGTCGTGAAGTCCGACCGTTTTCCAAGGGCCCGAAGGGAGCGCGCGCGATAAACATGCGTCTCGGTATTTTCAGCGACGTTCATGCAAACATCGAGGCGATGTCCGCGGTGTTGGAGCGCTTGCGTCATGAGCGCATCGATCGGTACTTCTGTTTGGGGGACGTCGTCGGTTACGGCGCAAGCCCCAACGAGTGTGCTGACTTGGTGCGACGCACGGCGGAAGTCACCATCCTTGGCAACCACGATGCCGCGGTCGCCGGGCGCATGGATTACTCGTACTACTACGAGGCCGCGCGTCATGCGCTCGACACACACGCTCAGGTGCTCACGCGCGAGAACATGGAGTGGCTCAAGACGCTGCCCTACAAGTTTCGCGTCGACGACACGGGCGTGGACTTGTGTCACGGCTCGCCGCTCAGGCTCGAAGAGTTCGAGTACATCTTTGCGCCGGAGCAGGCGCGGGAGTGTCTCGCGATCTGGGACGATCTCAATCACATCACGCTGATCGGCCACTCACATTTGTGCAAAGTGTTTGCGCTGCGTCCGGGCTCGGTGCGCGAGCTGAATTCGCAAACGTTCAAGCTCGAAGACGGCGTGAAGTACATCGTCAGCGTTGGCTCGGTCGGGCAACCGCGCGACTACGACAACCGCGCAAGCTTTACGGTTTACGACACGGAGTCCAAGACCTTCGAGTTCCATCGCGCCGAGTACGACATCGAGTCTGCCGCCAACCGCATCTTTGCGGGGCGCCTCGAGCGCAACTTCGGACACCGCCTGTTCATTGGAGTCTGAGCGCGCGTCTGAGCGCGCCTAGTCCATCGTACCTTACGGTTGCTGAGCCTGTTTGGGGCGTGCTGCAATCCTTACGGTTCGCGATCGATGAAGCGCACTAGGCCGTCCCAGGCGGGTAGGCCATCTGCCAGTGCGTGCAGGGCCGGCGTTTGCATCTCACCGATAGTGCACACGCGCGGTGCGCTGCGTGCGGGCAGGTTGTTCAGCAAGGCTTCGAGGTCGCTGATGCCGGCGGTGCCCAGGCATTTGAGGTGCGTCGAGAGCGGCGCGAGCTTGGCCACGAGCTCTTGTTCGTTGTTGAGCTCAAGCACGAGCAGATTGCGATAGCCGGGGCTGACGCGCAGGCTGCCTTCGACGTCATGGGCGACCGCGAAGCCATCGCCCTCTAGCAGCGAGCCGCGCATTGCCGCCTGGGCGCGCCAGGTGAGCTGAGCGCTTGCGGTCGATATCGGTAAGGTGCCGCGCGGCAGACTCGCTTTGAGCCCCGCGAGCGCGTCGTATAACAGCTTGGCAAAGGCGAAGGGCGAGACGGTCGCGCCGCGCACGGCCCAGGCGACGTGTGGCGATAGGCAACCGCGTTGATCGTAAGCTGCGACATCGAGCGCCAAGTCCCGTGCGACCTTGCGCGCGCTTTCTTCGGAAGCGAGCACAGCTTTGCCGATCTCGGCCACGGTTTCGTTCATCCCGCACG
>JBKJIA010000310.1:0-6893 GCA_046598735.1 Polyangiales bacterium
AACTGGTCACGCACTGATTTAATTCCTGGCATGATTTCGTCCTCCGGACTCCAGCCAGCACCGCGCAAGGGTTTCCGTGGCGGGCATCGAGTCTTGGGGCCTTCATGTGCGACAGCAACGCCGCCCTTCACGGGAGGCGCAATTGGTGCGATTGCCAGGCGTCCTCGTCATGGGCAAGCAGCGGGAAAAGCTACGTTTCCGTCCTCCACCGCGCAGCGAATCTGAAGGAGCCCGCCGCTGCCGACAGGAAGAACAGATAGCCGCCATTGAGCTGCTAGCGCGCGGCGAGATGGTATACCGAAACTGGTGACGTACCGAGCCCTCGTACCCTGAGCAAGGCGGGAGCATTACACCCCAGCCCAGTTGCGCCCTATCTAAGCGGGCCATATTATAGTCTATAGAAGGGCCCAGGCCCTCTTTACCAGGCCAGGGGGGTCTATGTTAAGCGACTTCGTCAATGCGCATCGCAGCGAGATCATCGCCCGTTGTCGCGCGCGCGTGACCGCCCGCATGGCGCCGCGGCCGACCGCGCTGGAGCTTGAGTACGGGATCCCCCTCTTTCTCGACGAGCTGGTGGATACCTTGCGCTCGAAACTGACGAAGCCCGACTCGACCGTGGCCACCACCGCTACCAAGCACGGTAGCGAGTTGCTGCGCACGGGCTTCACCGTTGCCCAGGTGATCAGCGATTACGGGGATGCATGTCAGACGATCGCGGCCATGGCGATCGAACAGGATACCACCATCACAACGCAGGAGTTTAAGGCGCTCAACCTGTGCCTAGACGAGGCGACAGCGGACGCGGTAACCGAGTATCAGCGTCAGCGCGAAATCGCATCCGGGGACGAGCGCAGCGAGCGCGCCGCCGAAGACCTTGGGTTCTTTGCGCACGAGCTGCGCAACTTGCTTGGCACGGCCACCCTTGCCTTCGATGCCCTACGCAGAGGCAATGTAGGCGTGGCCGGAAGTACCGCCGCGCTGCTGGGGCGCAGCTTGGAGAGATTGCGCGATCTCGTCGACCACTCGCTTTCGACCGTGCGGCTCAAAGCCGGGATTGGCGCAACAGAGCGCATCGTCGTGCCCAAGTTACTCGAAGAAATCGAGATTTCTGCGATCATGGAAGCCAAGGCACGGGGCAATCGACTAAGCATCCAAGTACGTGATGGCGATTGCGTGGTCGAAGCGGACCGTCAGATCCTAGCCTCGATCATGGCCAACCTGGTGCAGAACGCGTTCAAGCATGCCCCTGCCGGTAGCCACGTCGTTGTGCGCTCTTCCGCGACTGCAGAGCACGTGCAGCTCGAGGTCGAGGACGAATGCGGTGGCTTGGCCGAAGGTAAAGCCGAGAGATTGTTCAAGCCCTTTGTGCAAGGTGGCACGGACAGAAGCGGCCTGGGCCTGGGGCTTGCGATCTCTAAGCGTGGCGCCGAAGCACTCGGTGGCACCCTGCGAGTTCGCAATCTGCCTGGTAAGGGTTGCGTGTTCACCCTGGAGCTTCCCCGACTAGGGACCGGGACGAAACAATCCGGTCGGATCGACAAGGAGCTTAGCGAGGAGCCCGCAGCACCGCGTCTTCATTGAGCGCTGGCAGGCGTGGCCGATTTCCACCGAATCGGTCGGGTAAGGTCCAGTATCTTACGGTTCGTGAAGCCGGCGAACGTTCGGATCGGACGGCACGGAGTATCGACTTCAGCACGCCTGAATCATCTCAGCGCGGACGAGCTGTCGTAGCCAGCACAATGTATTCATCCCACATCGCGTTGCGAAAGCGGTGCAGCGGATCGACCTGACTCTTCAGCGCGAGGAGCTCATCGAAGCGAGGATACGCTCTGCGCAGTTGCGCGAGACTCGCGTGTGGCTGGTACGGCAAATAGTAAGTGCCTCCGACGGAAAGAGCAGCGTCGATTGCGGCGCGCGTCCAGGTAGCCACGTGCTCACGTGCGCGCTCGTCGGTCCCTTGCTCGTAGTAGACGACCAACGAAAATACCTCTTCGCGCGCCCACGCGAGCAGCGAGCCTGGATCGCGTCGGGCGTGGCGAATGCGGCATGATGAAATACGGCCGCTTCGCTATCGCGCACGTGCTCGCGAAAGAACGACTGGTAGGCGCTGAGCGGCATGGCGACGGTGTGCCGCACCAGTGGCGTATTGTCCGAAAGCACGAGGGTAGCGCTCACGATCACGCCGATCGCACCGTAGCCGCCGATCGCCGCGTAAAAGAGTGGCGCATTTTCCTGGGCGCTTGCGCGTACCAACGTGCCATCGGCCAGTACCAACTCGATCTCCAAGCGGGTTGGCCCCAACAATCGTCGCGCGCATTTCTCGCACGCATTCTGCAGTATGGAACCTTACGCTTACTGTCCCAGCGCCTCCTCTATGGCCTGTTACTGTGGCTCCTAACGTGGGTCGGCCTGGATCACGATACGCTGCTGAATCGCTCGACGCGCAGCATTCTCCCGGCCGAGCTGTTCGCGATCATTCGACAGCGACCGTGTGCGGCCCAACTGCGGCTGCTGCAACGTCGTCTGCAACGCTACGAGCGAGCACGCGTGCGAGATCGCGCTCAGTCCGGGGCGGCGCTTGCGGCGCAGCTCGACCCACGCGCGGTCGATGTGCCAGGCAGGCAGGCACGGTCGCACTCGTTTTGGGTGATGCCCGTGAACGCGACAAACCCCGCGCGCTTGATCGACAACCTCTTGCGCGCTGGCTTTGACGCAACGCCAGGCGCTTCATCGATGATGGTGTTGTCGGCGAGTGATGGGCGCGCGCTGCCGTGCCCTGGCGCAAACAGAACGTTACGCAATGTCGTGTATCTGCCGGTTCAGCCTGGGCTTGATGCGCAAGAGCTTGTGCGGCTGCGCGACGCGATCAACGCGAGCGCCGGCGGCGCGGCCTAGTCTCAGAGCCGCCCTGACAGACCGCAGCCACAGTCGCTCTGCACTTATGCAGCGGTCTCGTGCCTTAGTCGCAGGAAGCTTCTACTAACTCCCGAATAGCCATGCCCATACCCTGTCCGATGAGGAGGTAGCTCTCCGCATTGCGGTTCCAGTGATAGGACTGGTCAGCGGGAGATAACTCCATGGTGCGCCAGAAATCGCGCGTCTCGACAGTGCGCACGCGTCCACCGAGTAGACTTGGATCGTTGGGCACTGCCAGCTGGGCCTCCATGAGTTTCAGCGCCCGCGCGTTGGTCTCGGCCCGGCCACCCATCCCCGTCGTGGCCAGCACGAAGGGCATGTCGAAGAGGCAGTCGCCACTGCTGCACAACTCCTTGCGGAGGTCGTTGATCAGGTTCACGCAATTGACCTGGTACTCGTCGGTCGCAGGTTGGGAGATGCGGTCGTTCCAGCCCTGATGCCAGCCAAACCCTGCGATCTCGTAACCACCCCCTGTGTATCCGGGCATGACCGTCTGCATGTCAGCGAGCACCTCGCGCACGCGGTTCACCATAAGAGTGTAGTTCGGCCCGAGGACACCTCCAGAGCTTGGCGGCCGAAAGTCGGCGTACAAACTCTTACCACCCCATGACGTCTTGATGAGTAGGACCTTATCTTCGAACAAATCACCAACAACTTGCCCAAATTCCAACTCAGGACCGATCTGCCTGGCGCTTGCGCCATACCCCACCGTAAGTGGTCCTGATTGAGCCAGGTCGACGATCCAAACATCGTCGCGCTTGACCCATTCACCGTTCGGCGCGACAAGGTGGGCAAACTTAGTCGCGGTCTTGTCGTTCTTGACGACGTACTCAAGCGTGCCCATGCCGCCATTCTTAGCGACCTGCTCGGCGGTCGGGCTGATTTCACCATGGCCCACCATGTTCGATTGGCCGGCCAGAATGAAGACCTTGACCAAGCCATTCCCCTTGCCGTGGCAAACACTTTCCCCGCCCGCATCGGGGAGGTTCACGGGAGGGCTCGCGTCGACCGAAGTCATACCATCGGCGGCGTCGGGGGACGCGGCATCGGGAAACTCCATCCCAGCACTAGCGTCGGCCGCCACCATACCATCGTTCGCGTTGTCGGTCGTGCTCTGCGGCACACCGCCGATTAGCCCGTCGCAGCCGACCATCGCAAGGCAGAACAGGTACAGAGGTGGGGAACCTTGGGGCCGGCGCTTAGTCGTGCAACGCACCCTTTTTCGTCGAGCGATCATTCTCGTGTATGTCCAGATCGCACCTCCGCCTTCGAGTCTGTTGCACAGGTTACATACTCGGCCGGTTCCAATCACCTTTCATAGGCACTGCCGCTACTGAAGCCCAGTCCGCACTGAACGCGCAGGTCACCTTCGCCAAAGCTGTGGGGAATGACAGACGATGGGCCCGCTGCAATGTAGAGCAAAGAACACTCGGGGATCAGTGATATGTGAGCACTCGCGTGAAACGCGAGACCCAGGTGGCCCCCCAGCCCAAGAAATCCCACGTTTTTTCCTATCGAGCGTACACCTACCTGTACCTCCGGAGCGATCATCAGGTCAAGCCAGGGAGCCGCAGCATAGCCGCCAAGCAACGCCAGGTGGCTCCCGCGGACCACGCCGCTCCCTCCACCTCCACCTCCAGCGCTAACATTGTCGCCAATCGCAGCTATTTGTGCCCCCGTCAAGGCCGCAAGGCGATAGGGTCGATTGTCTAAGATGCGAACCTTCGCGCCTGCCCCGCCACCCAGGCCATTGTGTTTTAGACTTAGCTCCACCCGCTCGGTGACTCCCACGCGAAGCTGGCCTTCGATACCTCCGGAGTGGAAGTTGGGCTGGCCACCATAGTACGAAATCCCCACTCCCATGCGCGCCTGCCTTGGGGCGAGATTCGCTGGTTCTTGCAAGAGGCTGGTGGAGTAGCAAGCGCACAACACAAGGGTCGCCGCGGCCATCATCGTAACACTCAGGTAGGTCTGACCCATGCGCAGCTAGGCGTACGTCGTATGCCGCCAGCAGGCTACCAGAAACCATGAGCGAACTCCGCTTGAGCGTAGCCCGCTGGTTGGCGCCCCGCCAACGGCTACAGGAACTTGCGTCGATCACGTGCTTAGGCCCGTAGGCGCGCGCCTAGTTCATCCGTCCAACTGACTCGCAGAAGCCATCCCTGCCAGGTTCCCTCCCAGCTGAGGCCTGAGGCTGAGCCATCGCCAAAGGTCACGTCAGCGTTGAAAGGGATGAACGGACATGGATACTGGAATGGGAACGTCAGTTGCGCGCTATCTGAGGGTTTGGGGCATCGCCGTACTGTGCAGCGTGGGCCTTGCGGCCTGTGCAAATCCTGGTCTTGGGGCAGAATCGGTAGCTGCTGAGCAAGAGACCTTCAACGAGTCACTGGAGGACGACGCAGGCATCGACCTCGCCACCACGAGCCAAGGCCTCGAGGCACCCGCCTTCTGCTGGAAAGGAAGCTACGGACGCGGTGCCGGCACCGTGCCCAACACGTGTCCTGGACAGCAAGAAGACGCCGGCCTCTGTTACAACTGGTGTGCTTCTGGATATTACGGTGTGGGCCCCGTCTGCTGGCAATCGTGCCCCGCGGGCTACACGGACGACGGTGCGACCTGTCGCCGCGACGCTCAGATCATCGGCGCGAACAATAGTAAGTGTCCCTGGTACGACACCTGCGGCGTGACCTTCGCCAAGGGCTGCAGCACCTGTCCGGCTGGCTTCACCACCGACGGCTGCACTTGTCGCCGCGACGTACATATCTTCGGCAAGGCCAGCTACGGCCGCGGCGCAGGCGCTCCTCGCCAGTGCAACAGCGCACTCGATGCGGATGCAGGCCTTTGTTACAACAAGTGCAACTCCGGTTATGACGGCGTCGGCCCTGTGTGTTGGGGTTACTGTCCCGCGGAGACGCCGATCGCATGCGCCGCAGGTTGCGCCGTCTCCGAGTATGAGTGCGCCAAGAAGATCATCAGCCAGATGAACGCCTCCTTCGAGGTCGCTGCCAACATCGGTTCCATGGCGATGAGCCTCGGTGCATCGGCAGGCTTCAAGTTCGCCACCAAACAAGCCCTGAGTGCCGCACAGAAGCAGACCTATCGGGAGTTCATCAAGGAGAAGCTCAAGGACCGCATCAGTGACGCGGCCGATCTCGTGGATGCGGCAGACACCGTGATCTCGGCGGCCGAAGGTGAGCTCGTATCCGTCAATGACCTCGACCCAACGGGGATTGCGGCCTTGGTCGAGGCCTTCAACGCACCGAGCTGCAGCAGCCTCGTCATCAACAAGGCGCGCGGCAAGAGCGCCACGCAGAGCTCCACCGGTTGGGACGGGGACGCAGCGCGTGCGGTCGATGGCAACACCAACGGCGTCTACGGCGGTAACTCGGTCACCCATACGAACAGCGACGCGGCTGCGTGGTGGAAGGTCGACCTGGGCAGCGTCGTGCCCGTGGGTCGCGTTGTCGTCTTCAACCGTGCGGAGCTACCGGAGCGCCTGTCGAGCTTCCACGTCGACCTGCTCGACACAAACGGTAACCAAATCGCACGCCGTGACTTCTCGGGCACCGCTGGCCAGAAGACGTCCTTCGATTTTGCGGGTGCCAAAGGCCGGTTCGTGCGCGTACAGCTCCATGGCACCAACCCCCTGAGCCTGGCTGAGGTCGAAGTGTACTGAGGACGAGCCTCTTTTCGACCTTTTCACGCCTCTCAGAAGCGTGTCATGCCCCTGCGGAAGCGCTTACTGGCTTCCTCGGTGAGACACGGCTCCGGTACGCAAGGTTCTACGCAAGGTTCGCGACGCGAAAGCGCGTGGTCTACTGAGCAATACATGTGTACGCGACCAGCAATTTCTTCGGGCCTGAGCAGCCCGCGAAGGGAAACTCCGGCGCCGCAACGGAGAACTCGCAGTTGTTCTTGCCAAGGCACTTCCCCTCCACGGTGCTCCTAGCTCCGGCAACGTCGCAACCAGCGGT
>JBKJIA010000349.1:0-8554 GCA_046598735.1 Polyangiales bacterium
GGCACGAGCACTGACGCAACCTGTGACGGCGTCGACAGCGACTGTGATGGCAGCGTTGACGAAGACGTGCCGGGGAGGGGCACGAGCACTGACGCAACCTGTGACGGCGTCGACAGCGACTGTGATGGCAGCGTTGACGAAGACTACGTGCCTCAAGTCGTGCAATGCGGCGAAGGTGCATGCGCCGCTAGCGGCCTCACGCGCTGCGATCAGGGCACGATCGTGGATTCCTGTGAGCCGGGTACCCCTTCTGCGAACGATCCTACATGCGACGGTCACGATGACGATTGCGACGGTGAAGTGGACGAGGATGTTGAATCTACTCCCACTACGTGCGGCGTCGGACCGTGCGAAGCAGCGGGCGTGCGAGCCTGCCGTCAAGGCGTGTTTGTCGACGTCTGCACCCCGCTGAACCCCGCGGCGGTCGATGCCGACTGCGATGCTGTGGATGACGACTGCGACGGCCTTGTGGACGAAGATCTCGGCGCTCCCGTAACCTGCCGCGACGACGCATGCGTGAGCCTCGGGCACATCGTTTGTGTGGCGGGTCAGCAGGTCTCGAGCTGCGATGTAACCCCAACCTGCGACCGCGAAGCGGCTTGCGATGACGCGCAAGACAACGACGGCGACGGTGCGATGGACTGCGACGATGCGGATTGCGCGCACCGCGCAAGTTGCTTCGAGGACTGTCAGAACGGTATCGACGACAATGGTGACGGCGCAACCGACTGCTCCGATGCCTCATGCTCGAGCCGCGCTCCTTGCGTGACCGAGGTGTGTGGCAATGGGTTAGACGACGATGGAGACCTGCGTCCAGACTGCTTCGACTCGGAGTGCGCCGGTACCGTCGGTTGCGTGCCCATACCCGTTTCGGCAGCCTCCATTGCGACACCCCTTCCCACGCATCCGGAACCTTCGATTCTTGACGAGTACGGGTTCCTATTGGAAGGGAGCGATCCGCTCCAACATGACCTGACGTTCCCACTCGATGCCAGAACGACGTCGCTCATTTCGTTTCGTGTCGTTGACCGGCAAGGCATGCCGCTCGCGGGAGTTACCGTGTCGGTGGCCGACCGACCGGAGTTTGGCTACGTGGTAACCGCGGCGGATGGCGCCGCGGACATCCTCGTGCAGGGTGGTGGAAACGTGACCATTGTCTATCGTGCGCCCGCGCTCTTACCGGTCGTCCGTACGGTGGCTGTCGGTTGGCGGCGCGTCGCAGGCGTAAGCGATGTTGTCATGATTCCCTTGGACGCGCGCGGAACCGACGTGACGTTCGATGGGACGTCGGCAAGTCAGATTGTCCAGGGCACGGTAGTGCAGGATGCTCGCGGTACGCGACAGGGCATGCTCATCATGCCCGAGGGCGTCACTGCTCAGATGGTCTTACCTGACGGTTCGATTGCGCCCCTCGACGCCGGTCGCGTGCGGATCACCGAGTACACCATCGGCGACACCGGCCCAGAAACGATGCCTGGCGAGCTTGCTCCGAACGTCGCCTATACCTACGCGTTTGAGCTTTCAGTGGACGAAGCCGTAGCCCAAGGCGCGGAGAGCGTCGAGTTCAACCAGCCCATTCCTTACTATGTCGACAACTTCCTTAACGTGCCCGTTGGTATGTATGTCCCCCTAGGAAACTTCGATGCGGAGTGTCGTTGCTGGTTGCCGGAGAACGATGCGCGCGTCGTAGCGATCGTGGGGGTCGCGGACGGGGCAGCTGAACTCGATGTCGACGGGGACGGCGTACCTGAGAGCGATAGCGCGCTTGAAGCGATGGGTGTTAAGCTTGAGGAGCGTCGAAGGCTCGCAGAAACCCGCGGTATGGGCGCCACACTGTGGCGCGCTTTAATTCCTCACTTCTCTGCTTGGGATTGCAACTTCAACAGGTCGCCAGCCAGCGACACCGACCTGCCGCCAGCGTCGGAAGAAGAAGAACCGGACTGCGAAGGTGCAACCGTCGGGGGGTCCGTAATCGGCTGCACCAGTCAATCTCTGGGAGAAAGCGTTCCGATCGCAGGCACGCCGTACACCCTTGACTATACCAGTCGTCGTGCGAGGGGTATCGCACCATCCAGCGTCAGCATCCCGATCACGCCGACCGTGACGACTGCCTCGTTGGTGCGCGTGACGGCTGAAACGACGGTTGCCGGCAAGCTCGAGTCACGTTTGTTTTCAAACGCGCCGGGCCAAAACCTAACGCTTACGTGGTCGGGTTACGACCGATTTGCACGCGCTCGCGATGGCTCGGTGCAGGCGAGTGTCAAGGTTTGCAACTGGTATTACCCGGTCGTTTTCGCTTCCCGCGCCGAAGCGAAAGACTCTTTCGGTGCGATTGCCTCTCGCCTCGAAGCAGAAGAAGTCGTCTTCGACGTTCGGGCGCAGCCTCCGAATAGTCAGTATTCCGTTTGCCGACTGCACGAGATCAGCCTTCAGGGGCCCCTCAAGGCAGACAATGCGGATGTCGTGAAGCCGGACCGATTGAGCGCGTGGCAGATCAACGTCGTGCCGCGCGTCGTCGGCGCACCTGATATGCCAAGGTCGGTCGTCATGGGCCTGCAAGTCGCCAACGTCTCGGCGAGGACCGTGCAGACGCCTGCTCCGCTGCGTCTGCCACCCTTTAGCGGCCGCCCTTGGACACTGGTTGCCGTGGCGCCGGATGGAACCAGCCTTGTTTCACCCATCCGGGACGGCGGCGACCTTACTCACATCAACCCAGCGAATGGGGGGGTTCTATCGGCGGGGTACGCGCCTTTGTTCGCGGTGGCTATGGACGAGTCGTTTGCAGGCTTGAACGGGCCACAAACAGCGGGGGCCGTCCCCGTATGCCTTGAGGCGTACGCCGCGCAGACCGACTGCTCGGCGAGCTCTCAGCGTGAGCTGGGGCAGCTGCCACGCCTTATCTTCTCGCCGGACGGGGCTGCTGTATATGCGTACTCTATTCGCACCTATTCAATCATCCGCTTTCAAGTGGTGCGCACCTATACCCAGTCTGGCAAACTGCGCTTGAGTCTCGCGAGGGGACGCTACCTCGTGGGTGGCCCGGCGCTAGGGTACGCTAATACTCAAGGAAGGCTGGACTCGCCAAACCCGCCTTCGTTCATCGAGGATGGTCGCACCGCCAAGGTGTACTTGAGCTTGTGGCCGGAAATGGCCGCATTGGATGACGGTGGCGTGATGATCAACTCGCCGACGGGGCTTTGGCGAATTCGCGACAACGGCGTCGCGGAGCGCCTTCCGAACACGGGTGGTTTGAGCGACCTTACTCCAGGACCGCGTGGAAGCGTCTTTGCGCACATTGGTGGCGGTAGCTACTTCGCGCAAGGATCGGTCAATCCTGGAATCGTCTGGGTACAAGCTGACGGCAGCGTAAGACAGGTGATCGCGCAGGACACCAGCATATGCACGCTTTGCGAGGCCTCGGGTCTTGCCTATGACCGAATCCGCGACCGACTGCTCGTTTCCCGGTATCGTCTCGAGTATCGATATCTTGCACGGGGTCTGCTGGTTCAGGCATTGGACTATCGGGCCATGGCGGATGCAGGCGGAGTAAGTCACCAAGGCTCTGCGGACCAAGGCGACGTGAAGTTTGTCTTGCAGCGAAACGCGGAGAACGATTGCTGGGGCAAGTACTCCGCCTATCGCCTTGCGCAGGTGGTCTTCGCGACACTTCCAGACGGCCGCCTTCGCTTCCAGGCTTACTCCTGCGGTCAATTGGATGAGTATCCGATCATTGACGTTACCTCGAGCGCGGCCGGAGCCGACGTGGTCCAGGGCGGAAGCGTGGGTCGAATTTATGAGCCTTCCACGGGTCGAGAGCTGCGTCGCTTCGAATACAGCGCGGGCGACGTAGCCGCAATCATTGAAGCGAGCGGGCGCCGGACCGAGTTGGAACGGGACTCACGCGGCAAGCTGACGGCCATCGTTGGACCTTATGGTCACAGGACTGAGCTGACATACGACAATGGTGGTCGCGTTGCATCGATCGCCAATCCCATGGGGGAGGCGTACTCGATGACTTACTATCCGACTACACAACTCATGAAGACTTTCACGGACCCCGAAGGAGCGGTCACCAAGTTTGAGTTCGACGAGGAAGGTCGACTCACGCGCGATGAAGATGCGGCGGGTGGCGTGCAAACGCTCGCGCGGCAAACCTCTGCAGCAACCGGCCAAGTGTCAATCACGCACAAAGACGGCGACGGCATCGCCACGGTGTACAAGCGACTGAAGAGTTCGATGGTTACCACTCTAGTCAAGACCTCGACGCTCGGCGCTGAGACCACGGTCGACGAAGACGGTCTGCGGAGTGTGTTCACAGCCGCCGATGGGTTTAAGGTAGAGACAATATATGCCGACGACCCAGTCGCAGGCGGAGATAAGCCTTACGTGGCAAGTCAAACGGTTACGTCGCCCGAGAATCGGAGCTTGCGCGTTGAAACCTCCATCAAGGTCACTCGCCGGGATGCGCTAAACAATGCCCGCGAGATTACGACAACGTCGACGTTCAATCCACAGGGACTTGCTCTGTATGACCCCAACGCTGTGAAACGGGTACAGATCGAGGACCTCGATGCAAACACGATAAGGCACCAGACGCCGCAGGGACGACTCACAACCGTCCGTCTCAATGCTGCCGGCCAGCCCGTCGGCATAAACGCTCCGGGAGTGCTTCCGATCGCCTATGCGCGCAACGCGCAAGGCATGGTGACATCCATCGCTCAGGGCGATCGCATCGCGCGGTACGTGTACGATAGCGCAGGGATGCTAAGTGAGGTGACCGCGCCGGACGGCAAGGTCACCTTGCTTGACCACGACGCCGTCGGTCGCACGATCGGAGTATTGAGCGACCATGCCCAAATTGATTTCCGTTACGATCGGGTAGGCCGGACGCTCGGGCTGACTCCACCTGGTTCAGAGGAGCACTCATCGGAGTATTCTCCGATCGGGCAACCGGCTCGATATACCCCCCCTTATGGCTCCCCTCTCGCGTGGTCTTATACTCCCGGCCGGCGTCTCAAAGCGCTCGCGGCTCCGGAACCACGCATCCTGATCGAACGCAATACTGCGGGTCTTCCCGACACCATCACGACGGCGGACGCGACGACCGAGTTCGACTACTACTCACGGGGTGGCCAGCTCGCAGAAGTGAAACATACGGACGAACAGCTAACTTCCATTACGACCTACAAATACGATGGGCCGTTGCTCCTGGCCAGCACGCTCACCTCGCAGGGACGCACTTCCATCGTGTCTTTCGGATACGATACGATGCTACGCCGCAGCGCGATCGCCGTGAACGGCGTGAAAGTAGACCAGATAGGCTTTGATCGAGACGGTCTCGCCATAAGTCACGCGGTGTACCCCAACGCATACACGTTTGCCGGCACCCTCGAAACACGGCGCTCGGAGGTATCAGGACGCATCACAAGTACACGTTTTGTGCATGCTACGGGACCCTCTTCCGACATGGTCGAAAGTAGCATAGGGTACAATGCGTACGGCGAGCTGTCGTCGCTCGCAGCGCGGTACGGTAATGACTCTCTGTATGCCGTGGCCGACGTGACCCGCGACCTTGCGGGTCGGATTTTGAGCGAGCGAGAAACCATGCTCGGCACAAGTGTCGAACGCGGTTTTGCATACGATGAACGGGGTCGTCTGCAAGACGTGTTCCTCGAAGGGGAGCTGGCGGCTCACTATCAGTACGATGAGAATGGCAACCGAACCCTCAGGCAGACCGAGTTCGAGACTGAAATGGGAAGCTATGATGGTGCCGACCGCGTGCAATCTTACGGTGCCTACGACTATGACATCGACGACTTCGGTAACCTCCGCTCGCGCACCGATCGAGCGAGCGGGGAGGTTACTACGTACCGCTACGCGGCTTCGGGAGGTTTACTGTCGGTCTCTGGCCCGAACCAGCCTCTGATCGAGTACGGGCTTGATCATCAGGGCCGCCGTACAAGTAAGAGCGTCGATGGGATCGTGCAAAAGCGCTGGCTTTACCAAGACGGTTTACGCGTGGTTGCGCAGCTCGATCGAAACGGTCAAACGCAGGCAAGGTTTGCCTACGGAGACCGTACGGTTCCTGAGCTTATGGTTACGAACGGTCAAGTTTATCGAATCGTGTCCGACTTCCGCGGCAGCGTAAGGTTGGTGGTGAACGTAGTCTCCGGTGCGCTCGTTCAGCGGTTGGACTATGACGAGTTCGGGCGCGTCCTCGTCGACACGAATCCGGGGTTCCAGCCCTTCGGTTTTGCGGGCGGATTGTATGACCCAGATACGGGACTCGTGCGTTTCGGCGAGCGGGACTATGACCCGTGGACCGGCCGGTGGACGTCGAGGGATCCAATTCTCTTCCAAGGTGGGCAAGCGAACCTGTACGCGTACGTTGGGAACGATCCGGTGAACCTGATCGATCCAGACGGACTCTGGTCTTTCACCTTCGAGGCGTATGCTGGCTGGGGTGGCCGCGTCGAAGTGGGCTACACGTCTGCGGATGGAGGTTTCTTTGCCGGTCGCGTAGGCTTTGGCGTTGGCGGTGGTGTCAAGTTTTCGCCACTGGGAACGCCTAGAGTGCGCCGAACAGACTTCGCACCCGCCTGTGGTGCGAGCAACAAGCCAGCGTATCTCGGCCTCTATGTTGAAGCAGGCGTCAAAGCAGGCCCATTCAAAGTAGCGGATGAAGAGTTCAGAGGCTGGGGCATTACTGACGAAGTTCCGCTGAGGCAGATTGACCTCGAGAACAGCGGTGTTGGAGTCGGCGGTCCAAAGGTCGGTGCGAATAATGATTGGGCTCTGAAGGCCGTGTTCTCAGTAGGTGCCGAATTAGGCTTTACTACGGGTAGTCCTCTGTAAGGTCGAACTAGCCTTCCGCGGGTTTACGTAGGACCGCAAAGATCCGGAAGCGTATTAGCGGGAGAGACCCGTAGGGGTCTAATGCGAAATGCGTACACATGCGACAAATCGGTGGAAGCCTCACTACGACTGGAGCAAGGCCCTCCTGCAGTTCGCGATTTTCTTCGAAGGACGTTTCAACATCTGAACCGAACCGCCGAAGCCGTAAACAAAAAATCGGACAGTCTCGTCGGACGCGACATCGCGATCCTGGAGGCCCGCCGCGCAGTCTACAAGCGCGCCAACCGCGCCAATCCGGAGCGCTGGACCGGTAAGGTCAGGTCGTGGCGCAGACCCGTCAAAGTCCGTCTCCACCCCGACAGGCGACAGGCAGGCCATCGAGCTAAGGTCTACAAAGGAGCACCGCTCCGCGTAATCGTCAGGTGACAACTACCTTGACGCTCGGCTTTCAACAGTCACTCGCTCCACTCCACCGGAAGTACACGTACCTCGCTGTCATTCCACGCGGTGACGCGCGCCGAGACTGACGTACCTTGGTTCGTTGTGGATACGCTCAACGATGACACGTGGTACTTGTAGCTGGTGCCCAGCTGCCGTTGAGCGACGGCCTTGGCTTTGCTTCCGGACTCGCCGCGATGTGCAAGCGGGACGACCGCAGCAAGAAGTACGACAAGTGCCACGCCTGTGGCCGCTGGCACCCACATGCTGCGGATCTTCCTTCCCGTAGCCTCGATTGCGGCGAGGACACTTGGACTACCAAGTTGCCGCTGCAGCCAGAAGAACAAGAAGGTTACGCCGACGACAAGCAGCGCTGACAAGGCAGCGGCAGTTGGATCAAGGCGAATCTGCGTGAGTGTGAGATCGAGTGGCTGCAGGACCGGCCAGGCAAGCGCCAGCGCGCACAAAGCCGCCAGAAAGAAGACAGAGAACCACCGGACAAACCCGGCGGCTGCCAAGCTGCCGCTCATAAGGAACACGCCGGCCACAACGGCAAACACGTTCAAACTCGACGAGTACGAGATGCCTTTGACGATGCAGTAGATCATGACTGCGATGTCAAGAACTCCGACAGCAAGAAGCACCATGCCAGCGCGGCGAAGGATTGGTGCGTGCAGATTTGGCTCCATGTGACAGCTAACGGACCACAAGTTCAGCTGCAAGGCCAGCTCCGACATCCGCGCAACCGTCCGGTCCTGCGTCCGATACAGGCGCATGATCTGGATCGCACTCCCTACGCCCGCCGGCGAAGCCCTGATCAACCCTGCTTACCCGCGCCTAGCCCTCGAGGTCGCCCGCCTGCCGAGCGGAACGCTTACAGCGCGTTGGCGTGACGTCGTGACCGGCCAGCTTTCGGAGGCGTGCGCAGCCCCCACCCCTGGTAAGCTGGCGAATGGTCCGCCGTCGCATTTGGTGCACTGCGGTGTTCGACGAACGACGTGAGGACGGTCCTTCAAGTTGCCAGGTTGCCGATGGTCAATGACGTGAACCATCCCGCCGCTCGCTCACGCAATCGTTCGCGGCGCGGGGCTTGCGCGGCTTGGAAGACGTGCGTTGCGTTGCAAGCCCCGTGACGCGGGAATGCGCGCACTATCGCAGCCCCCGAGCAAAGGGGGATTTTGCATAATGTCTGTGGTGCAAAATCGCGTTGGGCTCGGGGGGCGCGGAGGTGCACGAAGTGCGCGTCACGGGTCTTGCAACG
>JBKJIA010000405.1:0-19538 GCA_046598735.1 Polyangiales bacterium
TCGCGCCGCACCGAGGTAGTCGCGGTAAACAGGTTGATCGCGTTGATCCATACAGCCCCCAACTCCCGGGTTACAACTATACAGTTATATTGCTGCCATATGGCAAATCAGGTCAAGCGTGATTCGTGGTCCCCGACGCAAAGACCATGCCTGACAGATTCGCACATATCCCAGCAATTCCGAGAGGTAAGGCTCGGTGTTCATTGACGTACCGGACCTAAAGGCGTACCTTCCCGCGCGCGCACGGTTCTGGCCACGCTGAATCGGCTGTGCGAAGGGGACTGTCATGCGCCTGTTCAGCGGGAAAATCCCGACTATTTCCGAGGAGATCGTCCGTGTGCTCACGGCCGACAATGACATCGAAACGGAGGCCCCCGCGGAGGTCGTCCTCGACGTCGAATCCGTGCTCAAAGAGTACCTTCGTTACGAGCGAATGGTGACCGATGAAGCAAAAAATCGCCTCGAGGCACGCGGATTGCCCTACGCGCAACTCGGAAAGCTCAAAAACCAGGTCGCCAAGGAAAAAGGCGCTCCCCAGGTCGACGACATACTGCCGTATTTGCTCGACCAGATCTTGGAGATCCTGTTCCACAGCAAGAACGTGGACGAAGTCTTCGCCGAGGATGCGAATCTGCGGCTCAAGATCACACCCATCCTGAAGAAGCACATGGACGTGGGCGGCGAGCTCGATGAAGAAGTGCGCTCTAAGATCAAGAATCTAGAAGAGGGCACCGCGAGCTTCGAAATCGAGTACGCCCGCATCATGGGCGATATGAAGCGCAAGAAGGGCCTGACCTGAGCCTCGTGGCGGCCGCTCCTTCCGCGCTCCTCAGCATGACAGGCATCGGTCTGGGCGAAGCGCGGCTAGCCGACGGTATGTTGCGCGTCGAGTTGCGCGCGGTGAATCACCGCCATCTCGATGTGCGCGTACGAACGAGTCATGAGCTCGTCGATGCCGCGTCGATGATCGAAGATGAGGTGCGCGCGCGTTGCGGCCGTGGCCGGATTGAGGCGCACGCGCGTTGGGAAGCGCTCGCCACGACAGCGCATGCCCTCGACAGCTCGCGTGCTCGCGCCGTGTACAAGACGTTGTGTGAGCTGCGCGACGAGCTTGCGCCCGGTCAAGAAATCCCGATTGGCGTGCTGGTTTCCGTGCCCGGACTTTTTGCGGGCAGTGTGCGCTTTGATGCGGAGACCCTGGCCGCTGCGGTGAAAGCCGCAACCGAGCAAGCTGCTTTGGACCTTGCCCGAATGCGAGCCACGGAAGGTGCGGCGCTGCTCGATGATTTGGTGATGCGCGTCGCAACCTTGAGAGAACATTCGAGCTTCATCGCGAATCAGCGGCCGCTGATCGTGGAAGCGGCGCGCCTGCGTCTCACCAAGCGCATCGAAAAACTGCTCGAAGGCTCGGACATGACGCTCGATTCCGCGCGCGTGGTGCAAGAGGTCGCTTGGTTCGCGGACAAGTCGGATGTCACCGAAGAGCTGACTCGCTTGGATAGTCACACCCGCCAATTCGAGGCTTTATTGCGCGCGGGCGGCGAGCATGTAGGCAAGAAGCTTGACTTCTTGATCCAGGAAATGGGCCGCGAAATCAACACCACGGGCTCCAAGGTGAACGATGCGGCGCTTGCGCATCGTGTGGTGGAGATGAAATCAGAGCTCGAGAGGCTGCGAGAACAAGTGCAAAATGTGCTTTAATCGGCCGTGATGCGCGACCCCGGCTCGGACCTTCTTTTGCTCATCATTTGTTCGCCGTCTGGCGCGGGTAAGACCACGCTGACGCGCGATCTGTTGCGCCACTTTCGGGACTTTACGTTCTCGGTGTCGTGCACCACGCGTAAGCCACGTCCCACCGAAGTGGATGGCAGGGACTACTTCTTCATCGGCAAGGACGACTTCAAGGGTCGCGTCGAAGCCGGTGCTTTCGTGGAGTGGGCCGAAGTGCACGGCAACTTCTACGGCACGAGCATTGCAGAGCTCGATCGCGCGCGCAGCGAAGGTAAGGTTGGAATCGTCTTCGACGTGGATTATCAGGGCGCACGGCAGATCAAGTCGCAGCTGCCCAGCGCCGTGGGCGTGTTTATTCTGCCCCCTTCGATGGATGAGCTTTCGCGGCGCCTGCGTGGCCGCGCTACCGATGACGAAGCGACGATTCTCAAGCGCTTTGCCAAAGCGAAGCTCGAGATCGAACATTACCGTTTGTTCGATTACGTGATTGTGAACGATGACTACGACAAGGCGTTCTGGCGTTTGCGCAGCGTGGTGTATGCTGAGAGCACGCGTTGTACGCGCATGGCGCCTTCGGCAGAACGACTGTTGCGCGATGAGAACGTAGGGACGTGGCCCTTCCAAACCCTGTAGACCGTAAGGCGCGACTCGTTCGTGCTTGGTTTCTAGGTTGCACGCTCTGGGGCGTGGCGTGCGTAGCCAACGCTGATTCTACCATCTCGATTGATCTTGCGACGGACGCGGCTGTGCCCGCGCTCGTACGCGTGGCACTCGATGCAGACGACGACGATGAGAACGGCGTGCGCGACGCTGACGACCGCACGAAAGTAAACGGGGATGAGCTCGCCGAGCTGCGCATCACGGGTACAGCAAGCGGGACGCAAGTGCGCGTGGAAGGCGGCTTGCGTCTGATTGTCGCGGGCGCTCCGGCTGCTCGGGCGTCTGCCACGGCCCCCGCGCTACATGTGCAGGGCGCGCGTATCTCGAAAGCCATCGGCGATGCTGCGATCGTGTTCGAGCAGGGCAGTCGCACGCTGCGCGTGCCGGTCACGGTCGTGGGTTTGTCGTGGCTCGACGCGAGTAACGCCGTTTTGGATCCATCGAACACCGCGCTCGGCATTTCGCGGCGCATCACGCACGACCCATCTTTGCCGCGCGAAATCGGCGCGGACACGCGCAGTGAAGATCCCGAAAACGTGCGCATCGAAATCGAAGACGTCGGCGCGACCGCGCGTGTGTTGTACACCAGTCTTGTTGCGCAAGATGCAAACGGTAAGGTATCGGATGTGCTGCGTCGCCTACCGCTGTCGCGCGTGGGCAGTTCCCATCGCTTTCGCAGCGGGTTCGTGCGGCTCGTGGCGGACAATACCGACAAGTCTGCTCCTGAAATTGGCGGACAGCTGCTCAAGGTAAGGTTGCGCGACCGCGTGGGCATTCGTTTCGGGGACGCGCGCGCGCCTCTGACACAGCACGCTTTCGTCGGGAAGGCTGGTCGCACGGGCGGTGATCGCTCGGTGCTACGCGGCAAGCTTCGTGTGACGGTGCTGCGCCTTGAACCAAATGGAGCCACCGTGCTGGGTGAAGACGAAAAGCAGGCAGAGCTACTGTCGCGTGAGCAAGTCGTGATAGCGAACGAGATTTGGGCGCAGTGCTTCGTCGATTTCGGCCGACCCGAAGACACGGAGGTCCGCATCGTCGATCCTCCGCCACGCTCTCTGCTGAGCATTGCGGACATCGATGGACTGCCGGCTGCGGGTGATGGCCAGATTCGGATTCACGTGGCTGAACGCAGCGTCGGTCCCATTCCCACCCTGCGGGGAAACACGCCCGAACAAACGGCACGCGATATTGGCCATGCGCTGACGAAGGCCGGTTTTTTTGCGCAAATTAGCCCCAATCCCCGCACCGAACGCGGCGCAGATGGCAGCACGGACGTGATTGTGCGCGACAGGAACGGGGGCTTGGTCGGCCTTTCCGTAGATAGTCGGGGCCCATTGACGACTGACTCGCGTCAACGCATAGAAATCGGCCATGTCGATCTGAGTGATGGCATTCAAGAGTTCGACAATGATGTGTCCGCGGCAGGCACGCTCGAAGAGCGAACATTGCTCAAGCTTTTGAGCGATGACGACCCGACGAGCATCGACGTGGTGTTGATCAACCACTTCGCCAGCCCAGAACGTCAGGGCGAAGCGTTCATCGAATCGGACGTGAGTAACATGGCAAACACGCTGATTTTCGATCGCAATGCGGTGCGCTTTCAGCGACAGGCTTGGGTGCAGGCGCACGAGCTTGGACACGTGTTGATGGACGAACCATTCCATCCGGACAACCTAGGGCCTGATCGAGCGTACTTACTGATGGATTCAGATGCGCGACAGGGACGCGTGACGGGGCCCAAACGTTTGAGCGATGTGGAGTGCAAACGCGCGCGCCGCCGCAGCGGCCCTGGTGCAACGACCGTGGTTTTGGCGCCCGCACCCTAGCGAAATGCTGCGCTGAGCGCCTCGTGGATATCGCGAACGGCGACGAGGTCCATCCCCTCGCGCTCATTGGGGCGCAGTCGCTCCACGCATCCCAATGGTAAGATCGCTCGCGTAAAACCGAGCTTGCGCGCTTCTGCCAGGCGTAAGCCTGCGCGCGCGACGGCGCGCACTTCGCCCGTCAAACCTACTTCGCCAAACACCACGGTTTCGGGCGACAGTGGACGATCACGCAAGCTCGATGCAACCGCGAGCGCCAGCGCAAGATCGACAGCAGGCTCGTCCACACGCGCACCGCCTACAACGCTCACAAAGACGTCTTGATCGAGCACTTGGACGTGTGCCTTCCGATCGAGCACCGCGAGTAATATCGCGAGGCGACTCGAGTCTACACCGGTCGCAACACGACGCGCAGAACCGTAAGCGGCCTGCGCCACGAGAGCTTGAACTTCGATCAAGAGCGGACGGTTGCCTTGCACAGTCGGCACCACGAGTGAGCCCGCCGCGTGTTTGGGGCGCTCGGACAGGAACATGGCACTGGGGTCCGATACCTCGATCAAACCTTCGCGCAACATCTCGAACACGCCCATTTCGTGTGCGGGGCCAAAGCGGTTTTTCGTGGCGCGTAGAATGCGAAATGCTTGCGTGGCATCGCCTTCGAAGGAGACCACGGTATCCACGAGATGCTCGAGCACCTTGGGACCTGCGATCGCGCCTTCCTTGGTGACGTGACCTATCAAAAACAACGAAAGTCCGCGTGCCTTGGCCATGTCGACGAGGCGTGCGGTCACTTCGCGTAGCTGACTGACGCTGCCCGCGCTCGATTCCAGCTCACGACACCGTAAGGTTTGGATCGAATCGATCACTACGACATCGGGCGCGTCGCGTGTCAGCAGCTCCTCGACATCTTCGAGGTCGGTCGTGGCAAGCACGTGCACTTTCGAGATGCCCGGGGTCTCGAGGCGCTCTGCACGCAGCGCAATCTGAGCCGCAGACTCCTCGCCAGTGACGTAAAGCGCGGAGCCGCCCTGCCCTGCAACGCCGCCCAATGCTTGCAAGAGTAAGGTGCTCTTGCCGATGCCGGGGTCACCCCCCACGAGCACGACGCCGCCTGCGACGGGTCCTCCGCCCAGCACCCGGTCGAGCTCCTGAATGCCGGTCGGAATACGGCGCGCAGCGTCCGTGGTGACTTCCGATAGCGGCAGTGCGCGCACGCGTCCGCTCGCGTGGGCGGCCTGCGCACGTTGGCTTAACGTCGTGGACGCTGCGGTCTTTTCGCGTTCTTCAGCCAGCGAGCCCCAGGCATTGCACGAAGGACAGCGTCCGAGCCAGCGCGGGGAGTTATGCCCGCAGGCGGCGCATACGAAAACGGTCTTGCTTTTAGCCATGATGCTCGCGTTATCGGCCGCTGCGCGCGCCGGTTGCGCGGATCAGTATGCGATACCGGCCACGGCGCGGAAGATCATCGCGCTGGTTGCATCGTCGCCTGGCAAATCAAGCCCCTTGAACGGGAAAAGCACGCCCCATTGCGCGAGGCCGTAGAAGCCGTCCGTCGGATCCGGGCCATCTTCGCTGCGATAGTAGAGCGAGAGGTCCATCTCGAGGCCGAGGTTGCCACTGCCACCCCACGTCTGATCCGCAACCGAGGCACGGCTATACACAACGTCCAAACGACCGCCCGCAAGCTGACCGTAAGGGTCGCGAATGAAATCGTAGCTGACGCCCGGTTTGAAGTAGTAGCCACCTGCCACGCGCTGCATGAGCGTGCGCCAAAGGATCAAATCGACGCGGTAATCCGGGTGAAACTGGTAGGTGGAGATCGTGCGATTGCCCCGTTGGGTGGCGCTGTCGACACGCTGGAACGATGCGTCGTTGGTGGCCGCAAGACCGTAAGCATTGCTGTCGCCGCTCGCGAAGCCTGAGTAGAGATACAAGCCGAGCCGCTCGTCGAACAGACGATACTCGGCCTCTAGTGCGGCGCCGAGTTGACGCAGCTTGCAAGTGCCTGTGGTCTTGCGAGTCGTGCGATCTTGGGTGTTGACCTCTTTCGCATCCGCGTTTGGGGCATTCTGCCTGTCGGCGTCCGCGTCTCCGAGGATGAGCTGAGGGCAGCCACCTTCCAACGCGCCTGCCGTGTACGTACCTTCGAACTCCACGCGTAGGCCTTGCCAGCGCAGTTGAGCCCAGATATCGGGCACGTACTCGGTCTTGTTGAGACGCACGAAGTTGGTCTTGGTCGTATCGCTCGCCACCTGCAAAAGCTGGTCGCGGTACACGAAGTAGACCCCATAGTTGAATACGGCTTCGCCTCGAAGTAGCGCGCTTTGCTGCACCGATTCATCAAGGCGATGCGCTGCCGCGAACGTGTACACATCGAGGTCGTCGCTCTGTGCACTATCTATCGATACGCCGGATGCGGTGGCAACGCCGGGACGAACGTCGCCCTCGCTGGCCCAATCCCACGCGGCCATCAAATAGAAACCGGCCAGGTTCGTGACGCCCATCACGCGATCGACCTCGGACGAAAAGTCCGAATCGATGCCGTAACGATCGCCACCATTGTCCAGAATACCGAGACCCCAGTCGGCGCCCATGCGACCGAAACGAAGCTCGCCAAGATCACGATTACGCGCTTCGCCCCAGGCCCTGCGCACGCGCATGGTATTCGCCGTGATCGGCGCATTGGGACCGTAACCGAGCGTGCCCGCGCCCACATTGTCGAGCAGGTCGACCCACATCTTCACGCGCACGTCGTCGCTGATATGAATCTCGGGTTTCAGACGCAAACGGAGATCGCCGCTCGCCTGATTTTTCGAGCTGCATCGCGATCCGCTAACAGACGATTTGTCGCCGCAGCCTCCGTCTACGGGGTCGATCGATTTACCGTCTTTGTCGCGCTTGTAGCGATCGGTCGGCAAGAAGGACGCGAACGGGTCGTAGTTAGCTCGATCGCCATTCTGAAAGCGATCGCTGCCCGTGCCGTGGCTCAAGTACCCGCGACGCAACAGCGTGCTGCGCATACGAAAGTAGCCATGCAGTTGAAACACGCTCTCCGGCGCGGTCCATCCCTTTTTCTGTTCGGGCGCCGGTGCGGCTTGCTGAAGCTTTGCGGCCGCAGCTGACGGATCTGGAAGCGTAGGCATCAGCGCGCCTGTTGCCGGCTCCTCCGGCGATGCAGGCAACTCAATCGGCGCGAGCGAAGGCGGTGCCAAACCACCAGGCCCCGCAGCGGGCTCGCCTTGCGCAGGCGCAGCATCAGGCTCCCCCTCGGGCGCGGGCGCAGCACCGGCTGGCGCAGGTGCGGGCTCGGCAGCGGGCGGATTGGAGGGGGTAGCTTGCGCGAGGGCCGAACGGGCGGGCCCCAGCAACGCAACCAGACACGAAAGGATCAGAAAGCGGCGCATAGGCACGGGGCCTCCTAGCATGACGCCTTTCGCATGGTCAATCGTGGGAGCCCGCGAAAAACCTAGCGAAACTCGGACGGACCAAAACGATCTTCGTGCCGGCGCGACGCGCAAGGCTAGACTCGCGCCGGAGGAACGTGACCGACAGCGTGCGAGTAGTGCCACTCGGTGGCTTGGGCGAGGTCGGCATGAACTGCATGTCGATCGAGTGCGATGACCAGCGAGTGCTGATCGATTGCGGGGTAGGCTTTCCGGGTTTGCCGTTCGGCACCGACGTGATCCGCCCCGATTTTCGCTACCTTGCGGATGAGCCCTGTCGCGACACGGCGCTTTGGGTCACCCACGGCCACGAAGATCACATCGGCGCGATCCCTTACTTGTTGCGCGAGCATCCGATGCGCATCTACGGGCCACCTTACGCTTTGGCGCTGTTGCGCGAAAAGTTGGCGGAGCTTCCGCCGCCGCGCCCGCCAGAGATGATCACGATCGAGCCCGGCAAACTCTACCCACTCGGTCCATTTGAAGCGGAGCCTGTCCGCGTCACGCATTCGATCGCGGACGCCACCGCACTCGCACTACGAACACCGATCGGCACGATCATTCACACAGGTGATTTCAAGATCGATCCCACCCCCACCGACGGCGAGCACTTCGACGCGCAGCGTTTTCGCGAGCTGGGCGACGCAGGCGTGCGTTTATTGCTGAGCGATTCGACCAACATCGATGTCGAAGGCTCCACGGGCAGCGAGCTTCCCGTCGGCGAAGCGCTGGCCGAGCTCGTGCAAGCGGCGAACGGTCGCGTGGTCGTCACGTTGTTTGCCTCGAATACGCACCGTTTGCGCGCGATGATCGACATCGCTCGGCGCACGCGCCGCAAGTTGTGTTGGCTCGGACGATCCGTACAAACCCACGCGCGCGTGTCAGCAGCTACCGGCTATCTCGATCACGCGGAAGACGTGCTCGTCACGCCCGAGCAAGCTGCCAAGCTTCCGCGCATTCGCGTGTTGATCGCAGCCACCGGTAGCCAAGCCGAGCCCAAAAGCGCGCTGGCCCGCCTGTCACGACGCGACCACCAATACTTGAGCCTCGATGCGGGCGATACCGTGATTCTTTCTTCACGCGTGATTCCGGGCAATGAGCGCTCGGTCATTCACGTGCTCGATGCGCTCGAGCGACAAGGCGTCGAAATCATCGAACGCCGCACGCATCGCGAAGTGCACGTCAGCGGTCACGCGCAGCGAGCAGAGCAATCCGAGATGCTCGCGCTCGTGCGCCCACGATCGTTCATGCCGGTGCACGGCACTTACCATCATCTCTCCAAGCACGCCGCGTTGGCGCGCGAGCTAGGCGTCCGTGACACGCTCGTCGCAGGCAACGGAGACATCGTGGAGATTCGTCGCGACCGCATCGGCATCGTCGATCACGCGCTCACCGGCCGCATTCACGTGGCGCGCGGCGTCGACGTGCCAGATTCCGTCGTCGAAGACCGCGCACGGCTCGCCGAGGTCGGCACCGTCGCAGTCTCCTTCAGCATTGACGAAGACGGCCGATTGCTCGCAGCACCGGATTTTCAAGCGCGCGGCGTGTCGTTTCGCGGCAACTTACGCGAGGTCATTGAGCAGGCCGGCATCGCGGCCAAACGCGGCCTGCGCGAAGCCGTCTCAGACGGCCGCATGGACGATCTCGATGGGCTCCGCGAATACGTGCGCCGTGTGCTGACGCGCTTTTTTACGCAAGCGACCCGCGAACGCGTGGTGTGCATGGTGTTGGTCACGGTGGTGCGAACGTGATGTTAGGGCGAGCGTACGCGCTCGTTCTGATTTGGCCGCTCCTTGCATGCGCCGGTCCGCAAGGCGCCCCCAAACCAAGCTCGACGGTTAGCGCGCCAAAGGCATCGGCAAGACCGAGTGCGCAGCCTCTACCATCAAGCTCGCGCGCGCCCTCCCCTCGCGAGCTCGCCACGATCAATGTCCTCATGCGCGAGACCGAACGCATCCGTGGCTTACGGTTTTTGCGCCCCGTCGAAGTGCGCATTCAAGACCGTAAGGCCATGCGCGCGTACGTCAGCGCCGCGCTCGATCAAGAGGAGCTCGAACGCGTGCGCTTGCGCTACATCGCCCTCGGCCTGCTCGATGCCGATCTCGATGTACGCGCACTGATCGAAGCTCTGATGGAAGAGGAATTGATCGGCTATTACGATCCGGAAACGCAAAGTTTGGCCGTGCGTGACGATGTCGCGCAATCGTTTGCACGTGACGGGGATGATGGAGCGGCGCTTGAGTGGCGCGCCACCGTCGTACATGAGCTTGTGCACGCCCTTCAAGATCAGCACCTTGGCCTACGCGCAGCGCTCGATGCCAAGCGCACGACCGACGCAGACAACGCCTTGGGCGCCCTGGTGGAAGGCGATGCCACCCTTACTATGTTGGCTTACGCGGCAGGCTTGGCAGGCGTCAGCCTCGACGCACTCGTCCATGATCGTTCGGAGCTCACGAAAATGCTGCGTTCAGCTCCCGAAACGCTCACGGGCAGCATGCGCAATGCGCCCGCTATCGTCCGTGATCCGCTGCTGTTTCGCTATCGCGACGGCGCACTGTTCGCAGCTGCGTTGATTCACGAAGGCGGATTTCGCACGGTCGATGCGGCTCATCGTGTGCCGCCCACGACGACGCGCGAGATTCAAGAACCCGCGCTTTTTCTCGCCCAGGAACGTCCCTCGGCGCTCACGTTGCCTGGGCTCGCGTCACTCGAAGCATCCGGCCATCGCGTAGTCGACGAAGACAGCCTGGGCCGCTTCGAGCTCGGCATTTACCTAGGTCCGCACGGCCACAATGTCGCCTCCGCATGGCGCGCAGACCGCTATGTGGTGTTCAAACGCCGCGAAACGGTAGGCTCGCTTTGGGTGCTCGCCTTCCTCAATCCGCTAGCCGCCAAGCGCGTGGCAGCGACCGCACGCCGCGCCCGTCCCGTCGCTGACATCGCGATCAAGCGTGCAGGCGCCCACGTCTTGATCATGCGCGGCGTCGCCCTCGAGACGCAGCCAAGCCTAGTGCGCGAGTTCCAAGCCTGGGCCGACGCCAGCTGAGCTCACCCGCATGGGTGGACGGTGCAGGCATTGTCATTCTATATGGCAGCGCACCATGTCCGATTCTCCTGCGCACACTCAACGCGTCTCTTGGGATCAGTACTTCATGAACATCGCGCGCGAGGTCGCTACGCGCTCCACGTGCTCACGCAAACACGTCGGCGCTGTGATCGCCCGCGACAAAGTCATCCTCTCCACCGGCTATAACGGCTCGATCCGCGGCTTGCCGCACTGCGATGAAGTCGGTCACTTGATGGAAGACGGCCATTGTGTGCGCACGATCCACGCGGAAGCCAATGCCGTCATCCAAGCCGCAACCCACGGCGTTCGCCTCGAAGGCGGCGACATTTACGTCACCGCATCACCCTGTTGGAGTTGCTTCAAAATGATCGCGAACACCGGCATCCGCCGCGTCGTATTTGGCGAGTTTTATCGCGACGAACGCATCTTCGAAGTGGCCCGCGCACTCGACCTCACGTTGATGCATCTGTCAGCGACCTAGCGGCTAACCTCGCTTGACGCTGGAACGAGCGGGCACTAGACAGGCGCTTCCAACGTTCTGGTGAGAGGCGTCGCGCGATGCAGTCGCAAATTAGCGAAATCAGTCCTGTCTTGGTCGAGGTCAGCGTCGAGGTCCCCTGGGATCGCGTCGAAAAAGCACTCGAAGGCAGCTACAACCAACTCGGACGCACCGCCAAGGTGAAGGGCTTTCGCCCCGGAAAAGTCCCACGCACCGTGCTCAAGCAGATCTACGGGTCTCGCGTGCAGCAAGAGGTCGTTCAGAATCTGGTCGAAGCGGGCCTAGGTCACGCGGTGCAGCAGCACAAGCTTGCCGTCGTCTCGGTGCCCCCGCTCGAGACCACGCCCGGCATCAAGCAAGGCGAAGCGCTCGCCTTCAAAGCCAAGGTCGAAATTCGCCCGAACATCGAGAACGTCGACACCTCCGGCCTCGAGCTCACCCGCAGCTCCGGTGCGATTCCAGAGTCGGATGTCGACGAAGCGATCGAGCGCCTCCGTCAGGGCAACGCGGAGCTCGGCGTGCCGGAGCCCATGCGCCCCGCGACCGACACTGACATCCTCGTTTGTGACTACGCGATCGCCATCGACGGCACGCCTCGTCCTGAGCTGAGCGCAAGCGCACGCGCGATCGACCTGAGCGGAAGCCTGTTGCCCGAGCTCAAGACCGCGCTGCTAGGCAAGCTGCCCGGCGACAAGGTCAAGGCCGAGGTCACGTTCCCTGCAGAGCAGGGCGGCGAGTTCGCAGGCAAGCCCGGCGTCTTCGATATTGAGATCAAGGAGCTCAAGGAAAAGATCCTGCCTGTGCTTGACGACGAGTTCGCCAAGGACCTGAACCATGGCTCGCTCGACGAGCTGAAGCAGAAGACCCGCGCGCGCCTCGAAGAGACGGCAAAACAGCGCGTGGATGGCGAGTTGCGCGAACAACTGATCGACAAGCTGATCGAAAAGAATCCGATCGAGCTCCCGCCGTCGCTCGTGTCGCAGCAACAGCAGGCGATGCTCCAGGAGTACGTACGGATGGTGCGCTCCGGCATGCAGCTTCCCAACGAAGTCCTAGAAAACACCAAGGTCGAGGCTGAGCGTCGTGTTCGCGCGGCGCTGCTGTTCGGCGCGGTTGCGCGCACACGCGAGCTCAAGATCGAGCCGGCCGAACTCGACAAGCGCTTCGAAGAGATCGCCAATCGCACCGGCAAGCACATCGCCAAGGTGCGCGCCGAGATGCAGGGTGAGCAACGGGAGATGCTCGAGTCCCAAATCCTGGAACAGAAGCTGCTTGAGTATCTGCTCGCTCAGGCTACCATCACTGATGCAACGGCTTGATTGCGCTCTCATTTCCTAGCTAGTTGTCGAGCGCGCTCAAGAATCAGCCCAGGGGCGGCCCACATGGGCGTTGCGTCAGAATGATCCGGGGAGCCAAGGGGGATTTTGTGGCAGACGACCGATTCACGCCGAGTCTCTATGTACCGAACCCCGTCGTGGTTGAAACCACGCACCGCGGTGAGCGCCAGTGGGACGTTTACAGTCGCCTGCTGAAGGACCGCATCGTCTTCCTCGGTACAGAGGTCAACGATGTAGTCGCAAACTTGATCATCGCGCAGCTCCTGTTCCTGGAGAGTGAGGATCCCGACAAGGAGATCACGCTCTACATCAACAGCCCCGGTGGTGTAATCACCGCAGGTCTAGCGATCTACGACACGATGCAGTACGTCCGTTGCCCCGTCGCAACCGTATGCCTGGGCCAGGCCGCATCGATGGCGGCGGTCCTGCTCGCCTGCGGAGAAAAGGGCCGTAGGCGCGCGCTACCCAACAGCCGCGTGATGATTCACCAGCCGCTTGGTGGCTTCCGTGGTCAGGCCACGGACATCGAGATTCACGCCCGAGAGATTCTCGATCTGCGTGCGCGCCTGAACACGATCATGGAGCAGCACACTGGCCAGCTCGCAAGCAAGATCAAAGAGGACACGGAGCGTGACCGATACCTCTCGGCCACCGATGCCAAAGAGTATGGTATCATTGACGACGTTGTCGCTCCTCGACCAGCCAAGAAGTAAGTTTGGCCGTGTGTCTGCCAGCGTTGCTACGGCAGATCACGAACGGTACACTCAACAAGTTACATTCTGGCCCCGAACAAGAGGTTGATACGCGTGGATCGCAGGCGTGAAGACGGTCACGGCAACCTTCAATGTTCTTTCTGCGGCAAGTCGCAGAAGGAAGTGAAGAAACTTATCGCGGGGCCGACGGTCTATATCTGCGATGAGTGCATCGGCTTGTGCAATGACATCATCGCGGAGGAAGTTGATCGCGAAGAGTCGTTCTCCACGGGCACTCCCCTTCCCAAGCCCGCCGAGATCAAAGCCATCCTCGACGAGTACGTGATTGGGCAAGAGCGCGCGAAAAAGATCCTGTCGGTAGCGGTGCACAATCACTACAAGCGGATTGATTCTCGCGTGAGCGCGGATGACGTGGAGCTGCAAAAGTCGAACATCTTGCTCCTTGGGCCTACGGGCTCGGGGAAGACACTTTTGGCGCAGACATTGGCTCGCATTCTCAACGTGCCCTTCGCAATCGCGGATGCCACCACGTTGACGGAAGCGGGTTACGTCGGCGAAGACGTCGAGAACATCATCGTTCAGCTGTTACAGAACGCAGATCATGACGTCGAGCGCGCCCAACGGGGCATCGTGTACATCGACGAGATCGACAAGGTCGCGCGCAAAGGCGACAACCCTTCGATCACGCGCGATGTCAGCGGCGAAGGCGTGCAGCAAGCGTTGCTCAAGATCGTCGAAGGCACGATTGCCAACGTCCCACCCAAGGGTGGTCGTAAGCATCCGCAGCAGGATTTTCTGCAGGTCGACACAAGCAACATCTTGTTCATCTGCGGCGGTGCATTCGTCGGGCTCGATCAACTCGTTGAACGTCGTATCGGCGAGAAGACGCTGGGCTTCGGCGCGGACATCCCATCCAAGAAAGACAAGCGCATCGGCGAGCTGCTCGAGCAAGTGCAGCCCGAAGATTTGCTCAAGTTCGGCCTAATTCCTGAGTTTGTCGGTCGATTGCCTGTGGTGGCGACCCTGCACGAGCTCAACGAAGACGCGCTGATCGACATCTTGACGAAGCCGAAGAACGCACTGGTCAAACAGTACGCGCGCTTGCTCGACATGGATGGCGTGAAGCTTTCGTTCACGGACAAAGCCTTGCGCGCAGTCGCTCATCAAGCCCTCAAGCGCAACGCGGGTGCGCGCGGTCTGCGCGCGATCCTCGAGAATGCGATGCTCGACATCATGTACGAGGTCCCCTCGCAACGTGCGGTCAAGGAAGTCCACGTGAACGAAGAGACCATCAACAAGGGCGAGCGCCCGTTGGTGGTCTACGAGAAGGAAAAAGAAGAGAAGCTGGCTTAGGGCGGGTAAAAGACCCGCATGGCCCTGCATTGCGAACGCTGCGGGCAGGAGAACGCGCAAGACGCGCGCTTCTGCCGGCTTTGCGGGGCGCAGGTGGCTTCGCTCGGTACCGATCCGGCGCTCGTGAAAAGTACGCACCACCACCCCCGGAAGGTCGCAGTCAAGACGCTGCTTGCGCAGCTCGGTGCCGCTCCGCATGGCTCGGCTCTTCACCGTGCGACGCGTTCCGCGGGCCCGCGTCAGCCCCAGGCGCGCTATTTGGTCGAAGTTGCCCCGCCCCGAACTAGGGTTTAAATGAAACAAGACACACAGAGTCCTACCTTTCGAGTTGTTTTCGCTTGCCTAGTGCACATTTGAAGAGGAAATTGGTTCCATTGCGACGGCCCCGTGTCCCAGGAGCTTCGCAGAGGTGACGGAATCTGACCCTCCAATGCGTGCAAGGTCCGGCGCTAAAGCCTCTCCCTCCATTCGCCCACGAGCGATCGTCGTATTTGTGCTGCATAGAGCACGAGAAGCCCGAGCCAGGCTCGCGGTCAAACGGTGAGTAAACGGTGATGGCACACCCGATCGAATCCAATCCGCCAGAGCAGCGGACAAGACACGGTTCCGCAGAAGCAGTTCCCCTTGGACAACGGCTATCCTGGGACCAAATCCGGTGCGTCGACCTGTTCCGCGGGCGCTGGGTTGCGCTGGACGCCTGCCGCTACGATGAGGCGACCGGGCGCGCGACCGAAGGTGAGGTCGTCGACATCGATGATGACCTTGCGGAACTCTGCCAGCGCGTCCGCTCCTCGCAGCGTCGGCACTGTGCCATCGTCTTCTGCGACTACGACTCCTAGTCTCGCGTTGTCTTGACCGCTTGAGGCCCGACGAGCTCGCCGTTCACGGAGACCGATGGCCCTCCTCCGCCTCCATGGCGGGCGCGGGCGCGCGCACTGAGGGCAGCCGCGATTTGCAGCACTAGCTTCTCCGCCGATAGGTGCGCAGGGCGGCTTAGCTGATGGCGCTGTGCAAGGTGACGGGCAAGTTTCTCGAAGAGTTCGAGGCGCACCGTCAATGGCAGGCTATCGCGGCGCAGGCACAGCGAAAGTACGGCGGCTCGTTCCGCGGGGGATAGCCGGGTGGCGGCGGCCATCACGTCGGCGAGGACGGGTATCTGCGCCTCGCTGCCGGCGAGCAAACGCGCGGGAATACGTCCCCGTCCATCGCGCATGACCAGCGTGGAAGCGGCCATATCACCCAAGCGCCGGCCTTCAGGATCGATCAGCGCCGTGACTCCGCCGACCAGATAGAGCCCGGGAAGGAAGTCGACCACGCGCAGCAGATTGCGAACGGTCGCTTGGTAAAAGCTCAAGGGAAGGCCCGTGGCGTCGAGCGTGCGTAGGCCAATCAACATCTTGCCGAGGGTGCGGCCGCCCATGAGCCATTCGCAAAGCGCGCCGTACCACCATTGTACGAGGAAGATCACGACGAGTAAGATCGCGGTCGCTAGGTCGCCGATCAGTAAGCCCGACAGTGTCAGCGATAGTGCTGCGGTTTGTATGGCCAAGCCCATGACCGCCACATCGACGCTCCAGGCGAGGGCCCGCGATGCAAGCCCGGCGCGCTCGAAGTGAAAGCGCACGTTTTCGGGCGTGCGGATCTCGTACACTTCATCGCTCACGGGATTTTGTACCACGAACATGTCGACATCTTCGGCAACAGGCTACGGATCGACCGACGCCTTCGTGCGGCGGCGCGGCGAGGCTTGGCGTCGACTAGAAGCGACGCTCCGCCGTTTGGATACGCAGGGCGCACGCTCGCTGGCGGTCGCAGACGTACACGAGTTGGGAAGACTGTATCGCGCAGCTTGTGCGGACCTACTCATCGCGCAACACGAGCTCGCGGATGCGGCGCTCACGGATTACTTGAACGGCTTGGTGGCGCGCGGTTATGCGCGCGTTTACGGGCGACGCCGCTTGCAGCGCGTACACGTATTCGAATTCCTTTGGCGAGATTTTCCGCGTCTGGTGCGACGCGAACGCTTGGCTATAGCGCTTTCGGCCTGTTTGCTCGTGGGCGGCGCGATTTCAGGCGCGGCGGTGATCTCGCTCGATCCGCAAGCGATGGGCCTTGTCATACCGGACATGCATCAAGCGCGAACACCGGAAGAACGCGTGCGCGCTGAAGCCGTCGAAGGATCGGCGAAGGTCGGCCCGGCTGCGGTGTTCTCGAGCTTTTTGTTCACGCACAACATTCAGGTCACTTTCCTGGTTTTCGCACTCGGCGTGACGTTTGGCGTAGGTACGGCGGCCGTCTTGTTTTGGAACGGCGTGCCTTTGGGAGCTCTAGCAGCGCAGTACCACGCGAGTGGTCAGGGCCTGTTTTTCTGGGCGTGGATTCTCCCACACGGCGTCGTCGAGCTTACGGTTGTGATCATTGCCGGTGCTGCAGGGTTGCTGCTAGCGCGCGGTTTATGGTGTCCAGGTTTGCGGAGTCGACGTGCAGCGCTCGTGATCGAAGCACGTGCGGCCGTGCGTCTGATCGCAGGCGGCATGCCGCTCTTGGTCGTGGCTGGCGTGGTGGAAGGCACGATTAGCCAAATGCATGCGCCCGTGATGCCTTATTCGGCCAAACTCACGTTCGCGGCCGCGCTGTTTGCGGCGCTGATGCTCTATCTCTCGCGCGGCGGAATCGAACGCAACCGAAGTCGATTGAGCTCGATCAAGATCGAGTAGGCCTCGAGCGCTTGGACTTCGTTGATCTCGGCGCCAAGGCGCGCCTCTTGGACGAGCGCCCGGAATACGCGCCAACGCTCGCCGGGCAGCCCCAAACACATCGCGACGATGGCGGGGCGACGCTCTTCTTGTTCGAGCGCGCTTTCCGCGGCGGCATCGGCGAGCGTTTCTGAAGCGAGCGCATCACACCGCAAAATCGAAGCGCGCAGATCGCCCGCAATCAAGTCTTGTTCGAGCTGCGCCACTGCGGCTGCTTGCTCCTCGGGAAACAGTAAGATCCAGGTTGGGCCGCTTACCGGTCGTTCCTGGGGCGATTCGTTGGATGCGCCAAAACGCGGCACCCGGACTGGCTCGGACACTTGCTTGCGGCCGGCCAGGTTGGAGGGTGGCCGCTGCTGCGGAAAAGCCGCGGGACGGGGAGGCATGGTCGCGACGCTTCGCACGGGCATCGTGGGCCTGGCGGTCGCGTAAGCAGCAGCTTGAGGGGGCGTACTGCGCGTAGGCGCGGGTGCTTGCGGCGGGATACTGCGGTGCATGGGCACCATGCTTTTGATCGCTTGCAGCGTGGGATCTGCCGCTTCACGCCAAAGCTCTTCGCTGGCACGCGTCAGCGATTCTCCGAGACCATCGCGCGTCGCTTCGAAGCGTGGCGGCGGTGCTTCGACTTGGGCTTCGGGGCCAAAGACAGCGCGCTTCTCAAGGTCGAGCAACACCAAACGCACGAGCTCGTCGAGTGGCTCGAGCACCCCTTGACCGCGCGCTGCGGCGCTCTCGAACGATGGCGATCCGTGGGCATTCAACGCGGCATTGAGCTCGGGCAAGCTCAGGATGTTCTCGAGATCGCGCTTGTTGAACTGAAAGACGTGCGGCACTCCGGCGGTGGTGCGACCTTGCTCGCCCAAGTTCGCTTCCAGGTTTTGTAAGCTCTCCAGGTTGGCATCTTGTCGATCGCGCTGACTGTCCGCGACGAAGTCCACGCCATCGGCACCGGTCAGCACCAACTTGCGCGTGGCGTTGAAGTACACCTGGCCGGGCACCGTGAACAACTGCAGGCGCACGGGATAGCCATGCACGGGACCCACTCGCAGCGGCATGAAGTCGAAGTAGAGCGTCCGATCGACGGGCGTCGCGAGCGACACGATTTTTCCGCGGGTCTCGGCAGGCGAAGCCGTATGGACCTTTTGCAACGTCGTAGTTTTTCCACCGAGGCCGGGCCCGTAGTACACGAGCTTTATCAGCACTTCACGCGTAAGCGGATTGACCTGCGCCACGTGGGGATCGTAACACGGCTGGTCGTCTCGAAAGGAAGCGCGCGTATTCGCCGCTTCGGAACTACCCCGCGCACACGCCGTGTGTTCAGGAGCATTGCTGCTTCCACGTGCGTTCGTCTATGGTCCGGTCCCGGAGGTCGACAAGGATGCCTGCACGTTTCACTGGACTCTCGAACTTGGGTAGGGCGCTGAGCCTTTGCCTTTGTTTCTGCCTTTCAACCACACTCGCCGCCTGCGGCGCGGGCCGTCAACACGCGAACGTCAAAGTTGGCGCAATGCCCGCGGGGGGCACCTTCACGGGTGTCTGGTTCTCGCCGCAGTACGGCGAAATGCACCTGATTCAGAACGGCGCCACCGTGGTTGGCCGCTTCCAAAAGGAAGAGCGCACGGGCCGCATTCAAGGAAGCGCCGAGGGCGACGTCATGCGCTTCGAGTGGACCGAGGCGCGCGAGCTGATCGTCGGTCGACCGACCAACAGCAAGGGCCATGGTTACTTCCGTTTGGCCAAGGACACCGTGGAAGACAACTGGAAGCTAGTCGGGGAATGGGGCACGGACACCTACGAGACCGGCGGCGGCCCCTGGAACGCCGTGAAGTCGAAAACACGCCGGCCGGACTTGGGTGGGAGCGACGAGGGATCGTCGGAACGATCGTCCGGGGACGCGAGCGAAAGCGCTGACAGCGAAGCCGACAAATCCGGCAGCAGCGACGAGCTCAACGACCTCTAAGCCACCCTACGCCGTGAGCGGGAGCTCGATTGCGTAGTACAGGGCGCCGGGCTTGCCGATGGAAAGCGCGAGTAGATCGCGCGCCGGCGTAAGCTGCGGCAACGCGGCACAGAGCGTATCGAGCGCGACCTGAATCGGGCTCGGCGGCGTGACATCGCGGCGTGGCGGTGAGACCACGGCCGCGTCTTTGTGCGCG